>NZ_JAUSXY010000001.1:939990-1253320 GCF_030944625.1 Arthrobacter sp. SLBN-112
GTCATGGCACGAAAAATCATCACCACCCAAGTAGCCATCATGGGCGGCGGCCCGGCAGGCCTCATGCTCTCGCACCTGCTGGCCACGGCCGGAATCGAGTCCACGGTGATCGAGGTCCGCAGCCACGAGGAAATTTCGCATACGGTGCGCGCAGGCATCCTGGAGCACGGAACTGTGAACCTGCTCGTGGACAGCGGGGTCTCAGACCGGGTGCTGCGCGACGGCGACCGACATGACGGCATCGAGCTGCGGTTCAACGGCGAGAGCCGCCGCGTCGATTTCAAGGACCTGGTGGGGGAGTCAGTGTGGCTCTACCCGCAGACGGACGTGTTCCTGGACCTGGCCGCCCGCAGGAAGCACGACGGCGGTGACGTCCGCTACAGCGTAAGCGACACGTCGGTCCACGACCTGGAGGGCAAGCCGAAGGTCTGGTTCACCGATTCCGAGGGTGTGGAGTTCGAGATCCAGGCCGATTTCCTGGTGGGTGCGGACGGCTCGCGCAGCCACTGCCGCTTCCAGATCCCCGAGGCGCACCGCAAGTGGTACTTCCACGAATACCCCTTCGCCTGGTTTGGCATCCTAACCGAAGCGCCGCGCAGTTCCGATGAACTGATCTACGCCAACTCCGCCAACGGGTTCGCCCTGATCAGCCAGCGCACCGAAACCGTCCAGAGGATGTACTTCCAGTGCGACCCCAAGGAGAACGTGGCGGAGTGGGATGACGACCGGATCTGGGCCGAATTCCGCAGCCGGGTCAACGGCAACGGGTTTGAACTCAAGGAGGGGCCGGTCCTGGAGAAGATGGTGCTGCCGTTCCGCAGCTTCGTTCACACCCCCATGCGTCACGGCAACCTGTTCCTCGCCGGGGATGCCGCGCACACCGTGCCGCCCACGGGGGCGAAAGGGCTGAACCTGGCCATTAATGACGTGAAGGTCCTCTTCGAGGGACTGGACAGCAACTACAACTCCGGCTCGGGCCGCCTGCTGGACACCTATAGCGACCGTGCCCTGGACCGGGTGTGGAAGGCGCAGCAGTTCTCTTACTGGATGACCACCATGCTGCACACCCCCGCGGACGCCGACGACTTCTCCCGCGCCCGCCAGCTTGGCGAACTGAATTCGGTGGTCTCGTCCCGGCATGGCATGGCGTACCTGGCCGAGGCATATACGGGCTGGCCCACGGCCTCCTAAGGGTTCAGGAGTACGACGGCGGCCTGCCGGGCACGCTTCACGGGGCGAGCAGGCGTCGGATCGCCGCTGCGGTTGCGGCCGGGTCCGGCTGCTGGTCCCGCCGAACGGTGAGCAGGTGCAACAACAGGCCGTCAGCGTAGTCAGCCACGTCCCGGGCCCGCGCCGCCGGGTCCGCCACCCCCAAACCATCCAGGGCCTGCTCCAGGCCGGCCAGCAGGAGGTAGTGGCCGGCGGTCACTGCCTCCGGGCGGTCCAGAGACAGGGCCATCCGCGCCCGGGTGAGGCCCGCGTGCTGCCGGGCCAGGGCGAGCACCACGGCGGCCAATTGGCCGGCCAGTTCCGGGATGCCCGACGGCGGTCCGGCCGGGCCGGCGCCCTGGAGCAGCCCGGAATCAAGCTGCAGCAGGCGGCCCAGTACCGCGTCGACGAGGGTCGCGCGGCTCCGGAAGTAATTGGACGTGGTGCCCTCCGGCAGGCCGGCCGCAGCGTCCACGGCACGGTGCGTGAGGCCTTTCATTCCCTTGTCCGCCACCACCCCGAGGGCGGCGTCCATCAGTTCCGTGCGGCGGTCAGGCATGCGCCCAGTGTAAGTGCCCCTTCCATGCCACTACAAAAGTAGTAGAATTGGCCGCATGGAAGCAATCTCCATCGTCGGCGGCGGCATCGCGGGCCTGGCCTTGGCGGCCTGCCTGGACCCGTCCCGTTTCGAGGTGTCGATCTACGAGAAGCGCCCCGAACTGCCCACTGTGGGCACCGTGCTGGCCATGTGGCCCAATGCGCAGCGTGCACTGGCGCGGGTGGGTGTCCTGGCCGGTGCGCGTACTGTGAGCCCCGTGCTGGGGAGCGGGTCCATCCGCAATGCCGCCGGTAAGCCCTGGATCACCGTCCGCGGCGGGGAGTTGTTCGGGATTTCCCGGGTGGACCTGTTGCGGCTGTTGGACGGGGCCGTGCCCGGAACCGTCCGGAGGGTGGCCGCCCATGTACGGGAATTGCCCGGAGGTGCCGGGCTGCTGGTGGGGGCCGACGGCGTGCACAGCGTTGTCCGCCGCGAGGTTTGGGGGACTGCAACGGATGCCAGGCTGACCTCTGCCCTCGCCGTCCGCGGCACCATCCCTTCCCCGGTCCACGCCGACGAGGTTGGGGAGTATTGGGGGCGGGGAGACCTGTTCGGCATTGCGGCCGCCCCTGGCGGAACCAACTGGTACGGGAGCTGGCGATCGGAGCTTGGCCCTGCCGGGATAGCCGTGGAAGAGGCGCTGGCGCAGGCGCGCCGGCGTTTCGCGAGTCACGCTCCCGCCATCCGGGAGGTACTCGCAACTGCCAGTCCGGAGCTTTCCCTGGCCCAGCGGATCTGGACTACTCCCCCACTGCGGTCCTATGTCCGCGGTGGGGCGGTACTCGTGGGGGACGCGGCCCATGCCATGACGCCCAACCTCGGCCGCGGTGCCTGCGAATCGCTGGTGGACGCCGTGGTCCTGGCCGACCTGCTGAACAGCCTTCCCCGGGAAAAAGCGCTCGCCGCCTACAACCGGCAGCGCCGGCTGCGGACCCGCGCCCTCAGCTTGGGATCCGCGGCGATGATGAAGGTGGCGTTGGCGGAGGGTGCCCAGCCCCTCCGTGACCGCCTGCTCAACCTCGCCCCGCTGCTCAGTCCTGCTGCAGCGTCTCCGTCAGGTGGTGGGTAGGGATCCGGTCCCGGTCGTAAGTGATCTCGGTGTAACCGTGCGGTTCCGGCTTGCCGGCGGCGTCCAGGTTTACGAAGACGATTTCCTCGATGGTGAGGATGCTTTGCCTGGTAATCATGTTGCGGACCTCGGCCCGCATGGTCAGCGAAGTCCGGCCGAAACGGGTGGCCGTCAGGCCCATTTCGATGAGGTCTCCCTGCACCGCCGAGCTGACGAAGTTGATCTCGGAGATGTACTTGGTGACAGCGCGGCCGTTTCCCAGCTGGAGGATTGCGTAGATCGCGGCTTCTTCGTCGATCCACTTCAGCAGGCTCCCGCCAAACAGCGTTCCGTTGGCGTTGAGGTCCTCCGGCCTGACCCACTTGCGGGTGCGGAACGTGATGTCTGCTGTTTCCATAGGCTGAGGTTAGCCCAACGCACCTCGGGCCCTCCCACTGTGACGGGCCCGGCCGCGGGACCGTCCGGGCCTATGCCATGGCCGTATGGGCGGCGCTGCGCGCATTGATGCTCTTGGCGTAGCAGTACGAGTGTTGCACCCCGATGTACGGCCCAAAATTCGGGATCGCATCAAAGCCGGAATTCTCGTAGAAGTTCCTGCCGTCGGGCTGGGCGGATCCGGCTTCCGCCTTGATGCGGGTGATGCCCTGACTGAAGGCCTCTGCTTCAAGGGCTGCCAGGATGGAGCTGGCCACGCCTGAACCCCGCGTATAAGGCAGGACGTAGAGCCGCTTGATCTCCGCCGTTGCCCCGTCCAGCAGGCGCAGCCCCCCGCAGCCCACGGGCTGGCCCGAGCCCTTGTCGTACGCCACCAGGAAGACAGCGCAGTCGGCGCCCGACGGTGGCGGGCCGGGTTCGTGGTCCGGCCGGCCAAAGCGGGCGTCGAGTTCGGCCTGCTGGGCGCGGCGAAGATCGGCGCCCACAGGGTTGGACCAGGAGACCTGCCGGATGTTCAGCCTGGGGTTTGTCTGCATATC
This sequence comes from Arthrobacter sp. SLBN-112, assembly GCF_030944625.1. Taxonomy (NCBI): domain Bacteria; kingdom Bacillati; phylum Actinomycetota; class Actinomycetes; order Micrococcales; family Micrococcaceae; genus Arthrobacter; species Arthrobacter sp. SLBN-112. Next base: position 943,841 of record NZ_JAUSXY010000001.1, read on the forward strand.
TGCCTCGATTCGCCGGAGGGGTATGCCTGACAAGGCTAGGTGCCGGGGATTACGCGGGTGTTTCCTGGCGGTAAGCACCTGGATAACGCCGGGTCGCGGCCCGCAGGCAAGTTGCTTGGCAGGCTAGTTATCAGGTGGTCTAAACTGATTTTATGGTTTCTACGGGCAACGAGGGCTCTGGCTACTGGTATGGACCCGATGGGCAGCTGGACAACAGCGCAGCGGTGTTGAAGTCGCTCCGGGACTACCGGTCGGCCGAGACGGAAATCCGCCGCACCACCAGGGACTCCATGGGTATGGGCGAAACGGACATCCTCGCCTTGCGGTACCTGCTGCGGGAGCAGGCATCCGGCAAAAAAGTGGTTCCCAAGGACCTTAGCCAGTTCCTCAACATCACCAGCGCCTCCACCACGTCATTGATTGACCGACTGGTCGCCAGCGGCCACGTCCGGCGTGAACCCCACCCCACTGACCGGCGCTCCGTGGTGGTCATCGCCACTGGAGAGTCGGACAAAGAAGTCCGCGAAACGCTGGGGGCAATGCATCGGCGGATGATGTCCGTCACGGAAAGCCTTACTGCCGAGGAAGCCCGCATTGTGGTTGATTTCCTGCAGCGGATGACACAAGCCCTCGCTTCGCACGACGGGGAAGAGAAAAAGATTAGCTAGGTGGACTAGCTAGATGGCCTAGTTATATGTAAGCTTACGATTGTTCCCCGAAGCTGCTTCCCCAACGGAGTCGTGAGTGAGTTGGTTACTTTCACCGAAGTTTCACCGCCTGATCCGGGCGACGGCATGGCTGTCCTGACCAGCCCCCTCCTGCTTCGACCATCCCTTGGACGGTAATTCCGCGCCGCAGGGAAAGTCTGCGGTCCACTGTGGGACGGCAATGCGGCTGGTCACTCCCGCTCTGGGGCCCGTTGGCGCCAGCTACACGTTCGCGCCAGCCGAAGCCAACGGCATTGAACTTCCGCCCGTGTGGCGCTGCGGCTGCGGATTCCAGCTTGATGCGTGGCCTGCGAACGGCGCCCGCATGCGCTCGGCGGGCGATTCCCGCCAGGGATCCACCCCAGCTGCCCTCCCGGCATGACCGCCGTCGGGACGGTGATGCCCGCGGCAGTTCTGCAGCCTGTAGGTCCTGCCGAAGGCGTGGTGCTGGCCGGCCGATACCGGCTTGGAGAGCGGCTCGGCCGCGGATCTGCCGCCGAAGTTTTCCGTGCCGTCGACCTGGCAGGCGGCCCCGATGCCGCCGTTAAGATCGCCACGGCTGACCACAGGAAACACCAACAGCGGATCCACAACGAAGCAGCAGTCCTGGCAGGGCTGGACCACCCCTCCATCGTGAGGTTTATCGCCGGCGGCGTCATGCCTGCCGGTGGCCCCTCCGCCGGGCATGCCTTCCTGATCGAAGAACTGGCTCTCGGGGCAAGCCTCGCGGAAGCCATCCGCATGCAGGGCCCGCGGCCGGCGGACGTAGCCGTGTGGGCGCGTGGCCTCTTCGGCGCGCTGGCGCACCTTCATTCCAGGGGCCTGGTGCACCGTGACATCAAACCGGCCAACCTGATGCTGAGCGGCCTGCGGCGAAGCCCGGTCCGCATCATCGACTTTGGAATCACTGCGGCTGCGGGGTCTGCCCCCGATCCGGGGATCTCCTCGGGCACAGTGCATTACATGAGTCCGGAGCAGGCATCCGGCCAGGTGACGGACCCGTCGTGGGACGTCTACGCCATGGGATTGGTCCTGCTGGAGCTCCTCACCGGAACCAAGGCGTTTCCGGGGACGGCCATCGAGTCACTCGTGGCCCGGACCCTGCGGCCCCCGAAGATCCCTGACCACCTGGGCGACTGGGGAGTCCTGTTGCGCGCGCTGACCGCGATGGACGCCGCGGAAAGGCCGACGGCGGCGGACGCCGCCGCGATGGCGGCGCGGCTTGTGCCCGCGGTCCCGCGGGACAGCCAGGGCGGCCCGTGCAGGACGCGGCGGATCTTCCCTGGCCGCCGGCACCGGCAGCAGCTTTAGGGAGCCGTGACGTCCCGGCCGGTCGGATCCCCGGCGGTCGGGTCGGCCAAGGCAAGGCCGCCCACCGGGCTGCCATCCCAGTGGATCAGGTTCCAGCCCGCTTCCAGGCTCCCTTCCACCGCCACGATTCCGGTGTTCGCCAGGATATGCCGTGCAGCGAACTCGTGGCCTGCGCCTTGGGCCCGCATCCCGGCCCAAGTACGGATGGCGGCGCCGTGGCTGACCACAGCCGCCGTGCCGTGCTGATCGCGCACCGCGCGCTCCACCACGTTCGCGATCGCGGCGTCGAAACGCTCGAAGAAGGCGTGGCCGTCCGGCCCTGCCGGCATGCGCTGGTCCAGGTCGCCGGCGGCCCACGAGATGACCGTCCCCATGTAGCGCTTGTGGGATTCGTGGTCCGTGAGCTTCTCCAGGGAGCCTGCCTCGATTTCGTGCAGGCCGTCCAGGATCTCGATATCAAGGGAATGCAGCCGGGCCAGCGGGGCCGCAGTGATCTGCGTCCTGATCAGGGTGGAGGCGTACAGTGCCCCGATGCTCTCGTTGGCCAGTGCCCGTGCCATGGCCTCAGCCTGGCGTTCACCCAGCTCGGTCAACCCGGGGCCCGGGTGGTCGGTGTCCAGTTGGCCCAGGACGTTCCCGGGAGTTTCGCCATGTCGGATCAGGAGCAGCCTCATGATTCCAGTTTCCCACCCGATCGGACGCCGGCTCACACGCACCGCAACGGCAGGCAGGGCACACCGCGGGATACAAGGAAGGCGCCGGACCCTCCCGGGCCCGGCGCCGTCGTCGTACGTTCCTGCCCTGCTGCGGGCTTTACTTCAGGTGGTCCACCAGCTGGTCCGCGATGCCGGTGTACTTGCCGGGCGTCAGGGCCAGGAGCCGGGCCTCGGCTTCGGGGGACAGGCCCAGGCCCTGCACGAATTCCTGCATGCGGGCGGCGTCCACGCGGTGGCCGCGGGTGAGGTCCTTCAGCCGTTCGTACGGGTTCTCCATGCCTTCGACGCCGGCGATCGCCTCGGCGCGCATCACCATCTGGATGGCCTCGCCCAGGACCTCCCAGTTGGTGTCCAGGTCACCGGCCAGCACGTCCTCGGCAACGTCCAGGCGCTCCAGGCCCTTGGCAACGTTCGAGATAGCCAGCAGGGAGTGGCCAAAGGCGACGCCGATGTTGCGCTGGCTGGAGGAATCGGTGAGGTCGCGCTGCCAGCGGGAAGTGACCAGGGTGGAGCCCAGGACGTCCAGCAGGCCGGAGGAGATCTCCAGGTTGGCCTCGGCGTTTTCGAACCGGATGGGATTGACCTTGTGCGGCATGGTGGAGGAGCCCGTGGCGCCGGCGACGGGGATCTGCGCGAAGTAGCCGATGGAGATGTAGCTCCAGATGTCCGTGCAGACGTTGTGCAGGATCCGGTTGAAGCGGGCGACGTCGGCGTACAGCTCGGCCTGCCAGTCGTGGCTTTCGATCTGGGTGGTCAGGGGGTTCCAGGTGAGGCCCAGCCCCTCGACGAACGACTTGGAGACCTGCTGCCAGTCAGCACCCGGAACGGAGGCCACGTGGGCGGCGTACGTGCCGGTGGCGCCGTTGATCTTGCCCAGGTATTCGGTCTTGGCGATCCGGTCCAGCTGGCGGGTCAGGCGGTGGGCGATGACCGCCAGTTCCTTGCCCAGGGTGGTGGGAGTGGCAGGCTGGCCGTGCGTGCGTGACAGCATGGGCACCGCGCGGTTCTCCTCGGCCATCGTGCTGATCTCCGCCACGAGCTTGCGGGCGGCGGGCAGCCACACGTCCTCCACAGCACCTTTGACGCCGAGGGCGTAGGACAGGTTGTTGATGTCCTCGGAGGTGCAGCCGAAGTGGACCATGGCGGTCAGGTTTTCGATGCCGACGGCGGGCAGGCGGCGCCCGATGTAGTACTCCACAGCCTTCACGTCGTGGACCGTGACGGCCTCTATTTCGGCGAGCTCCGCCACGGAGGCAGCATCGAATTCAGTGACAATCGCCCGGAGCTGGTCCTGCTGTTCGGTGCTCAGCGGGCCGGCGCCGGGAAGGACGTTGTTGCTGGTCAGGTGGATGAGCCATTCCACTTCAACGGCCACACGGTCCCGGTTCAGTGCCGCCTCGGACAGGTAATCGACCAGGGGCGCGACGGCGGGCTGGTAGCGGCCGTCGAGGGGTCCGAGCGCGATTTTTTCCGGCGACGCGGCGAGGGCCAGGCGTCCTGAGGGCGTACGGGTGTCAGCTGTGGCGGCAGTTTCAGGCATGTGCTGATTCTTTCACGAAGTCAGGCGGCGCCTTAAGCGGGCATCCCACGTTACTTTTCCACATAGCCGACGGCGGCGCTTACCGGCCGCGGGCGGGGTCCCTAGCGTTGGGATGGCAGGTGGCGAGGCGCGGGTATCAACAGCCCGGAAGGCAGGGCAGGAGTGGGCATGGGGAATGATCTGGCGGACGGGATCTGGGGCAGCGGGCAGCGCTCCAGCAGTGAAGTCCAAGAGCTGGCCAGAAGAGTGGCACATTGTGCCGACAGGACGGAAGAGGTCCTCGCCGGATTCCATGACATCCAGCTGTCAGACTGGGAATCACCGGCCGGTAAGGCATATCGCGATTCCGTCAGCCTTCAGGCCGTGGCGGTGCGAAGGACACTTGACCGGCTGCGGGAGGCCTCCGCCGCCGTAGCTGCCCATGCACTTGCAACCCTGACTTCCGAGTGTTCGCCGGACAGCCGCTTCTGATGGCCGACACAACGCCGGCCGGGTCGGGAGGCCCTATCCATGTGTCGCCCCCGCCCCCCGACGGCATCCTGGAGATCTCTGGAGGCGTGGGTGGCATTACTGTCCAGTTGGAGGAGCTCGATGCAGGCGCCGTCAAGCTCGATGGGTTGGCCGACAGGCTCGCCACCATCGAGATGGAGCTTTTCAACACGTGGCAGCAGCTCGGTGCTTACCAAGACCAGCCGCGCGTCACGGGGACCGCTGCACTAATTGCCGTTGGCGACGCACGCGACGATGTCCAAAAAGTGCGCATGGAACTCCAGCGCACCAGCAGCCAGGTCCGCAGCTGCAGGCGTGAGTACGAATTTGCCGAAACTACTGCGCGCACCTTGTGGATGCTGCGCCTGTCCGAACCGGGGGTTGAACTCCAGAAACACGTCGACTTCTGGCGCACGGGGTTCCTCAACGGCGACGCCACCGAGACGCTCGTGGCAAATGCGGCCGCAGTCCTGCCTGCGATCACACCAGGGGTTCAATGGGCCGTCCCCGCGCTGCATACCGGGACGGTCGTCGCCACGCCGGAAGAAAGCATGAGCATCGATCTCGATGCCACGCCGGCAGGGCTGTTGGACCGGGTCAGGCTGCTGGAGGAACGGGGCAGCGGCTTCATCGAAGTAATTGAGGTGGATAACAACGGGGCGAAAGCGTACGTGGTGATCATTCCCGGCACCCAGGTTCACGACCAAGACAGCGGAACCAATCCTTTCGATCTTGGCGGCATCGTCGACGGGATGGGCAACAATTCTGCGCAGGTAAATGCCGCCGTCCTCCAATCGCTGCGGGCCGCCGGAGCGCAACCGGGGGCGGACGTAGTGGGAGTGGGCTACAGCCAGGGCGGAATTCACGCCATGAACCTGGCGGCAGACGAGAGGTTCCGGAAGGAGTACCACATGAAGTACGTGCTAACGGCTGGATCGCCAATCTCGCGCATCACGCCTCCCCCCGAGGTCAGCAGCCTTCACTTGGAGCACCGCATGGACTGGGTGCCGGGCAGCGATGGCCTTGCCAACCCGGACACCCGCAACCAGGTCACAGTCACCATGACCAACGACCTCTACGTTCGCGGCGGAGAAGACGCCGGGCTCGGACCGGGCCACAACCTCAGCGGCTATGAAGAGGCCGCCCGGCTCGTGGGTACCAGCAAGGACCCCTCTCTTGCACAGTCCGCGGCCGTCCTCGGCGGCGTATTGGGTGCCGGCGGCGTTGCCACTGCCACGCGATTTTCCTTGGCGAAAACTCCGCCGCCCCCTCCACCCATGGAGCGCAGGGACCCCTTCTCTGGGCGCCCGCAACGGGGTGCCAAGTAGGAAGCGCGGCAAGACAGGCTCACGAGATCTGGGCTGCGTGCATTTCAGCGTAGGCGTCGAGCGGGGCGGGCTCCGGCGGCGGGGGAGGGAGCGGCGCCGCAGGTGGCGGGGCGGCGGGGCACCGGTAGTTGTAGTCGAGGTCCCCGTCAGTAAACTGGGTCAGGGCTACCATCCCGCCGGGCGTGAGCGGAGCGGCCCCGCATAGCTCCTGCGCTGTGGAGGTGGATTCCGCACCCGCCAGCCAGCTTCTTAGTCCGGAGAGGTTGGTTCCGGGAGTGACTCCGCCGGCGATTTCGCCGAATTGATAGGCCGTGGAGTAGATCCCGACCTCCGCGCCCGTGCTCTCCAGGTAGGCGGCCATGCCTTCCAGCTCGGCTGCGTTGGCGGCCTTGTCCCAGAGCCAGCTGTTTCCGGTTTCGACATCCAGCCACCACACGCGCCGCACCGCGCCGTCGCCCGCATCCTTTAGGATCACCACATCGTTGAAGGCCATGGCGTACCCGTGGACGTAGGCGCAGGCCGGGGAAGCCGTGCCGTCGCACAATCCGTAGGGGTTGCCCACGTCGGTGCCCAGGTACGTGTTGCCCGCCGGCCACCACAGGGATTCCACCGGCCCGGTTGCGGCGGTGTTCACGTACACCGCCGCCGGAGTTCCCGCCGCGGCATCGGAGGTGCGGTCCGCCCAGGCCAACTGGGCGGACAGGCATGGATTGACTGTGTCCGGCCGTCCGCCGTTCACCCCCACAAGCGCGAACGCCGGCGGTGCGGGAAGGCCGCCGCCGCATTGGGGCCAAGAGATGTCGTTGCCGAGCACAGCCCCGTCGCCAGGCGCCGGCCCTGCTGCGACTGCCCCGTGAGCCGGGCTCGCCTGCCAGGCGAAAAGCACGCAGGCGGCAACCAGGATCCTTATCGCCTTCATTGATGGCCCCCGTTCCAGGAACTGACAGCAACGGGCCGTTCGGCGGCCCAACTGGCAGCAGCCTAGGAGGCCGCGTTCCGCGGGTCATGGGTGGCCGGTACTGCAGTTTCAGGAGGGTTTAGGGGAAGCGCACCTGCCGTGTACTTGTTTTGGGGCGTACCCCTACTTGGGACGGCAGGTCCCGGACGGCCCGGCTCAGCGCCGGGCGCCTGGCAGGATGCCCGCCACCATGGAGACCAGGGAGATGATGATCGCAGCCAGCACCGCAGTCCAGAAGAAGGAGTCAATGGTGAGGTGCACGGGGGTGTAACTGCTGATCCAGGCCGTCAGGTAGAGCATGGCGGCATTAATGACGATGGCGAAAAGGCCAAGTGTCAGGATGGTGATAGGCAGGGCCAGGAGCCTTACCAGTGGCCGCACAAAGGCGTTGACCACCCCGAAGATGAGGCCGATGAAGAGATAGGCCAGGACAATCCCGATGGTGCCGGTATCCTGCGATATCCCGGACCTTGCCACCGCATCCGATGCTGCGGTGCTTGCGATGTCCATTCCCGGCAGGATCCAACTGGCCACCCAGAGAGCTGCGGCGTTGACGATGACCCGAGGAATGAATGAACCCATGCCACCATGCTTCCACATGGCCCCGCGCGGTGGCTTGGGGAGAAGCCGGGATTTTGGAGTTTGCCTCCCGGGTGCCTCCGGCGGCCGCGAAGTAGGCTGGAACCATGACCTCATCTGAGACCAGGGCAGGCGGAATCGCGCCGCGCCCGGTGCTGGACCGGCTGCCCCGTTACGCCGCAGGAAAACCTCCCGCCGCCGTCAGCGGACTGGCCAGTTACAAGTTGTCATCCAACGAGAACCCGCTGCCGCCGATTCCTGCGGTGCTGGAGGCCATCGCCCGGCAGGATGACTTCAACCGGTACCCGGATCCGCTGAGCAGCAAGTTGCGGGCTGCGCTCGCCGGGTTCCTTGGCGTGCCGGCCGAGGACATTGTGACCGGTGCGGGAAGCCTGGGGGCCCTGAGCCAGATCCTCGCGGCCTTCGCCGGCCAGAATGAGGACGGCAAGGCCGATGAAGTGATTTATGCTTGGCGGTCCTTTGAGGCTTACCCCATCAGTGTCGGCCTTGCCGGTGCGGAAAGTGTGCGTATCCCCGTACTGCCGGACGGCCGGCATGACCTGGAAGCCATGGCGGCTGCAGTCACCGTCCGCACCAGGATCATCCTTCTCTGTACGCCGAACAACCCCACCGGCCCTGCCCTTACGGCAGCAGAAACCGAGGCCTTCATCCGGTCCGTCCCTGCCGATGTGGTGGTGGTGATCGACGAGGCCTACCAGGAGTTCGTCAGGGCGGCAGACGCCGTGGACGGGATTGACCTCTACCGGAAATACCCCAACGTCGTCGTGCTCCGGACGTTCTCCAAGGCGCACGGCCTGGCAGGGCTCCGCGTGGGCTACAGTGTGTCCCATCCCGAACTGACCCAGTACCTTCGCATCGCCGCAACCCCGTTTGCGGTGTCCCAAATTGCGGAGCGGGCGGCAATTGTTTCGCTCGAGAACTACGGCCAGGTTGTGGAAAGGGTACAAAAGCTTGTCGATGAGAGGGCACGCGTCACTGCCGGCCTGCGGGATCTCGGCTGGGATATCCCCGACGCGCAGGGCAACTTTGTGTGGCTCGCCCTTGGCACCGAAAGTACCGCGTTTGCGGAGCTGGCGGGGACACGCGCCCTCTCCGTGCGGGCGTTTCCCGGCGAAGGTGTGAGGGTAAGTATCGGGGAGGCCGAAGCCAACGCGCGTTTTCTCCAGTTGTGTGCCGACTATACAAAGGCACCAGCCAGTTCCTAGCACTTAACAAGTAGCCCTTCCGCTACTTACCGAAGATAAAGTTAGGATCAGTAAGCCAATGTATATGCCGCAAGCGGAATGTATTCCCTTTGCGGCATATATCCCAGCGACATTTGCATTGCATCCGGATGCGGCAAGCAAGGAGACGGTATGGGCACTCATCTGCCTTCCACCGAGTTCGACGGAACAGCGGTAGACGACCAGCGGGAAGCTGATGCTGAAGCTGTCTTGGGCGAGCCCGCGGCCCACATGGTGCAGCTGCTAGGCCCCGATGGAAAGCTGGGCGCCGATCCGGTGTTCAGCAACTACGCGGACAAGCTCACCCCGGAGGCGCTGCGCGGCCTTTACGCCGACATGGCCGCGATCCGCCGGTTCGACGTCGAAGCCACCGCCCTCCAGCGCCAGGGTCAGCTGGCATTGTGGGTGCCGCTCACGGGCCAGGAGGCCGCGCAGATCGGCTCGGGCCGTGCCAGCCAGCCACAGGACTACATCTTCCCCACGTACCGTGAGCACGGCGTCGCGTTAACCCGCAACGTGGACCTTGCCGAGCTCCTGCGCCAGTTCCGCGGAGTCTCCAACGGCGGCTGGAACCCCAAGGACACCAACTTCCACCTGTACACGCTGGTCCTGGCTGCGCAGACCCTCCATGCAGTGGGCTATGCGATGGGAATCCAACGCGACCAGAAGCTCGCCGCCGCAACCGGTGCTGCCGGCAAGGAACCTGATGCCGCCGTCATCGCCTACTTCGGCGACGGCGCCAGCTCCGAAGGCGACGTCCACGAGTCCATGGTGTTCGCCTCCTCCTACAACGCTCCGGTGGTGTTTTTCTGCCAGAACAACCACTGGGCCATCTCCGTGCCCAGCAACGTGCAGACGCGGGTTCCGCTCTCCAACCGGGCCAAGGGCTACGGCTTCCCGGGCATCCGGGTGGATGGCAATGACGTAATCGCCGTGCACGCTGTCACCGAGTGGGCGCTGGAGCACGCCCGCCGAGGCAAGGGTCCGGTCCTGATCGAGGCTTTCACGTACCGGGTGGGGGCGCACACCACCGCCGACGATCCCACCAAGTACCGTGAGTCGGCCGAAGAGGATGCGTGGCGTGCCAAGGATCCCCTGGCACGGCTCGAGAAGTACCTGAGTGCCGAAGGCCTCGCGGACGACGCCTTCTTCGCCAAGGTCAAGGCCGACGGCGACGAGCTCGCCGCCTACGTCCGGCGCACCGCCCACGACCTCGAGGACCCGGACATCCGGCAGTCGTTCGCCAACGTCTACGCCGAGGCGCACCCGCTGGTGGCCGAGGAACTGGCGTGGTTCGAGGAATACAGCGCAGGATTCGCCGGCGAGGAAGAGTCCGCCGGGCAGGCAGCAAAGGCAGGCCACTGATGACCACCATGACCATCGCGAAGGCCATCAATGAAGGCCTCCGAGCCACGCTGGCGGCCAACCCCAAATCGCTGCTGATGGGCGAGGACATCGGCCCCCTGGGCGGCGTATACCGGGTAACGGACGGGCTGATTGGCGAATTCGGCCCCGACCGGGTCGTCGACACCCCGCTTGCTGAGTCCGGAATCATCGGCACCGCGATCGGTCTGGCCCTGCGCGGGTACAGCCCGGTGTGCGAGATCCAATTCGACGGGTTCGTCTTCCCCGGCTTCAACCAGATCACCACCCAGCTGGCCAAAATCCATTCGCGCAGTAGCGGCAACCTCAGCGTGCCGGTCGTCATCCGGATCCCGTACGGCGGCGGCATCGGGTCCATCGAGCACCACTCCGAATCCCCTGAAGCCCTGTTCGCGCACACGGCCGGCCTGCGCATCATCACCCCGTCCAACCCGCATGACGCCTACTGGATGATCCAGCAGGCCGTGGAGTGCAAGGACCCGGTGATCATCTTCGAACCCAAGCGGCGCTACTGGCTCAAGGGCGACGTTGACGTCCAGGGTCCCGGCCCCTCGGAAGACCCCTTCAAGGCCCACGTCCTGCGGGAGGGAACCGACGCCACCGTAGTGGCCTACGGCCCCCTGGTGCCCGTGGCCCTGGCCGCCGCGAATGCCGCGGAGGAAGACGGCCGGAGCCTTGAGGTCATTGACCTCCGGTCCATCTCCCCGATCGACTTCGACACCGTCACCGCCTCCGTCCGGAAGACCGGGCGGCTGATCGTGGCCCACGAGGCCCCCACGTTCGGCGGAGTGGGCGGCGAGATTGCCGCCAGGATCAGCGAGCGGGCGTTCCACTCCCTCGAGGCGCCGGTGATCCGCGTCGGCGGATTCCACATGCCCTACCCCGTTGCCAAGGTGGAGGAAGACTACCTTCCGGACATCGACCGCATCCTGGAGGCGCTGGACCGCGCCCTCTCCTACTGAGGACACCATGACCCTTAACAAGTTCAACCTGCCCGACGTCGGCGAGGGCCTCACCGAGGCTGAAATCGTCTCCTGGAAGGTCAAGCCGGGCGACGCCGTCGCCATCAACGACGTTATCTGCGAGATCGAAACCGCAAAGTCGATCGTGGAGCTGCCGTCCCCCTTTGCCGGGACCGTCAGTGAGCTGTTGGTGGCGGAGGGTGTGACCGTCGACGTCGGCACCGCCATCATCAGTGTCAGCGACGAAGTTTCCGGTGATCCCACTCCTGCCGACGTCCGCGCGCCGGATGCCCCGGTGCAGCCGCTGTACGGCAAGCTCCCGGAGGATACGGCAGAGGAGCCGACGGCGGCCGGCAGCGGGGGCGCCCCGGCGAACGCGCCGTTGGTGGGTTCCGGACCCAAGGCCGACGCCGTCAAACGGCGTCCCCGTAAGAACTCACCGGCCGCTGCCGTGACGCTCAATGCTCCAGAGGTTGAGCCTGTGCAGCCGCGGACCCCCGCCGAGGTGTCCGCCAACGAACCCGCCGCCGGCGACAACCGTCCCACCCTTGGCGGCACCATCACGGGCCTGGTCAACCGGGTCCTGGCCAAGCCGCCGGTCCGCAAGATCGCCCGCGACCTCGGCATTGACCTTGCGGATGTGGTGGCCACCGGTTCCCGCGGCGAGGTCACGCGCGAGGACCTCGTCAGCTACCAGTCGCAGCGCGATGCCGAACTGGACAAGGCTGATGGCTTCTGGGGCAAGGCCGGCAAGCCGCAGGACCAGCGCGTGGAGCGTATCCCGGTCAAGGGCGTCCGCAAGGCCACGGCCAAGGCGATGGTGGAATCGGCCTTCGCCGCCCCGCACGTCAGCATCTTCGTGGACGTCGACGCCAGCCGCACCATGGAGTTCGTCAAGCGGCTCAAGGCTTCCCGGGACTTCGAGGGCATCAAGGTCTCCCCGCTGCTCATCCTGGCCAAGGCGGTCATCTGGGCGGCCGCCCGGAACCCCAGCGTAAATGCGTCGTGGGTGGACAACGAAGACTCCGACACGGCTGAAATCCATGTCAAGCACTTCATGAACCTGGGCATTGCCGCCGCCACCCCGCGGGGTTTGATGGTGCCGAACATCAAGAACGCCCAGGATCTGTCCCTGAAGGAGCTGGCCCTGGCGCTGAACAACCTGGCCACCACGGCCCGGGCAGGGAAAACCCAGCCCGCGCAGATGCAGGGCGGCACGCTCACCGTCACCAACATCGGCGCCCTGGGCATCGACACGGGAACGCCCATCATCAATCCGGGCGAAGTTGCCATCGTCGCGTTCGGCACTATCAAGCAAAAGCCCTGGGTCCTGGACGGCGAGGTGATTCCGCGCTGGATCACCACACTGGGCGGATCCTTCGACCACCGCGTGGTGGATGGTGATTTGTCCGCCCGCTTCATGGCCGACGTCGCGGCCATCCTGGAAGAGCCCGCGCTCCTCCTGGACTAGGCCGTGCCCGTCAAGACCGTGTCGCTGCGGACTAAGAACCGCGCGGCCGCCTGGGTGACGGAGGTGTTCCAGCCTCCGGTGGTGGTCAGCATCCAGCTGTTGATCAGCCCGTTGGCCGAGCCAGGATTTCCCGGAACCATCGGCTACGGCGCACTCGCGGCCATGTTTGTCTGCGTGCTCCCGCTCATCGTGCTGCTGGTCCTGGTCCGGCTGGGAAAGGTCACGGACCACCACGTGAGCGACCGGAAGCAGCGCGCGCCCGTGCTCCTGATGGCACTGGCGTGCATTGCCGTCGGACTGCTGGTGCTGGCCGCGGCAGGCGCGCCGCAAAGCGTGGTTGCCATGGTCCTGGCAGTGGTGGGCGGCGTAACGGTGCTGGCCGCGGTCAGCCCGTTCTGGAAAATGAGCGGCCATGCCGCTGCCGTGTCCTGCGCCGCCGTCGTATCGGTGTTGATGCTCGGTGCCGCGTGGGCGCCGCTGCTGGTCCTGGTTCCGGCGGTCTGCTGGTCACGGGTTGTGCTGCGGGCCCATACCGTGGCCCAGGTGGTGGCCGGTGCGCTCTTCGGCGGAGTGGTGATGGCCGGTATCTGGTGGCTGCTGCGGGGCTGGCTGGTGGGCTGAAGGCTCCGGCGGCAGGGTCCTAGTAGGCGGCGTAGGCCGTGAAGGCTTCGAGCACGGCCGGGTCAGCGGTAGTGCCCAGGACAACGGTGGCGGCCGTCATCAGGCCTCCCAACAGGGCGGCTGCACCAGCCCACGCGCTGAGGAGCTTCCAGTCATCGCGCAGGACGCTCCGCACGGTCTGGGGCAGCTGCAGTCCGGGGGCGATCAGGTTGGGCGCGCTGTCCAGGCTGCCGTCGTCAAGCAGTGCCACCACCCTGCCGTTGCTGTGGTCCACGCGCATGGAGCAGATGTGGTTCCCGTGGCGGGCCAGGAGGATGTCGTGGCCGACGAGCTGACGGCGCTGCAGAGTAATCAAGGGGAGGCCTTTGCTGGAGGTGGATCGGAGGTGTCCACGCCTTTGGGGGCCTATCCAATTTTATCGTTGCAGACCGCGCCGCACCGCCGTTTCAGCGGTGAGAACGGACACCCCCCGCAGCGATGTCCGCCACCACGGGGAGTGTCCGCCGTTACGCTTTAGTCGGCGTCGTAGGTGTTGGCGATGTAGACATCGCAGGGTGCGTTGTGCGCCACGCTGTTGGCCACGCTGCCAAGGACCCGGCCGATTCCGTGCATCCGCCGGTTTCCCACCACAATCATGCGCGCATCCACGCGCAGGGCTTCCTTGATGAGGGCGTCTGCGGGCCGTCCGCGTGCCGCCGAGTACGTCACCGTGATATCCCGGCCCAGGGATTCTGCCACGGTCCGGGCAACCTGCTCTGCGGCATCGGCGTCGGACACGATCCAGCGGTCGCTGCCGCTGCCGAACACCTCGGTGCGGTCGCTGTCGAAGGCCGACACCACGTGCAGTGAGGCGCCGAGGGCCGCGGCCAGGTCCTTTGCCGACTCGGCCGCTTTCTTTGCCGTTGCGCTGCCGTCAACCCCTACAACGATGATTCCACCCATGTGCATGCTCCTTTGCTCGGTTTTCGGCACTCGTGAGCCTTACGCTACAGCGCCGCAATCGCTTCCTGAAGCACCGGCGCCAATCGGCGGACTCCCTCTGCGATGGCGTCCGGGGGAACGGCGCTGAAGGCGAGCCGCAGCTTGTTGGACGGCTCGTCCGACGGCGTGAAGGCGGCGCCGGGAATGAACACAACGCCGGCGTCGATCGCTTTGTGCAGCAGCGGGTAGGTGTCCACGCCTTCAGGCAGCGTCACCCAGACGAAGAAGCCGCCCTGCGGGCTGGTCCAGGTGGCTCCGGGCGGCATGTACTCCCTGAGGGCGGCCAGCATGGCCTGGCACCGTTCGGCATACAGGGCGCGGTAGGTTTCGATCTGGCCTTTCCAGTCGTACTCGCGCAGGTACGCGGAGACCAGCATCTGGTTCAGGGCCGGCGGGCAGAGGGTGACGGACTCGGCGGCCAAGTAGTAGCGCCGCTGCAGGTGTTCCGGGACCAGGGCCCAGCCGATCCGCAGGCCGGGGGCGAAGATCTTGGAAAACGAGCCCAGGTAGATGACGTCGTCAGGATTGGCGGCGCGCAGGGGTGCCACCGGTTCGCCCTCAAAGCGGAGGAGTCCGTAGGGGTTGTCCTCCAGGACCAGAACATTCGCCCTGCGGCATATATCGACCACCTGCTGCCGGCGCTCCCTGGCCAGCGTGATGCCGGAGGGGTTGTTGAAGTTGGGGATCGTATACAGGAACTTGATGCTTTTGCCTGCGAGTTGGAGGGCCGCGATCCGCGCCTCCAAAAGCTCCGGGACCAGGCCATACTGGTCCATCTCCACCGTCTCCACCTGGACCTGGTAGGCCTCAAACGTGTTGAGCGCCCCAACGTAGGTGGGGTCCTCCACAAGTACCACGTCGCCGGGATTGCAGAAGAGCTTGGTGGCCACGTCCTGCGCCGACTGGGAGCCTGCGGTAACCACCACGTTCTGCGGTTTTGCATCGAGGATGCCTTCCGCGGCCATAACCTCGCAGATCTGCTCCCGGAGCTCTAAGGTGCCCTGCCCGGCCCCGTACTGGAGTGCCGTCAGTCCGTCGTTGGCGATGATCGAGGCCGCCGTCGCTGCCAGCCGGTCCAGCGGGAGCGACTGCAGATAGGGGCTGCCGCCGGCCAGCGATACCAAGCCCGGACGCAGGGAAATGTCGAAGACATCCCTGACGGCCGACTGGCGGATATTTGCCGCCCGTTCGGAGAACAGCTCCTCGTGGCGGTGTGCCGAGGTGGCGGCACGTTCAATCGCGTCGATGGCCTCCGCGGGCAGCGTGCCGGCGGAAGCGTCAAGTGTTTCGTGGGTCACAGACCCAGAATACAGCCGACTGTTGCTCCAAGGGCAACATTTGTTGATTCCTTATTTACGCCTTCGTTGGCACCGGCGCCCCGGAGACGCCGGCGCCCGGCACGTCTGGCGCGTGCCGGGCACCACGTGGCTAACTGCCCTAGGCTGCCGGGGTGGAAGCGGCGAGGGAGTCGAAGATGCCCTTGATCTGCTCCACAACCTCCGCGTCGTCCTTGGGGTGGATTTCGGCGAAGCGGACCATGGAGCCCGGCACCGCGAGCTTGACGTCTTCCAGGATCCGGGCACCGGCGATGCCCGCAGCCTTGCGCGCCTCATCCTGGGCCCAGACGCCGCCGTACTGGCCAAACGCGGTTCCGACGACGGCGGTCGGCTTGCCCGTCAGCGCGCCGGCGCCGAAGGGGCGGGACAGCCAGTCGATGGCGTTCTTCAGGGATGCCGGAACGGTGCCGTTGTGTTCCGGGGTGACCAGCAGGACGGTGTCGGCCTCGGCGGCTGCGGCGCGCAAGGCTGCGGCTGCGGCCGGCACCTGGCCTTCGACGTCGATGTCCTCGTTGTAGAAGGGGATGTTGCCCAGGCTCTCGTGGATCACGACATCCACCTGCTCCGGCGCGTTGAGCTGGATCGCTTCCGCCAGCTTCTGGTTGGTGGACTCGGCGCGGAGGCTGCCGACGAGGGTCAGTACTGTGCTCTTGGTCATGGAAACTCCTGGCTAGGGGCGCGGCGGGGGCCGCGATCGGTCAAAGGTCAGGCTCAGGGAGCCTTCACCCAGCTAAACGGACCGCAGTCCGGTTATATTCCCCGCGGCTACACTGGCTTTGTGAGTTCCATCCCAGTGCGGCCGGGAATGACACCGGTGACGGCCGCGGAACGCAGCGACGCTGCCCGCAACCGGGAGCGCCTCCTGCTCGCTGCCCGCGACCTGATCGAGCAGGGCGGTGCCGCCGCGCTCACCATGGACCGCCTGGCGGAGCATGCCGGCGTGGGCAAGGGCACGGTCTTCCGGCGTTTCGGCAGCCGTGCGGGACTCATGCTGACCCTGTTGAACGACTCGGAGGCCGCTTTCCAGGCCCGCTTCCTGTTTGGCCCGGCGCCCCTTGGGCCGGGCGCTCCGCCCCTTGACCGGCTTATTGCCTTCGGTGCCGAACGGATCGCCTACGTCGTGGAGTACGGGGACCTGGTCCTGGCGGCCGGGAACGCCTCCCGGGGCAGGTTTGAAGTCCCGGCCGTGGCCCTGTGGAACCGCCATGTTGAGATGCTGCTGCGCGCCGGGGGCGTCGAGTCCCGGGAGCCCGGGCTGCTGGCTGGTTCCCTGACGGCGACCCTCGACCCCGAGCGGCTCCTGCACCTCATCCGCGAGCATGGCGTCACGAGTGAGCGCCTGGTTGCGTCGTGGCGCGAACTTGTCACACGCGTGGCAGGCGGAGCGTAGATTACGCGGTGGAATGCGCTGACGTCCAGTCAAGCCAACTTCACAGAACTATTCATAACGATCTGATACGGCCCACGGTATTTCGGGGGATTACAGCTCTTCCGGGGTTGTGGCTTGTGATAGTTTCCTCTGGAATGTGACCCGCAACATAGTCCAATAGGACGTGCCCCCAAAGGCGGCGGGAGGTCAGCTATCCGCTGGCCGCAGGTCCCGGGGAGGCCGGCACAACCCGTGCTCGTCCGGGGAAGACGGAAGGATCCAGCAGTGATGGTTGATGTGGGCGGCATGGCATACCAGCGGACACCGGAGTGTTCCTCCGTCCAGCACCCGGCGGTGCCAAAGAAATAGCCCCCCATGCTCAAATACCTCGCCAAGCGCGGCATCACGTACGTGGTGATGATCTTCCTCACCACCTCAGCCGGTTACTTCCTGGCGGTCAGTTCGCTCAAGCCGGCACTCCTGGAGCAGGAGCGAATCCCCAGGCCCACTCCGGAGCAGGTTGCCAACTCCATGCGGCTCAAGGGCCTGGACCCGGACCTCAGCCCGTGGGAGCGTTACGTTGACTGGCTTACCGGCATCGTCACCCGCTGGGACTGGGGCCGGAGCCCCAATGGCGCCTTCATCAACGCCGAGTTCGGGGACCGAGTGTGGATCTCCGGCCGGCTCTTCCTGGCCTCGATCATCCTGACCCTGGTCATCGGCGTCGCGCTTGGCGTGTACTCGGCGTCGCGGCAGTACAAGTTCCAGGACCGGGTCATCACGTCCTACAGCTACCTCGCCTACATCGTGCCCGCACCCATCGCCTATTTTCTGGTGCAGCTGGGGGCCATCAACATCAACGAATCAGTCGGTGATCGGCTCTTCTTCGTCACGGGTATCTCCACCCCGGGTGTTGCCCCTGGCTGGCCACAGTTCACCGACCTGCTGGGGCATTACGTGGTGCCGACAGTGGCCATCACCCTCGTGGGCTGGGGGGCCTACCAGATAGCCCAGCGGCAGTACCTGCTGGACAACGTGAACGCCGATTTCGTCCGTACCGCCCGGGCCAAGGGCCTGAGCCGGAACCAGGCCATCGCACGGCACGCGCTCCGGGTTTCCTTCATCCCGGTGGCCCAGAGCATCGCCTTCACCATTCCGGCCATTTTCGCCGGGGGCTTCTTCGCCGAAAAGATCTTCGCCTGGCCCGGCGTCGGTTCCTGGAGTATCGACGCTATCTCACTGCAGGACGTCAATGCCGCCACCGCCACGCTGGCCTACGGCTCCGTGATCTTCGCCCTGGGCGCCATCCTGGCGGACTTCGCCACCACCCTTGTTGACCCGAGAGTGCGGGTGCAGTAGCCATGACCAACCTGAACGCCGTTGACCCGGCAGCCGTGGCGCAGGACGCGCACCTGGAAAGCGCCGACATCGTCATTGGCAAGTCCACCATCATCCTCCGCCGGTTCCTGCGCAACAAGACCGCCGTGACGGGCCTTGCCATCTTCGTTGCCCTGACCGTCTTTTCGTTCATCGGGGGATTCTTCACCCAGTGGGACAAGGAGGCGATCGACCCCTTCAATATCGGGATGCCGCCGTCCGCCGAGCACTACCTTGGCACCTCGCAGGCGGGTATCGACCTGTACGCCATGACGGTCGAAGGAACCAGGATCTCCATCCTGATCGGCCTGGTGGTGGGGCTGGTGTCGGTGCTGATCGCCGCCGTCTACGGCTGCACCATGGCCTACTTCGGCGGCAAGGTGGACAAGGTCATGCTGTTCATCCTGGAGGCGCTGATCATGATGCCGGCGCTCCTGGTGGTGGCCGTTGCCACCAGCGGCGGAGGGGCGGGCCTGAAACGCGACCTCCCCTCATGGCTGCTGCTGATCATCGTGCTGCTCGTGTTCAGCTGGATGGGAACCGCCAGATTGATCCGGTCCATGTCCATGTCCCTCATGCAGCGTGACTTCGTCAAGGCGGCCCAGTACATGGGCGTCCCGCCGCGCCGGATCGTGTGGCGGCACCTGGTGCCCAACATCGGCTCGCTGCTGATCCTTGACATTACCCGCGGCGTCACCGCGGCCGTCCTGGCCGAGGTAGCCTTCTCCTTCATCGGCATCGGCATCAAGGTCCCCGACGTGAGCCTGGGCGTGCTGATCGGCCAGGCCACCTCCCAGGTCTCAACCTTTCCCTGGATGTTCTGGGTGCCCTTGACCGTGATGTTCCTGCTGACCGGCTCCCTGGCCATGATGAACGACGGCCTGCGCGACGCCTTTGACCCCAGCTCCACCTCCAGCGGCAAAACCAAAAAAGCCAAAGCCCGGACTATCCGTGCGGAGAAGAAGGCGCCATGAGCAGCGAAACCACCACCGGAGCCACGGACCCGTCACGTTCAACCGTGGAGCGCCTGCAGGTGGCAGGGCTGCACGCCCCCGGTGACGCCGTCCTGTCCGTCCGTGACCTGAACGTCCGCTTCAATACGGAAAACGGCGTTGTGCACGCCGTCCGGGGCATCGATTTCGACCTGCTGCCCGGCCGCACCCTGGGAATCGTGGGTGAATCGGGTTCCGGCAAATCGGTCACGTCCCTGGCCATCATGGGCCTCCTCGCGCCGACGGCGGAGGTCACCGGGTCCGTCCGGCTCAAGGGCCGCGAGTTGCTGGGACTGAGCGATAAGGCCATGTGCAAGTACCGCGGCAACGATCTCGCGATGGTCTTCCAGGACCCGTTGTCGTCCCTCACCCCGGTGTTCACCGTGGGCACCCAAATCATCGAAGCGCTCACCATCCACAACCCCGCCATGAGCAAGAAGGCCAAGGAAGCCCGCGCCGTCGAACTCCTGGCCATGGTGGGAATCCCCAGCCCCAAGGACCGGCTCAAAGCCTTCCCGCACGAATTCTCCGGCGGCATGCGCCAGCGCGTCATGATCGCGATCGCCATCGCCAACAACCCGCGCGTCCTGATCGCCGATGAGCCGACGACGGCACTGGACGTCACCATCCAGGCCCAGGTCCTCGAGGTGCTGCACAAGGCGCAGGAGGAGACCGGGGCCGCCGTCGTCATGATTACGCACGACCTCGGCGTCGTGGCCGGAATGGCCGACGACATCATGGTCATGTACGCAGGCAAGCCCGTGGAAACCGGGGCCGTGGACCACATTTACTACAACCCGCGGATGCCCTACACCATGGGCTTGCTCGGGGCTGTCCCGCGCGTGGACGTGGCAGAGAAGTCCTCGCTCGTCCCCATCGAGGGGATGCCGCCGAACCTGCTCCACAGCCCCACCGGCTGCTCGTTCGCGCCGCGCTGCCCCCTGGCCTCGGATGCCTGCCTGGACGGCGAACCCGCCCTGGCACCGGTCGGCGGCGACGGGCTGCACCGCGCCGCCTGCATCAAGTCCGAATCCCTCGGCGGCACGGTGGACGTGCACGACGTCTTCGCCGCTCCACCGGTACCCGTCTCCCGCTTCGATGCCATCCCGCGGGCGGAACGGGCCACCGTCCTTCAGCTCACGGACGTCCGCAAGCACTTCCCGCTGACCAGGGGCGCCCTGATCAAACGCAGGATCGGCACCGTCAAGGCGGTGGACGGCCTGAGCTTCGACATCCGCGAAGGCGAATGCTTCTCCATCGTTGGCGAATCCGGCTCGGGAAAGACCACCAACCCTCCTGGAAATCATGGAGTTCCACCCGGACCAGGACGGCGAGGTGGTGATCGGCGGCTTGAGCAACAAGCAGGCGGCCGACGCAAAGACCAAGGGCAAGATGCGCCGCGAACTCCAGATGGTCTTTCAGGACCCCACAGGTGCCTTGGATCCGCGCTTCACGGTCTACGAGGTTCTGGCCGAACCATTGCAGAACGCGGGAATGGACCGGACGGCCATCAAGAAGCGGATCATGGAACTGATGAAGCTCGTGGGCTTGCAGCCGGACCACGTCAACCGTTTCCCCAACCAGTTCTCCGGTGGCCAGCGGCAACGGATCGGGATCGCCCGCGCGCTGGCCGTGAACCCCAGACTGGTGGTTTTGGACGAGCCCGTCTCCGCCCTGGACGTATCGGTCCAGGCCGGCGTCATCAACCTCCTGGACCAGCTCCGCGCGGAACTGGGCCTGAGCTACCTGCTGGTTGCGCACGATCTGTCGGTGGTGCGCCACATTTCCAACCGCGTGGCCGTGATGTACCTCGGGAAGATCGTGGAGGTCGGGGCTGTGGACCGGGTTTTCGACAACCCCCGCCACCCCTACACCCGTGCACTCCTGTCCGCCATCCCGGTGCCCGATCCGCAGCTGGAGCGGACCCGCGAACGCATCATCCTCCAGGGCGACCTGCCGTCCCCGCTGCAGGCACCCAAAGGCTGCAACTTTGCCACCCGCTGCCCGGTCTTCGCCGCACTGCCGCCCGCGAAGCAGGAAAAATGCCTCACCCTCGAACCGCCCCTGGAAGCCGCGGCACCCTCGGCGGCAGTGCAGGCCCTGCAGCAGGCTCCCGTGCCTGCGCCGGACCAGCAGTTCGCCTGCTTTTATCCGGACGGGGAAATTGATGAGGACATGCTGGTGGTCCATGAACCGGCGGACCACCTTGCGCCCTAGGATTTTTTCGACACACCCGCACCACCACTCGCACCAATCGAAGGGAAAACCATGAGGAAACTGAACAGGATCAGCGGGGCAGCAGCCATTGCTGCCGCCCTGACGCTGACGGCCTGCGGCGGTGGCGGTGCCAGCGGCCCCGAAACGGCCAAGGGGCAGGAGGCAGGCAGCGACCTGTCCAAGCTGATCAGCATCAATGAGAAGCCGGCAGCCGACCTCCAGCAGGGCGGCAAGGTTACCCTTCCGCTGGGCAACATCGGGCCGGACTTCAATGGTTTCTCCAACAACGGCAACAGCGCTGACAACTCGGCCCTGCAGATCCCCATGAACCCGGTGGCTATGAACAGCGGCGGCATCGGCGGCTGCTGGAAGGTGGACTTCAAGGGCAAGGTCACCCCGAACACCGATTTCTGCGAGTCGGTGAAGAGCGAGGTGAAGGACGGCAAGCAGACCATCACCATCGAGGTCAACCCCAAGGCCACCTACAACGACGGCACCCCGATTGACGTCAAGGCCTTCAAGAACACCTGGAACATCCTCAAGAGCCCGGATGCCGGTTACGACATCGTCAGCTCCGGAGCCTACGAATTCGTTGACTCCGTTGAGGCCGGCAGCAGCGACAAGGAAGTCATCGTCAAGACGTCCCGCCCGGTCTTCCCGGTCGATTCGCTGTTCTTCGGACTGATCCATCCCGCCGTCAACACCCCGGAGATTTTCAACGAGGGCTTTAACGGCAACATGCACCCGGAGTGGATGGCAGGCCCCTTCAAGCTGGACCAGTACGACACCGCGGCCAAGACCGTCACCCTGGTTCCGAACGACAAGTGGTGGGGCCAGAAGCCGGTCCTGTCAAACGTGACCTTCCGCCAGCTGGAAACCAGCGCACAGATCGCCGCCTTCAAGAACGGTGAAATCGATGCCATGTCCGCCAACACCATCTCGCTGTACAAGCAGCTGGACGGCACCAAGGATTCAGACATCCGCCGCGGCCAGCGCCTCTTTGCCGGTGGCCTGAACCTCAACGCCCAGCGCATCACGGACGTCAACGTCCGCAAGGCCATCTTCGCCGCCGTAGACCGCGAGGCACTCCGCAAGGTCCGCTTCAACGGCCTGAACTGGGAAGAGCCCAGCTCCGGTTCCATGATGCTGCTGCCGTTCTCCGAGTACTACCAGGACAACTACCCGGTCAAGGAAACCGGGCCGGACGCCGCCAAGAAGGTCCTTACCGACGCCGGCTACACGGCCAACGCCAACGGCATCATGGAGAAGGACGGAAAGCCCGCCTCCTTCAAGATCAGCAACTTCGGTGACGATCCCACCACTCTCGCCGTGGCCCAGACCCTGCAGAAGCAGCTCCAGGCCGGCGGCATGGATGTGGGCATCGACCAGCGCGCCTCCGCCGACTTTGGCAAGGTCCTGGGCAGCCGTGAATTCGACCTGAGCATCTCCGGTTACACCGTGGGCCCGGATGCCACCGACGCCGTCAAGCAGTACTACGACTCCAAGACCAACGAGAACAAGCTGGGTGACGCCGATCTGGACAAGAAGATCGCCGACCTCGCCTCCATCGAGGACAACGCAGCGCGCAACAAGGCTGCCATGGACGTGGAGAAGGAGCACATGGCGAAGTACTTCTCCATGGGCGTGGTCTTCAACGGCCCGCAGATCTCCTTCGTCCGCACCGGCCTGGCCAACTACGGCCCGTCGCTCTTCCAGAGCACCTCGCAGGTCCCGGACTGGACCACCATCGGCTGGGAAAAGAAGTAACCAGCCCGCAATCCGCTCGAAAAGCCGGCACCCCTGGTCACCAGGGGTGCCGGCCCCGTTTAACGGTTCGCACCCCCGGGTAGCGTAGCTTCCATGACCGGAACTGAAGTCGACCCCCGCACCATCCGCACCGCCGTCGTCGGCTATGGGCTGGCAGGGTGCGTGTTCCACACCCCGTTGCTGGCAGCCAACGGCAGCTATTCGCTGGACATCATTGCCACGTCCGACGCCGGGCGGCAGGCGGCTGCCTCATCCCGGCTTCCGGGGGTGGACGTTGTGCGCGACGGCGCCGCCGTCCTGGGGCGGGCAGCTGACCTTGACCTGGTGGTCCTGGCGACGCCGCCGGAGACGCACTTTCCGCTGGCCAAGGCGGCGCTGGCGGCGGGGCTGGACGTGGTGGTGGACAAGCCGTTCGCCGTGACCAGCGCGCAGGGGCAGGAGCTCGTTGACCTGGCGCGGCAGCTGGGTCGGGTATTGACGGTGTTCCACAACCGGAGGTGGGACGGCGATTTCCTGACGCTGCGGAAATTGCTGGACGTCCGGGCCTTGGGTGAGGTGGCCAGGTTCGAGTCCCGGTTCGAGCGCTGGCAACCCAGTATTGCCAAGCCCTGGAAGGCGCGGGCCACCGCCGCGGACGGGGGAGGGGTCCTCTTCGACCTGGGCAGCCATCTCGTTGACCAGGCGCTGCAGTTGTTCGGCCCCGCCGCGGTGGCTCACGCCGAGCTGACGGCGCGGCGGTCCGATGAGCGGGCGGATGATGATGTCTTCCTGGTCCTGCGTCACGATTCCGGCGCGACCAGCCACCTGACCATGAACATGCTGTGCGCGCAGCAGGGGCCGCGCTTCCGGGTGCTCGGTTCCGTGGGTGGGTACACGAAGAACGGGGTGGACCCGCAGGAGCCCTACCTTGCCGCCGGTGGCAGCCCCCTGGATCCCGGGTATGGGCAGGAAGCGCCGGAATGGGCAGGGCTGCTGGGCCGTGACGGCCACTTGGACCGGCTCCCCACCGAACGCGGAGCCTACCCGGAGTTCTACAGCATCCTGGCGGACAAGATCCTCGACGGCGGCACAGCGTCAGCCCTGCCCCTCCCCGTAAACCCGGAAGACGCCGTCGAGGTCCTGAGAATCATAGAAAAAGCCCGCGAACTGGCCACACAGCGGACTTAACGTTTGAACGGCAGCCATCCAGAAAGCGTGCTCCCCACCAGCACCCTAACCTCGCAAGCTCGGTCAGGGAACCCTGCTGGCGTGGGCCCAGGCGACGAAGGAGCAGCACGCGTTGGATGACTGCCGTTCAAACGGCTAACTGGGGCTAGGCCGAGACCAGTTCGTGCCAGTCGGAAACCAGGGGCAGGTTGTGGGCCTCGGACACGGAGTGGTGCGCCACGTGGCCGGCGGCGATGTTGAGCCCGGCGGCGAGGGCAGGGTCGCGGTCGAACGCAGCCTTGACGCCCAGGTTGGCCAGGGACACGGCGTAGCGCAGGGTCACGTTGGTCAGCGCGTACGTGGAGGTGTTGGGCACGGCGCCGGGCATGTTGGCCACGCAGTAGAAAATGGTGTTGTGCACCTTGTAGGTGGGTTCCTGGTGCGTGGTGGGGTGCGTGTCCTCGAAGCAGCCGCCCTGGTCCACGGCGATGTCCACCAGGACCGAGCCGGGCTTCATCCGTGCCACGAGGTCGTTGGTGACCAGCTTGGGGGCCTTGGCGCCGGGGATCAGGACGGAGCCGATCACCAGGTCCGCGTCCACCACTGACTTTTCGATCTCGTACTTGTTGGAGGCAACCGTCTTGAGTCGGCCCTGGTACTGGGCATCGAGTTCGCGGAGCCGGTTGATGTTGATGTCCAGGATGGTCACGTCGGCACCCAGGCCCAGGGCCATGGCGGCGGCGTTGGTTCCGGCCACGCCGGCGCCCAGGACAACCACCTTGGCGGGACGGACGCCCGGGACGCCGCCCAGCAGCACGCCCTTGCCGCCGGCCGGAGCCATCAGCGAGGTGGCGCCCACCTGGACTGACAGGCGTCCGGCGACCTCGGACATCGGGGCAAGCAGCGGCAGGGTGCGGCCTTCCTGCACGGTCTCGTAGGCGATCGCGGTGACGCCGGAGTTAATGAGTTCCTGCGTCAGTTCCGGCTCGGCCGCGAGGTGCAGGTAGGTGAAGAGGATCAGGCCCTTGCGGAAGCGGTGGTATTCGGCCTTGACCGGTTCCTTGACCTTCATCACCATGTCGGCACGGGCCCAGACGTCGTCGGCCTCATTGACGATCTCGGCGCCGGCGATCGCGTATTCCTCGTCAGTGATGCCCGAGCCCAGGCCGGCCCCGCGCTCCACCAGGACGGTGTGGCCGTGGGTGCGGAACTCGTGGACGCCGGCAGCGGTGATGGCCACGCGGAATTCGTTGTTCTTGATTTCTTTGGGGACGCCGATGATCATCGTCTGCTCCAATGTATGGGGGCCGATAGGCCGGAAAAGCGGAAGGAATTTCGTGTTTCAACGATAAATCCGGTTGTGAGCCAGCTGACATGTTCCACCTGACCGACGTGCGGCAAAACCGCGAAATGACGCGGATTTTACGGTGTTTAGCTCGACAAGTGTCGAGTCCTGGAGCGTCATGTGTCGCCTCATGTCCGTTAGTCCTGTGCAGCGCCCAAGCAGTAGTGTTGGCGCATGCAGCAGCAGGGTGTGGAAGAGCTCGTCGAGCAGGTGGCGCAGAAGCTGGGACGCGGCCTCTCCCTCGAGGACCTGGACGGCCTGCTGCTCGCCTACAGCTCCAACCAGTCCCACGCCGACCGCGTGCGGGTGAATTTCCTGCTGAGCAAGAAGGTTCCGGCGGACGTGAGCGCATGGCAGCTCTCCCACGGCATCGCCACCGCCGTGCGGCCGGTGGTGGTGCCGGCCAACCCGGACCTGGGCATGCTGGGCCGGGTCTGCGTTCCGCTGATGGTGCGTGGCTTCCGCGTGGGGTACCTGTGGGTGCAGCAGGACTCGGCGGAGGAAAGTCCGACGGCGATACTCACCCAATTGCCGGGCGTCAACCACGAGCTTGAGCTGCTGTCGGGGCTCCTGCTCGACTCGAACACGGCGGAATCCGAATTCCGGCGGGGCCGGGAGCGCGAGTTCCTGGCAGCCTGCGCGGGGGAACCCAATGCGGTGGCTGCGGTGGCTGGCTGGAAGGAAGTCCAGGGCCGTGGCCCCTGGCAAATGGTCACCATCCTCGATGCGGACGGCTGGGCCAGCGGGCCGGACCCCATCGCCTCCGCCCTGATCCACCGTTCAACGGCGCTGCAGGCAACGGTGGGGGTGGACGCTGCGCTCTTCAGTGCCGGCACCGAAACCCACTCGGTGGTGCTGTTCCGCGAATCGACCGGGCGGGCCAACCACGCCCAGGTGCTGGTGCACTACCAGCTGGAGCTGGCCAAGCGCTCGGGCCGGCCGGTCCACCGGATCATCCTGGGGATCAGCGAGGGTTTCGCCAGGACGCGCCAGCTCGCGGAGGCCTACCGGCAGTCCCGGATGGCAGCCCAGGCGGCCGCCGTCGATCCGCAGCTGGGCGAGCTGGTGGACTGCCGCGCCACCGGCGTCTACCAGCTGCTCGCCTCGGCCGGTGGGGGAGTCGGGGCGTGGGCGGACTCCGGGTCCGTGTACTTCCGGATGCTCGAGGATCACGACCGCAACGGCGAGCTCATTCCCGTCCTGGAGCTGCTGTATGACAATGACGGCTCGGTCCAGGACGTGGCCACCCGGCTTCACCTGCACCGCAGCAGCATCTACAACCGGCTGGGGCGGATCCGGCAGTTGCTGGGGGTGGACCCGCTGAAGGGATTGCCCCGGTTGGAACTGCATGCCGCGCTCAAGATGCGGCGCTGGGCGGCAAGGCCCAGGATCTGACGCCGGAAGATCCGGGGTTACCGGGAGGCGGCCCCTGCGAAGGACCGGATGGCGTCCGCCACCTGCTGCGGGCGCAGGTGCTGGACCACATGGCCTGCCCGCGGTATTTCCACGAAGCTTCCCTGCGGTACGGCTTGGGCGAGCCGAATGCACCACTCCGGCCCGGCCACTTGGTCGTGGTTGCCGCGGAGGACCAGGACGGGCACGTTGATGCCGGCCAGCCGCAGCTCAGTGGGGTAGCCCATCATTACCGGCACTTCGGTGAAGTACCAGCGCGGTCCGCAGCGGAGGTAGTCGGTGAAGACGATCCAGTTGGATGAGGCATTTTCCCGGAGCATGGCGTCCAGGAAAAGAGCCAGGCCCTGCCGCAGGACGCTCCGGTGCCGGGAGTCCACCACAGGCCCCATCAACACCAGTTGCAGCGCTCGTTCCGGTGCGTAAAGCGCGGCCTCGATGGCGAACTGCACGCCCATCGAGTGTCCCACCAGGATGTAGGAGTCGATTCCGGATGCCTTCAATGCCTGGGCGATGAAGGCGCCGTAGTCCGCTGCGGACAGCTGCCTGCCGGGCTTGGGTCTTCCGGCGAAGCCCGGCAGGTCCAGCGCGTAGGTGGGGGCGGCGGCCAGTTCGCAGTGGAGGCGGCGGAGGTAGCGGTGGGAGACGCCGATGCCGTGGATGAGCACGTACGCCGGTCCGGCGGGATTGCCGGCGGCCTGTTTTCCGGGCGGGGGTGTCCCGTCAGCCCAAAGCAGCCTGCCCTTCAGGCCATTGGCCTCCACCTCGGCTCGGTGCAGCCTGACGTCTTTCCGGCTCCACCGCCCAAGGGGAAACCGCACTACTCTGCCTGCCCGGCGGCGTCCCGGGCGGCATTGTCCTGCTGGCGCTTCTGGTCCTCATGCTTCTGGTGTTCCAGCCACGCCATGATGTCAGCCTGCCGGATCCGGCGGTGCGAGCCGCGGTACTCCACCGGAATCTCGCCGCGGTCCGTCATGTTCCGCAGGTAGGTGTGCGAGATCCCCGCCAGTTCCGCCGCCTGGGAAGTGGTCAGCATTTCCTCCACGCTGCTCACCGTCACCGTTTCGCCGCGTCCCAGCCGTGCAAGGAGATCCACGACGGCGTCCCTCGCCTGCGCGGGCAGGCGGTGGACGGTGCCGTCCACGAAGACGGTGATGTCGTTGCTGTCCTCGAGTGCGCGCGCAAGGCTGCCGGCCTCGCCTGCGGGCAGGCCGGCCGTAACGCGGGGGGCTATCAATGCCATGGACGTAGCCTATCCCGCGTACGGTGCGTTCCCGCTGGCCGGTCAGTTCCTCCGGATCAGAGCCCCAGTTCCTCCAGGACCGGCAGTTTCTCCCGCACCCACGCCCGGGCTTCCGTGGCGCTCGGCGCGGAGAGGGCCAGCTTTGCCAGTTCCTGGGCTTCGGAGAGGGTCACTGTCTTCAGGACGGCGGCCACCGCCGCGAGCGAGCGGGCGGTCATGGACAGGGTGTTCACCCCAAGGCCGGTGAGGACGACGGCGAGGGCCGGGTCCGCGGCAGCCTCACCGCAGACGCCTACCGGCTTGTTGTGGCCTTCGGCCCTGGACCCTTCAACCGTGAGCCCGACGAGGCGCAGGACCGCGGGCTGCCAGGGGGTATTGAGGTTGGCAAGGGGGCCGAGCTGGCGGTCGGCGGCCATGGCGTACTGGGTCAGGTCGTTGGTGCCCAGGCTGGCGAAGCCCACTTCGCGGAGGATCGCTTCGGCGGTGAGGGCGGCGGACGGGACCTCCACCATGACGCCGGGGGTCTTGATGCCGGCGTCTGCGCACATGGAAGCGAAGCGCGCGGCTTCCTCGGCCGTGGAAATCATGGGGGCCATGACCCAGACGTCGGCCTCGGACTCTTGCTGGGCCAGCGCGATGGCTTCCAGCTGCCGGTCCAGGACGCCGGGGGTGGTGAAGTCGGTGCGGTAGCCGCGGACGCCCAGGGCCGGGTTGGGCTCCGTGGAGTCGGTCAGGAACGGCAGGGGCTTGTCGGCCCCGGCGTCCAGCGTGCGCAGGACCACCTTCTTGCCGGGGAAGGCATCGAAGACGCTCTTGTAGGCCGCTGCCTGTTCCTCCACGCTGGGTTCGGTATCGCGTTCCAGGAAGCAGAACTCGGTGCGGAACAGGCCCACGCCCTGCGCTCCGAGTTTGGCAGCGGCTTCGGCGTCCTTGCCGCCGCCCACGTTGGCGAGCAGCGGCACCAGGTGGCCGTCCGCCGTCGTGCCCGTGCCGTTGAACTCCGCCAGCAGCGACGCCGTGGCGGCCCACGCCTCGGCTGTAGCCCGGAGGGTCTCATCCGGTTCGGACGTGATGTTCCCGGCCGCACCGTCAACGTACACCTCGGTGCCGTCCGCGAGTTCGTCCACGCCGACGGCAGCAACCACGGCGGGCAGGCCCAGGGACCGGGCGATGATGGCGGTGTGGGACTGGGGGCCGCCGCCTGCGGTAACCAGTGCCAGGACCTTGTTGGGGTCCAGGGTGGCGGTGTCGGCCGGCGCAAGGTCCTCGGCCACCAGGACGAACGGGGTGTTGGAGGCCGGGATACCCGGCGCGGGAACACCGCGGAGCTCAGCGACGATCCGGGCGCGGACGTCCAGGACGTCCGTGGCGCGTTCGGCCATGTAGCCGCCCAGGTTGTGCAGCATCTCGGAAACCGAGGAGCCGGATTCCCAGATGGCGCGTTCGGCGGAGGTTCCGCGGGCCACAAGCTTGGCGGCCCCCTTGATCAGCATGGTGTCCTTGGCCATCAGCGCGGTGGCTTCCAGGACTGCCTTGCCATCACCCACGGCATGGGAGGCCCGGTCCTTCAGTTCGTCGTGCACGGCCTGCGCGGCAGCTTTCAATGCGGCGGTGGCTTCATCGGCAGTGGTGTCGGCGGCCAGCTGGTCGCCGACGGGCGGCTCGCTGATCGGTTTGGGCATCTGGCGGATGGTGCCGATGACGCGACCTGGACTGACGCCTACTCCTGGGAAGTTCTGCACTGAAGGTCCTCATTCTCTGCCGGTAGACAGGCCCGCCAAGTTCTCCGGCGCCGTGCCGGGTCCGCCGGTGGACTGCTACGTCCAGGGCGGGAAACGTGCCTGAAAAAATTGTATGTGATTCAGTTCATATAGCAACGCTATAGGTGCTAGGGTAGCGGTTATGAGTTTGGATGGCCAGCTTCCCCCCAAAATGCGGCTGCTCCGCGCAGCCGCGGAGTTGCTGGCAAATTCCGCGGGGGCGCCGGTGTCCACCCGCCAGATCACCCAGCTGGCTGGGGTATCGGCGCCAACGCTGTACCACCACTTCGGTGACAAGGAAGGTCTGTTCGACGCCGTCGTCGCCGCAGGGTTTGAGGAATATGTCGCGGGCGAAAGGGATTTTGCCCCTTCCGGACAGCCGATTGAGGACATCCGGAGAATGTGGGACAACCATGTCCAGTTCGGACTGAACCAGCCCGAGTTGTACCTGGTGATGTTTGGCAACATCCGCCCGGAAAGCCGGCCTGCCATCGTGGCGGACGCCGAGGCGCTGATGGAGGAGATGCTGAACAAGGCAGCGGCTGCGGGCCAGCTGAACGTCCAGCCCAGGGAGGCGGCCAGGTCAATCCTGGCGGCCAACGTGGGCGTGACGTTGATGCTGATTGCGGAGTCCGTCGCCGAAAGGAACCTCGAATTGTCCACCATGACCCGGGACGCCATGATCTTCGCGGTGTCCGCCGAGCCCGCCAGCGGCTCCGCCGGGGGCAGCACCGGGAAGTCCTCGGTGGTGGTGGCAGCGATCGCCCTGAACGCCGCACTTCAGGCTTCGCACTCTGACCAGCTTTCGAGCTCGGAACTCAAGCTCTTCCTCGAATGGCTGCACCGGATCTCCACCAGCGCCGCCGGTTAGGCCCCAATCAGCGCATTACCCAGCACTACGTCGTCGTAATCATTCGGACCATCCTGCGGAGCAGCAGGAATGACGGTTAGGAAATCACATGGCAACAGAGACAGTTGCAAAACCCCGCACCAGCGCGCGCGTGCACGTCCAAAAGTTCGGGACATTCCTGTCCGGCATGATCATGCCCAACATCGGTGCGTTCATCGCCTGGGGCATCATCACCGCCCTCTTCATCGAGAAGGGCTGGCTGCCGGTGCCGCAGCTGGGTGGTTTCGGCGAGACCGACGGGAAGCCCAACATCGGCCTGGTGGGCCCGATGATCACCTACCTCCTGCCCCTGCTGATCGGCTACACCGGCGGCAAAATGGTCTACGACGTCCGCGGCGGCGTGCTGGGTGCCATCGGCACCATGGGCGTGATCGTCGGTGCCGGCATCCCCATGTTCATCGGCGCCATGATCATGGGCCCGCTGGGCGGCTGGACCATGAAGAAGATCGACATGCTGTGGGACGGCAAGATCCGCCCCGGCTTCGAGATGCTGGTCAACAATTTCTCCGCCGGTATTTGGGGCGCCTTGCTGGCCCTGTTGGGCTTCTATGGCATTTCGCCGCTGGTCACCGCTTTCAGTGAGCAGGCAGGCAAGTTCGTCGAGTTCCTGGTGCAGAACGGGCTCCTGCCGCTGACCAGCATCTTCATCGAACCGGCTAAGGTCCTGTTCCTGAACAACGCCATCAACCACGGCGTGCTCACGCCGCTGGGCGTGCAGCAGTCGCTGGAGCAGGGCAAGTCCATCCTGTTCCTGCTCGAAGCCAACCCGGGCCCCGGCCTGGGCCTCCTGCTCGCGTACACGTTCTTTGGCCGCGGCGCCGCCAAGGCATCGGCTCCCGGCGCAGCCCTCATCCAGTTCTTCGGCGGTATCCACGAGATCTACTTCCCGTACGTCCTGATGCGCCCGCTGCTCATCCTGGGTACGATCGCCGGCGGCATGACCGGCATCGCCACGCTTGCCGTCACCAACTCGGGCCTGGTGGCCCCGGCCGCGCCTGGCTCCATCTTCGCCGTGCTGGCGCAGACCTCCCGCGACAGCTACTTCGGCGTGATCCTCTCCGTGGTGCTGGCGGCCACAGTCTCCTTCCTGGTGTCTTCCGTCATCCTGCGAACCACCAAGCACAGCGATGAGACGGACCTGTCCGACGCCACCTCCCGCATGGAGGAGATGAAGGGGAAGAAGAGCTCGGTTGCCTCCACCCTGACCGGTGCCGGCGCAGGAGCCGCAGCGGGTGCCGCTGCCGGCCGCCGCGGCGGAGTAGGCGTCCTGGCAGGCCCGGTGCGCAACGTCGTGTTCGCCTGCGACGCCGGCATGGGCTCCAGCGCCATGGGCGCCTCGGTGCTGCGGAACAAGATCAAGGCCGCCGGGTTCCCCGACGTCAAGGTCACCAACGCCTCCATCGCCAACCTCACCGACAGCTACGACGTCGTGGTCACCCACCAGGACCTCACCGAGCGTGCCAAGCCGGCCACGTCCAGCGCCGTGCACTATTCGGTGGACAACTTCATGAGCAGCCCGCGCTACGACGAGATCGTGGAGCTGGTCCGCGAAAGCAACACCGAGCGCGGTGACACGGCCGACGCCGGCGCCACCCACGGTGCGCACGCCGCCGATGCCCCGGTGGATGCTGCGCCCGCTGCCGCGGCAGGAACCGCGGCTGCGGCTTCCGCTGCCGGAACCCCCGAGATCCTGGCCCGGGAGAGCGTGGTCCTGACCGGTTCGGCTACCACCCGCGACGCTGCCATCGACGAGGCAGGCCGGCTGCTGCTGGCCCGGGGCGCCGTGGATGAGGGCTACATCGCCGCCATGCACGAGCGCGAGGAGTCCGTGTCCACCTACATGGGCAGCTTCCTGGCCATCCCGCACGGCACCAACGCCGCCAAGGACCACATCCGCAAGTCCGCGGTGTCCGTGATCCGCTACCCGGAAGGCATCGACTGGAACGGCAAGGAAGTGAAGTTCGTGGTGGGCGTCGCAGGCATCAACAACGAACACCTGCACATCCTGTCCTCCATCGCCAAGGTCTTCACGAACAAGGAGCAGGTGGCACGGCTCGAGGCTGCCACGTCCGAGGATGAAGTCCTGGAGCTCTTCGGAAAGGTCAACGCTTAATGAAGGCAGTACATTTTGGCGCCGGCAACATCGGCCGCGGCTTCGTGGGCCTGCTCCTGCATGAGGCCGGCTACGAGGTGGTGTTCGCGGACGTGGCCGAGGAACTGATCACCCGGCTGGCGGCTGCGGACAGCTACGCGGTGCACGAGGTGGGCGAGAACCCTGCCGTGCGGACGGTGGACAACTTCCGGGCGCTGAACTCCAACGCCCAGGAAGCTGAGCTGGTCGCGGAGATTGCGACGGCGGACATCGTCACCACGGCGGTGGGTCCGCACATCCTGAAGTTCGTGGCGCCCGTGATCGCCAAGGGCATCGTCGCCAGGGTGCCCGGCCGGGCACCCCTGCAGGTGATGGCCTGCGAGAACGCCATCAACGCCACGGACATCCTGGCCAAAGAGGTGGCCGCCCAGCCGGGGGCCGCCGCCGGGGCCCTGGACGGGAAGGCGGTGTTCGCCAATACTGCCGTAGACAGGATCGTGCCCAACCAGGAACCCGGGCAGGGCCTGGACGTCACCGTGGAAACCTTCTACGAATGGGTCATCGACCGGACCGCCTTCGGCGACGCCGCACCGGCGATCCCCGGTGCCACATTCGTGGACGACCTCTCGCCGTACATCGAACGGAAGCTGTTCACCGTGAATACCGGGCATGCCTCCGCGGCCTACCTGGGTTTTGAGGCGGGGCTGGAAAAGATCTCCGACGCCATGGCGGACCAGGATGTGGCCGAGGACGTCCGGGCGGTGCTCGAGGAGACCAAGCAGCTCCTGGTGGCCAAGCACGGTTTCAGCAACGACGAGCAGGAAGCCTACGTCCAGAAAATCCTGGTCCGGTTCTCCAACCCGTACTTGCCGGACACCGTCAACCGGGTGGGCCGGGCGCCGTTGCGGAAGTTGAGCCGCCACGAGCGCTTCATCGGCCCGGCGGCGGAGCTGGCGGAACGCGGCGTGGTGCCGGAGGCCCTGCTGGGCGCCATCGCTGCCGCGCTCCGCTTCAACGACCCCGCCGATGCCGAGGCCACCGAGCTGGCGGAGATCCTCGGCACCGCAAGCCCGGCTGACGCCACGGCCCGGATCACCGGACTGGAACCGGACCATCCGCTGTTCAGCGCCGTCGCCACTCTCGTGGAGGAGCGGCAAGCGGAACTGGCCGGCACCCCCGCCTGAAGCACCCCCTGGCACGCGCCATAACAACGACGCCGGCACTTACCACTTCATTCCAGTAGTGGGTGCCGGCGTCGTTCGTCTTGCTGCGCCCATGAGACGCCCGCTCACCTTTGGCAGCTTTTCCCCGAACCCCCGCTCACCTTTTGCGTGTTTTACCGCAACGCCCGCTCACCTTTGGCAGGGTCCCGGTTCCCCCAAACCCCCGCTCAGATCTTGTGCCAAGCTGGGCAGGTGACCGATACCCAAAGCGCCGTGACTCCTTTGCTGACCGCCGACGTCGACGGTGGTACGTTCCGCCTCCGCCACGCCACCCCTGCCGACCTCCCGGCCATGGTGCGGCTGCTCGCCCACGACGCCTTGGGTGCCAGCCGCGAGACCGCGCGGGACATGGAGCCCTACCAGCGCGCTTTTGATGCGATCAACGCCGACCCCGCCCACCTCTTGATCGTTGGCGAGACTGTTCCGCCGGGGGACCAGACTGGGCCGGTGGTGGCCACCTTCCAGCTCAGCTTCCTCCCCGGCATCTCCCGGCAAGGTGCGTGGCGCTCGCAGCTCGAAGGCGTCCGCGTGGCTGCGTCCCTTCGGGGGCAGGGCCTCGGAAAGCTCATGGTGGGCTGGGCCATCGGGGAGTCCCGGCGCCGCGGCTGCAACCTGATGCAGCTGACCACGCACCACAGCCGCTCCGCAGCGCACCGGTTCTATGAGCAGCTGGGCTTTGAGGCCAGCCATGTAGGGATGAAGTTGACTCTCTGAGGCTTGACTGTTAGGCACCCTAAATGTTAGGCTACCTAACGATGAACGACGATAACGCACTGCAGGAACTTGCCAGCGGGTTCCGCGAAGCCCTCCGCCACAGCGTGTACCTGGTCCGGCGCCTGGACGCCGACGGCGAACTCAGCGCCGCCCAGCTCAGCACCCTCAAGATGCTGCTCGACGAGGGCCAGCGCGTCGGCGAGATCGCCCGGAACCTCGGGGTCCGTGTCCCCAGCGCCACCGAGCAGATCATCAAGCTCGAACGTGCCGGGCTGGCCCGCCGCGAGCCGGACCCCAACGACTCCCGCGCCGTCCGGGTGATCCTGACCCCCGAAGGCCGGGACGCCGTCGACTCCGCAAACCGGCGCCGCAACCAGGTAATGGCAGGCATCCTGAGCACCCTCAGCGACCAGGACCGCAAGGCCCTGGCGGACGCGCTGCCGGTCATCGACAAAATCAACGCTTCCCTCCAGAACTGAACCAGTGACGAATTTAGGAGCACCCTCCATGGACGGCCAGCTCGCAGAAACCCTGCCGGCACCAGAAAACACCTTGCAGGCTGAAAAGGCCTCATTCCTTAAGCAACCGAAGGCTGTGTGGGCCACCGCGCTCGCCGCAGTGTTCGCCTTCATGGGCATCGGCCTGGTGGACCCCATCCTCCCGGCCATTGCCACAAACCTCGATGCCAGCCCCAGCCAGGTCTCGCTGCTGTTCACCAGCTACTTCCTGGTCACCGCGCTGGCCATGCTGATCACCGGGTTTGTCTCCTCCCGAATCGGCGGCAAACGGACCCTGCTGATCGGCCTGGCCGTGATTGTCGTCTTCTCCTCGCTCTCCGGCCTGTCCGCCAGCGTCGGTGAACTGGTGGGCTTCCGCGCGGGCTGGGGCCTGGGCAACGCACTGTTCGTGGCCACGGCCCTCGCCGTGATCGTGGGCGTGGCCAGCGGCGGCGCCGGTACCGCGATCATCCTCTACGAAGCCGCCCTGGGCCTGGGTATCTCGCTCGGCCCGCTCTTGGGCGCCCTCCTGGGCGGCTGGCAGTGGCGCGCACCGTTCTTCGGCACCGCCGTCCTCATGGCGGCCGCCTTCGTCGCCCTGATCGCCCTGCTGCCCAAGACGCCCCTGCCCGAGCGAAAGGTCCGCCTGCGCGATCCCCTGCTGGCATTGGGCCACAAGGGACTGCGGACGACGGCGGCGAGCGGCCTGTTCTACAACTACGGCTTCTTCACCATCCTGGCCTTCACCCCGTTCATCCTGGGCATGAACGCCTACGGAATCGGCGGCGTCTTCTTCGGCTGGGGCGTGGCCGTGGCCGTCTTCTCCGTCTTCGTGGCACCGCCGCTGCAGGCCCGTTTCGGTGCCGTCAAGGTACTGGCCGGCACCCTGTTCCTGCTCATGCTGGACCTGGCCGGGCTGGGCCTGGCGGCGGGGCACTCGGTGCCGGCCGTCGTCGTCCTGGTGATCGTTGCCGGTGCCCTGCTGGGCGTCAACAACACCATTTACACCGAACTGGCCATGGGTGTCTCGGATTCGCCCCGCCCCGTGGCGTCCTCCGGCTACAACTTCGTCCGCTGGATGGGCGGTGCGCTGGCCCCGTTCGCGGCGGCGCAGCTCGGTGAGCACTTCGGCCCGCAGGTTCCGTTCTTCGCGGGTGCGGCGGCCATGGTGGTCGCCATCCTGATCGCCCTCGGCGGCCGGGCCTACCTCTCCTCGCACGAACCGCACGTGGTGTAAGCGGCCGGACAACAAGCAAACCCTCCATCACGCCAGGTGATGGAGGGTTTGGTGTCTTCCGGCGAAAGCTGAAGGGGCGTTACGAGGCCTTCTTGGACCCCTTGGGCACGAACAGCGTCTCGGCCTGCTCCAGGGACATCCCGTTGGTCTCCGGCACCTTGAACATCACGAAGAAGAAGGACGCGGCCGCGAACAGCGCGTACATGGCGTACGTCAGGGGCAGCGAGCCGGCGGCCATCACCGGGAAGCTGAGGGTGATCGCGAAGTTGGCCACCCACTGCGCGGCAGCGGCCAGGCCCAGGGCCCGGGCACGGATCCTGGACGGGAAGATTTCGCCCAGGAGCACCCACACCAGCGGCCCCCAGGACGCGCCGAAGCTGATCACGAACACGTTGGCTGCCACCAGTGCCACGGGACCCCAGGCGCCCGGCAGGGTGATGTTCTCGCCGCTGCCCGTTGCCGAGGAGAACGCGAGGGCCATGGCGCCCAGGGAGACGGCCATTCCCACGGACCCGGCGAGGAGGATGGGGCGGCGCCCAACACGGTCCACCAGGGCGATGGCCACCAGGGTGACCAGGATGTTGGTGACCGCCGTTGCCACGGAGATGGCCAGGGAGTCCTTCTCCTGGAATCCGACGGCCTTCCACAGCGTGGTGGAGTAGTAGAAGATCACGTTGATCCCCACGAACTGCTGCAGCACGGACAGGATGATGCCCACCCAGACCACGGTCTGCAGGCCGAAGGTCTTGCCGCGGAGGGAACCCTTTTGGCCGGCCAACTTGTCTTCCTCGATGGCTTCCCGGATGTCGCGGATGTGCCGGTCGGTGTCCTCGGCGGGTGCAATCGAATCGAACACCTTCCGGGCCTGGTCCTCTTTGCCCTGGAACACCAGGAAGCGCGGGGATTCAGGCAGCGTGAACGCCACCCAGCCGTAGACGATGGCGGGGACGGCGGCGGCAAGGAACATCCACCGCCAGGCTTCGATACCGAGCCAGAACGACTGGTCTGCGCCGCCGGCGGTCGTGGCCAGGAGCGCATCGGAGAGCAGGGCTGCGAAGATGCCGGTGGTGATGGCCAGCTGCTGCAGGGACGCCAGGCGCCCGCGGACCTTTCGCGGTGAGATCTCCGAGATGTAAGCGGGGGCGATCACGGACGCCAGGCCGATGCCCAGGCCGCCCACCAGGCGCCAGAAGATCAGGTCCCAGACGCCGAAGCAGAAGCCGGTGCCCACGGCGCTGACCAGGAAGAGCAACGCGCCAAGCTTCATGGCAGGGATACGGCCGTAGCGGTCGGCCACTTTGCCGGCCAGGAAGGCCCCGGCGGCGCAGCCCAGCAGGGCGATGGCAACGGCGAAGCCGGTCACGGCCTCGGACAGGGCGAATTCTTCCTTCATGGCGTCCACGGCGCCGTTGACCACGGATGAGTCGAAGCCGAAGAGGAATCCACCCACCGCCCCCGCGAGCGCCAGCCAGATCACCCGCCGCGGTATCCGGGTGGTTGTCTGCTCCTGTGCAGTGGGCATGGTTCTCCCTGGTGTTGGGGGTTTATGGATGCGGTGCGGACGTCGT
The DNA here is from genome assembly GCF_030944625.1 of Arthrobacter sp. SLBN-112. Taxonomy (NCBI): domain Bacteria; kingdom Bacillati; phylum Actinomycetota; class Actinomycetes; order Micrococcales; family Micrococcaceae; genus Arthrobacter; species Arthrobacter sp. SLBN-112. The sequence goes on from NZ_JAUSXY010000001.1 coordinate 982,335, forward strand.
CGGCTGCGGTACCGGCAAAAAGGGCCGGCGCACACGCGCTAAACAGTGTGGCACGTCACCGCCGCAGGTTCCACTTGGCCCCCCGGCTCCGGAACGCAAAACGACGACGGCGGGCCGTGCCGCCGTCGTCGTTTGTTCCCTGCGCTTCCGGGTCTAGTGGGCCGGGATCTGCATGTCGTCCTTGTCCTGGGGCGAGGCCTTCTGGTCCGTCAGCTTCTTGCGGGGCAACGCGAAACTGATGAGGAACGCCAGTCCGGTCAGCGCTGCCGCGGTCAGCATCACGGTGTCGATCGAAGTGGCGAAGCCTTCGGTGATGGGCCTGGTCAGGGTGGTGTTGGCGGTGTGCAGCCAGCTCGTGTCATTCAGCGAATCGTTGGAGGCGCCGTTCTTGAAGAAGTCGTACAGCTTGGCGTTGGCGGGATCGGAGGCGACGGCAGGGTCCTTGAGGACGGCCAGGTAGGCGGGGTCCGTGGCGGCGCTCTTCATGCCGTCAGCGATCCGGCTGGCTGCCAGGCTGAAGAGCATGGAGATGAACACAGCCGTTCCCACGGCGCCGCCCATGGAGCGGAAGAAGGCCGCCGAGGAGGTGCCCACGCCCATGTCGCGCGGCGGGACGGAGGTCTGCATGGCAAGGGTGAGGGGCTGCATGCAGAAGCCCAGGCCGACGCCGAAGAACACCGCGATGAGCCCGGGGACCCAGAGTCCGGTGTCCACGCCAAGGGAGAAGCCCATCACCAGGGCGGCGGCGGTCAGGATGCCGGTGCCCATGATGGGGAAGATACGGAACGTCCCGGACGCCGAAATGGTGCGGCCGGCGGTGATGGAGCCGAACAGGATGCCCACCGTGAAGGTGATCATCATCAGGCCGGCCTGGGTGGGGGTGAGGCCCTTCACCAGCTGGAGGTACATGGGGAGCATGGCGATCGCACCGAACATGCCGATGCCGATGATGAAGTTCAGCAGCGAGGACAGCCCGAACGTGACGTTGTGGAAGAGCCGCAGCGGGATCAGGGCGTAGTCGCCGGCCCGCTTTTCGGCGAGCAGGAACCAGGCAATGCCCACCACACCCAGGCCATAGCAGAGGAAGGAGTTGACCGAGGTCCAGCCCCAGGACCGGCCCTGCTCGGCCACCAGCAGCAGCGGAACGATGGCCACCGTGATGGCCGCGGCACCCCAGTAGTCGATCTTTTGCTTCAGGTGCTTGGCGGGCAGGTGCAGGAATAGGAACACCACCGTCAGGGCGGCGAGGCCGATGGGGATGTTGATGAAGAAGACCCACCGCCAGCCGTCAAAGCCCAGGATGTTGGCGGAACCGGCGAACGCCCCGCCCACCACCGGGCCCAGGACGGAGGAAATGCCGAAGACGGACATGAAGTAGCCCTGGAATTTGGCGCGGTCCTTGAGCGAGACGATGTCGCCGATGATGGTCAGCGCCAGTGCCAGCAGGCCGCCGGCGCCGAGGCCCTGGATGCCGCGGGCAATGGCCAGTTCGGTCATCGAGTGGACCGAGCCGGCGTACAGCGAGCCCACCAGGAAGATGAGGATCGCCGTCAGGTACAGCGGGCGGCGGCCGAAGATGTCGCTCAACTTGCCGTACAACGGGGTGCTGACCGTGGACGTGATCAGGTACGCGGTGGTGGCCCACGCCTGCAGCGAGAGCCCGTCGAGATCGTTGGCAATGGTGTAGATGGACGTTGAAACGATGGTCTGGTCAAGGGACGCGAGGAACATGCCCAGCATCAGGCCAACCATTACCGTGACGATCTGGCGTTGCGTCAGTGTTTCTCCGGCGCGGGGCGCGGCAGAGGCTTTAGACATGGGTTCTCCAGGGGAAGAAAAGGATATAAGCAGCGATAGTTGCTTTCAGTAACTATCTTACTCGCTCTTTTTATTCCCGGTTCCGCCAACTTTTGCCCCTGCCTTTCGCTGCGGCGGGCGCCCGCCTACGCCTCCACGAGGATGCCGTCGGGGTCGCACCAGATGGCGGCCCCAGGGCGGATGGTGACGCCGTCGATCACCACATCCACGTCAACCTCCCCGGCGCCCGCCTTCAGGCTCTTCTTCGGGTTGCTGCCAAGTGCCTTGACTCCAAGGTCCAGCCGGGCGAGCGCCAGCCGGTCCCGGATGGCGCCATTGATCACGACGCCGGCCCAGCCGTTCGCCACGGCGCTTTCGGCAATCATGTCCCCCATCAGGGCCGTCCCCAGCGATCCGCCGCCGTCCACCACCAGGACGGCGCCGTTGCCCGGGGACGCGAGCGTCGACTTCACCAGGGCGTTGTCCTGGAAGCACCGGATGGTCCGGGCCGGGCCATTGAAATGCGACCGGCCGCCCAGGGACTGGAACTGCAGGGGGATCGATGCCAGTTCGGAGCCGCGTTCGTCATAGAGGTCTGCGGTGTTCACGGCTGCGCGTTCTGCGGGGGTGGGTGCGCTCATCTGCTGCTCCTTGGTCTTCGGCGACGGGGCGGCCGGGGCGGTGCCTGCCGGCCAGGTACGGCCCACGATAGTCTGATTCCCACCGCCAACCGGCCGCACCAGGGGGAGCCAAGCCAATGAGTCTGTCCAAGAAGCCTGCGCCGCCGGGCGGCACCTCCCCGGAAAGTTCGACGGCGGCGCTCGCCGAGCCGGTGCAGAAGGTCACTGCGCGGTGGGTGACCGGCCTGGTGCTGGTCAATGTCGGCATCAATGCGGCCTTCTTCGGCCCGATCAACGTGTTTATCGGGCAACAGGCCATCAGCATCGACGCGCCCAGCAAGGAAGCCATCCTTTCCCTGGTCACGGCCTGCGGTGCAGCTGTGTCCCTGGTGGCCAACCCGCTCTTCGGCGCATTCTCGGACCGGACCACGTCGCGCTTCGGCCGCCGCGCGCCGTGGGTGCTGGCCGGGGCTGTGCTGGCGACGGCGGCCCTGCTGGCCATGTCCTTTTCGGGCGTTGTGGCGCTGATGGTGCTCTTCTGGTGCTTGGTGCAATTGGGCGCGAATGCCGCCTATGCCGCCATCACCGCCGCCGTCCCGGACCGGGTGCCCGTGGCCCAGCGCGGCGGAGTGGGCGGACTCGCCGCCATGGGGCAGACCCTGGGCATCCTTACCGGCGCCGTCTTCGGTGCGGTGGTCGCCGGCAACTTCATGGTGGGCTACTGGCTGTGCGCGGCTGCCCTGCTGCTGTCCGTCGTGCCGTACCTGTTCCACCGGAACGATCCCGCCCTGCCGAAGTCGGAACTGGAGGCTTTCCGCCCCCGCGTTTTTATCAAGGGCTTCTGGATCAGCCCGTTTGTCTATCCGGACTTCGCGTGGGCCTGGCTGACGCGTTTCCTGGTGAACGTTGGCAACCAGCTCACCATCGTGTACCTGCTGTTCTTCCTGCGGGACGTCATCGGCTACCCGGATCCGGCCACCGGGGTGCTGGTCCTCACCGGCATCTACGCGGTGATGGTGATGATCACCGCCGTGCTGGCCGGGCCCTGGAGCGACAGGGTAGGCAAGCGGAAGCCGTTCGTTATCGGCTCGTCAGCCACCATCGCCATGGCCGGGGCCATCATGGCGTTCTTCCCCGTGTGGCCGGGCGCCCTCGCCGGGGCCGCCGTCCTGGGCATTGGTTTTGGGGCCTACCTGGCGGTGGACTTCGCGTTGCTGACCCAGGTCCTCCCGTTCGCCGTCAGCCGGGGGAAGGACATGGGCGTCATCAACGTGGCCAACTCCCTGCCGCAGGTGGTTGCTCCGGCCTTGGCACTGGTGGCCGTGACGTACGCGGGCGGCTACCGGACGCTGTTCCTCACGGCTGCTGTCATCGGGCTTCTGGGTGCCGTCTTCGTCGTCAAGATCAAGGGCGTGGACTGACCCGCAGGCGTCCGAAAGTAAGCCCGCTGACCAACCTGCTCCGCGCCGGTGCCGTATAGTTGAACCGGGCTGCAGGGTGGTACGGAAGTGGGGGCACTCCTGGCCGCAGTCCCCTAAAAACACAACCCCGGAATGCTGATGCCCGAGACTTTTTCAGACCATCCGCCCATGGCCGCCCGGCCTTCCGCTCCCCGCCAGCGCCTCCGCTACGCGCGCATCCTCGATACCGCCGCAGGGTTTGCCCGCAAGGGCCTTGATGCCGTGGAGCTGTCAGAAGTCGCCGAAAAAGCAGACGTCCCGCTGGGCACGCTCTACCGGTATTTCCCGTCTCCCACCCACCTGATGCTCGCGCTCTTCCGGCAGCAGCTTGACGAACTGCAGGCCGGTGCCCGTGGCTCGTCCCCGCGCTTCCGCGGCCGCGCCCTCTCCGGCCTGGTGATGGAGATCTTCCACATGCGCGTCATGCAGCCCGCGGTGGAGCAGTGCCTGAGCCGGGGTGTATACCTGCCGGAGCGGGACACCACTGAGCTCCTGCGCGAGATCGACGCGCTCAGCGAGAAGCTCGTTGCCGGCGCCTGCGGCGATGCCGTGGGTGCGCGGGTTCTCCTCCTGGCGGTCACTGGTCTGGTCCAGTCCGTGCGGAACCGCCGCCTGTCCCTCTTCGAAGCCGAGGAGGATCTCAAAAAGGCGTGCGGGCGGTTGTCTCCGGGGGCCGAATCCGGATTAACAGTCACCAAAACTGCGTAACTGGTCTAGACCAATAGGCAATTAAATACGCCTTAATACCGTGATCTGAGTCACTAAATCGCCTGCTTAAACCTTTTGGCATGGGAAAAGCTGCGCCAGCGTGTTCCGGCTGGCCCTTTGGGGATGCCTACCATGGTCGCACCGGAGCGGCAGGGCGGAAACACCCCCGGCGTTCCCCTGGACCCGCCACCCTTGGGTTTCCTGTCGCACTACTTTCCCCGCTGGGCCCGGCCGGGCTCCAGCTCCATGTGCCGTGCGCCCACGGCGAGCACCAGGAGACAACGACGTGTCCATTGACGCAGTTACAGCCACCGACAATTCAGCAGCGACGGCCCTGACCGAAGAGGAAATCTTCGGCGCGCACCAAGGCGGCAAGCTGTCCGTGACCAGCACCGTTCCGCTCTCCAACAAGCGGGACCTGTCCATCGCCTACACCCCGGGTGTGGCCGAGGTCAGCCGTGCCATCCACGCCAAGCCGGAACTGGCCCGCACCCTCACTTGGGCCGAGCGCCTGGTGGTCGTGGTCAGCGACGGCACGGCCGTCCTGGGCCTGGGCAACATCGGCGCCAGCGCCTCCCTGCCCGTCATGGAAGGCAAGTCGGCGCTCTTCAAGACCTTCGGCGACCTCGACTCCATCCCGCTGGTCCTTAACACCACCGACGTGGACGAGATCGTGGAAACCCTGGTCCGCCTGCGCCCCAGCTTCGGCGCCGTCAACCTCGAAGACATCTCCGCGCCACGCTGCTTTGAACTCGAGGAAAAGCTGATCGAGGCACTGGACTGCCCCGTCATGCACGATGACCAGCACGGGACCGCCGTCGTGGCCCTCGCAGCCCTCACCAACGCCGCCAAGGTGACCGGGCGGGGACTCGACGGGCTCAAGGTGGTGGTGTCCGGTGCAGGCGCCGCCGGCATCGCCGTCGCCGAAATCCTGCTGGCCGCCGGCATCACCGACGTCGTCCTGCTGGACTCCCGCGGTGTCATCAACAGCAGCCGCGCCGACCTCGCAGCCGACAACACCAGCAAGAAGGCGGACATCGCAGCCCGCAGCAACCCCCGTGGCATCAACGGCGGCCCCGCCGAAGCACTGGCCGGCGCGGATGTCTTCATCGGCGTTTCCTCCTCCAAGCTGGCTGAGGAGCACCTGGCCCTGATGAACCAGGACGCCATCGTGTTCGCACTGTCCAACCCGGACCCCGAAGTCCTGCCCGAGGTAGCCGTGAAGTACGCCGCGGTGGTTGCCACCGGCCGCAGCGACTTCCCCAACCAGATCAACAACGTCCTTGCCTTCCCGGGCATCTTCCGCGGTGCACTTGACGCCGGCGCGCGCCGCATCACGCCGGCCATGAAGCTGGCAGCCGCCCGCGCCATCGCGGAGCTCGCCGCCGAGGACCTTTCAGCCGATTACATCGTGCCCAGCCCGCTGGACCCGCGCGTCGCCCCCGCCGTCACCGCGGCCGTCGCCGCGGCGGTGGAAGCGGAGTAAATCCGCGCCTGCGGATAGTACGACGGCGGTGCCTCCTTTGCCGAAGGAAGCACCGCCGTCGGGCGTTAAGGGAGCGCCCCTAGACTGGGGACCATGACCTCCGAAACCGTGGTGACCATCCTGTGCGGCCTGGGAATCCTGGCGGGCGTGGCGGGCACCATCATTCCTGTCCTTCCCGGCAGTGTCCTGGTAGGCATCAGCCTGCTGGCCTGGGCCATCTGGGGCGGCGCCGGAACCGTGGGGTGGGTGGTCTTCGCGGTGGCCATGATCTTTGTTGCCGCGGGCATGACCGCCGGCGCCGTGCTCACCGGCAGGAAGCTCCGGCAGCACGCCATCCCCAGCCGCAGCATTGTGGTGGCGCTCGTGGCGGGCGTGGTGGGGATGTTCATCATCCCCGTGCTGGGACTCTTCGTTGGTTTTGCGGCCGGCTTGCTGGTCAGCGAGTTCGTCCGCACGCGGAATTTTCCGGCGGCGGCCAGATCCAGCTGGGCTGCCCTGAAGGCCACCGGCCTGGGGATGCTCGCGGAATTCGGGTTGGCCTGCCTCGCCGCCAGCACCTGGGTGGTCGGGGTGTGGATTACTGCAGCCGGCCGCTGACCGGGCGGCTTGGACCCCGCCGCTTCCCGGCTAGCATGGAATGATGAGCGCCGGGGAAACCGCACCGATCTACTGGGACAGCCGCGACCTCACGCCGTTCGGGCACGCCCAACTGCGGTCCCCGGTCCACGACCTCGCCGGCGGCGTGGGCGGCCTGCTCACCGGAGTGCTGGGCGGACGGAATCCGGCCCTGCTGTCCCTCGACGGTGAGGTGCCGCGGCTCAAGCGATTGCCGTCCAAACCCGCCAAAGCTGTCCACGAGGCCGTCTTCACCAGCCGCGAACCCGAGCGGCTGATCTACCTGGCGCGGACCTACCCCGGCTGGGCCGGGCTGTGCTACCTGATGGCCGGCCTGCTCGAGTACAAGCACGGCGGCTACCTCCGCGCCTCCGAACTCCTGCAGCGCGGGCTGACCACCCGGAACGATGAGGAGGCGAACCGCTACTCGTCCACGTACCTCACCAGGATCGTCACCCGGATTGAACTGGCCGAACGGGTGGAGATCCCGGTGCTGTTCAGTGAGGAATCGGTATTCCTGGCACTGGCCCACTCGCTGCGCGAAACAGGCCGCACGGAAGCTGCCCTGGACGCACTGGCCGGGTTGCCGCCGTCGCTCCCCATGGCACTGGCCCGCTGCTCGCTGGCCCTGGACCTGGGCCGGAGCCGCACCGTTATCGACTGGACGGAGGGCCTGCTGAACGCCGACGATCTCTCCGCCGCCCTCCTCCTGGTCCGTGCACGGGCGCTGCGCCGGGAAGGGCGGCTGGACGCGGCGCACCAGGCCATCGCCGAGGTCCTGCGCCGCCGCAAGACGCACCTGGCACTCCGCAATGACGCCCTGACGGACCGTGCGCTGCTGGTCCTGGATTCGAGCCGGCGTTCCCTGAACCCGCGCGACTGGGGACGCCGGCGCGGGGACCCGGAGCCGCAGCGGGAAATCGGGGCGCCGGTCCCCATCCGCAAGGACGAGGAAATGCGGCGGATGTGGGAGCAGGACTGGAAGGAACTCAGCGGGGACTAGGAGCGGCCGGCGAGGAAGGGCACCAGCTGTTCACCGAGCAGCACGGCCCCCAGCACCACCATGATCAGGCCGCTGGCAAGGGTCACCACGCGCGCAGCACCTGGCCTGCTCTGCAGCAGCGTCCGCGAGAGGAGCGCCACCGCCGTGTACACCAGCCCTGCCAGGGCCACGAACGTCATTCCCAGCAGCCCCGACTGCACCGGTACCGGCAGGGAGGCGTCGGCGCTGACGAACTGCGGAATCAGCGCCACGTAGAACAGCAGGCCCTTGGGGTTGATCCCGCTGGTGCCCATGCCCTGGAGGAAAATGCGCAGCTGGGTTCCGGAGCCGCCTGCCGCCGCGGCGCCAAAGCTTGCACCGCGCCAGGACCGGAGGGTCCCAATGCCGAGCCAGAGAAGGTAGGCCGCGCCGGCCAGGGTGATCCAGCCCAGGAGGCCGGGCATTCCGGCCAACAACGCCGCCAGGCCGGCCACCAGAAGGACGGTATGCAGGACGTAGCCGCCGCAAAGCCCCGCCACCGCCGGTACGAAACTGCGCTGCCGGAGGCCGGCCGCGATGGTGTAGGCCCAGTCCACTCCCGGCGTGCAGGCCAGTGCTGCGGCCACCACGATAAAGGCCAGGAACAGCTGCGGATTCATGGGATTCTCCTGTCGACGGCGTCTCAAGAGCAACCATAGGGAGAATCCGGCCATAAGTGCTGTCCGGTTTTAGCCCGCCTCGCGGTAACGGCAGTATGTTTATTGCGTGATAGATCGCATTGACAGGAATATTTTGCGCTACCTCCAGGAGGATGGCCGGATGACTGCCACCGCCCTCGCCGCAAAGGTGGGCCTGACGGTGGCGCCCTGCCACCGGCGGCTGCGTGATCTGGAGCAGTCCGGCGTGATCCGCGGCTACAAGGCGGACATTGATCCGGCCGCCGTCGGCCTGGGGTTCGAGGCGATCGTCTTCGTCACCCTGCGGCAGGTGGACCGTCCCACCATGGAAATCTTCGAGAACCGGGTGGCGGACAACCCCAACATTGTGGAGGCGCAGCGGTTGTTCGGTTCCCCCGACTACCTGCTGAAGATTATCGCAGCGGACCTGCCCGCCTACCAGCGCTTTTACGACACCGAACTGACCTCGCTTCCGGGCGTCGAGCGGCTGACGTCAACGCTGGTAATGAAGAACCTCAAGTCCAACGCCGGCCCGCCCGTGTAACAGCTGGTTAGGGTTTACCCGTGGCAGCGATGCCGGCCTCGGCCCCAGGGGTGTAGTACTTCCCGGCGAGGTGCACGGAGTAGATGAACGTCATCCGGCCGGTGTCGTGGTTGGAAAGGATCTCGGCGGAAAAGACGGTTCCCGTCTTGTTGCCCATTCCGGGGTTCCACTGCTCCTTCCCGGAACCGTCTTTGAAGTCGGCTCCAATGGGTTCGGCGTCCTGAAGAATGACGAAACCCAGTTCATCCACAGCCCGCCTGATTTCAGCGTTGGCGTCCTGGGCGTCAGGGTAGTTGATGAATATGTCTATGTGGTCCACCGTGTTGTCTGCCCCGGGACGGATTCGAATGGTGTCCGTACGCATTTCAACCACGCCGTGGGGCGTGGTCATCCTTACGTCAATCAACTTGTCGGAGTCAGTTGCCACCAGGGCTCCGTCGGAACCTGTCGAAAACCCAAGAGCGGACATGTCCATGGGCAGGCTGGTGAAATCGAAGACCGCTTTCCCGCTGCTCTTGATGGCCTCGATGCCTTCGGGCGTGAACTGGGAATTGCCGTTAGCCACGATCTCTTCCTTTTCGATTGAGTGTTCATCAGGGAACATGCCGCAGCCGCTCAACAGCGCCGCGAGCAGGGCCATGAGGACGATACGCAGCTTCACGGGGCACCCACAGCCTTGCGAACGTCCGCCGGCACCATCCGGTACTCCTCCACCCGGTCAGGCATGGGTTTCACCATCTCACCGTACGGGTCCTTCTCTCCGTGCAGCCAGTTCTCGTAGGCGCCGAGTGTGTCTTGGTCGATGAGGCGCCATCGATCCTCCCGGACGGAGATGTTGCCGTGATGGAGATCGATACCGACGGGCGGGATCCTGCTGATGTCAACGTACGGGGTCGCCGCCGGGAACTGCTCGTAGTAAGACTTGGCCCCATCGATACTGGGTTCACCCAGGACGGTCATGGCCTCGGTAAACACCGTTCCGGTAGTGCGTCCGCGGATGTTGTCGTAGTCGTCGGCGATAACGTAGTTCTGCTCCTGGTCCGCCATGTTGAAGGATGCTTGATGAAGGGCCGTCTGCTCGGCCGGCGACAGGTGGTGGTAGCCCTCCGGGCCCCGATATGCCGGGACAGAATCAATGCCGGCCCACGCGTCATTCATGCGGGTGCTCACCATCCCGGCGCGCTCCAACCTCTGGATCTCGGCAATGCCGCCTTGCTGGTAGGCAAAGTGCTGTGATCCGATGTCCGTGAAGATCTCTTTCTGCATCTGCAGGAAGGTGGTTTCGTAGTAGTGCAGCTCAGAGGTGCTGAACTCAGCCAGTGCAGCCAGCGCGGCCCGCTTGACCGGGTCTCCGCCTGACAGCAGCGGAGTAATGTCACGGCCGGTCTCCGCCATGTGGCGGAGGAACGCGATGTCTTCAAAGCCGGCGATGAAGGTCGGCCCCACTTGGTTGGCCATGCCGATCCACTCCATGCGGGGGTCGTTCTTGTACAGCTCAGCGTAGAAGGCGTACACCTTGTAGATATCGGCGCGGTTGTAGTCAACGCCCTTGGACGGATCCCAGTGGTTGGGGTCGATCCCGGCCTGCCGCATGGCGGATTCCGACCAGTACTGCTGGAGGAACCGGCCGTAGGCGTTGACCTGGCCGCCTGGGCCGGTAGGCGGCAGGGCGCCGGAGTCCACCAGGCCGTCCAGGATGCCTTTCGCCGCATCGGCGTTGGCTTGGTTTTGCCGGACCCATTGCCCGAATTCCTCCGATTTCAGGTAGGCATCGCGTTCCGCAGGCGTCATGCCGCTGAGTTTGTCCGTCAGCTCCCGGGCGGCGTCGTCCGTCGACGACTTGCCGCCGCTGCCCGGACCCCCTGATCCACCGCCCGCAGGATCGCTGCTGGCACGGTCCTGCTCGTCGGCATTCTGCAGAAGAGCCTTGGATGCGCTGCGGACGCCGGCTGCCGCCGCTCTCAGCGTCCGTGCGTGGGAGCCGTTCCAGTCGCCGCGGAAACGCTCGCCGTCACTGCCTTTCCAGCTCGTGGAGGCAATAGAGCCGCCGAGTTGCTGCCCCAGCTGCTCCAGCCGGCCGGCGCCCCTGGCCAGCTCCTTTGCCATCTGGCGCAGCTGTCCGACGTCCGCGCCATAGAAGTTTCCCGCCATTATTTCCCCCAGTGGATCTTTCGCTGCCAGCCTAGCCGCAGCGGATGCCCGGGTGCGATGGGGAGAACTGCCCTGTGGTGCCGGGCTACCCCTGCCCGTCCTGCAGCAGCCCGGTGGTCCGGTACGGAATGACCTCGCGCAGGAACATGCTCGTGGAGGTGCGGACGATGCCGGGGCAGAGGCGGATTTCCTCGGACACCCGGTAGAGGTCGTCCGGGCTTTTGGCCACCACGCGGATGAGCAGGTCCGTGTCCCCCGCGGGTGCATGGCATTCCAGGACTTCGGGGATTTCGCGCAGCGCGGCGATGGCCTCGTTCAGATGGCTTTGGTCGAGTTCTGCGCTGACGGCGGCGGCCACCCCGCGGCCGAGCGCCGAGGGCAGTACCCGGCTGCTGTTGGGGCGGAGGGCGCCCGAGGCGGCCATCCGCTCCAGGCGTGACTGGACAGTGCCGCGGGCAAGGCCCAGCTTCTGCGCAAGCACCATGATGGGCACCCGGGGATCGTCATCCAGCGCGGCCAGGATGCGCCGGTCGGTTGAATCGAGTTCCTGCAATCTGACCACTTCCTGCTTTGTTATGAGGCGTCAATTAGTCAGTTTGACCACTTCTCATCACTCCGGTTGCGCCTACTGTAGGTCATCTGCTGAAATCATGGCAATAAGGGATGCGGGCTACCGTCGGCATCCCGCAGGCTACAGGAACCCCGGCACACCACCCGGTCCCTGGACCAGGCTTCCCGCAAAGACGCCGCCGCAGATTGACTCTTGTTCACACCAATGTCATTCCGCATCACACGGCAAGAGCCCCTGAGCTACCGACGTCGGCATTCCCCGAAGTCATCGGTAGCTGAGGGGCTCTTGTGCTGTCCGGCCTAAGGTGGATCCATGACCTCCGCCGGACGTTTCGCCCCCAGCCCCTCCGGTGAACTGCACGTGGGAAACCTGCGGACTGCCATCCTCGCCTGGCTCTTTGCCCGATCCACCGGACGGGAGTTCCTGCTGAGGGTGGAGGACCTGGACCGCGCCCGCGCCGGGTCAGAGGCGGGACAGCTGCGGGATCTCCAGGCCGTTGGAGTGACCTGGGATGGCGACGTGGTGCGGCAGACGGCGCGCGGGCCCCTCTACGCCCGGGCGATTGCCATGCTGGAGCAGGAAGGGCTTACCTACGAGTGCTTCTGCACCCGCCGGGAAATCCAGGAGGCCGCCTCCGCACCGCACGCGCCCCAAGGTGCGTACCCGGGGACCTGTCGAAACCTGGAACGGGCGGAGCTGGAGTTCAAGCGCTCCACCCGGCCCGCGGCCCTCCGGCTGCGGGCGGACGCCGCTGAGTTCACGGTCCATGACGTTCTGCACGGCGAATTCACCGGGGTGGTGGATGACTTGGTGCTGCGCCGCAATGACGGTGTGACCGCCTACAACCTCGCGGTGGTGGTGGACGATGCCGCGCAAGGCATAGACCAAGTGGTCCGGGGTGACGACCTTCTCCCGTCCACGCCGCGGCAGGCATACCTGGCATCCCTGCTGAATATTCCCGTGCCGGAATATGCCCACGTGCCCCTGGTGGTAAACCGCGACGGCGCGCGGCTGGCGAAGCGCGACGGCGCAGTGACCTTGGCGGATTTGGCATCGGCGGGGGTGGACGCAGCCCGGGTGCGGGACACCATCCTCGATTCGCTGGGGCTCCCGGCCGGACCGCTGGCGAATGCCCTGGCATCCTTTGACCCCCGCTCGCTCCCCATGGAGCCATGGATGTGGCCGGGCATGCCCGGGACAGGCGCGTAGGCTGGACCCATGCCAGAAACAGGAAGCGCGGACGCGAACCTCCGTGGGCCACGATTCACGGTGGAGACGGCCAAGGTCCTCGCCGAAGTTGCCCACAACCGCCAAAAGGACAAACTCAAGCGGCCGTACCGCGAGCATGTCCTGGCCGTGGGTGACGCCCTGGCAGATTTCGACGACGACGTCCGGATCGCCGGCTACCTGCACGACATCGCGGAGGACACCCCGATCACCCGGCAGGCGCTGCTGGACATGGGCGTCTCCGAGCGCGCCGTGCGGATCATCGAGCGCGTCACCAAACGGCTGCACGACAACCCGGACGACTACCAGGCCGGCATCCTTTTCATTGCCGAGGACCATGACGCCACGCTGGTCAAGATCGCCGACAACGCCCACAATTCGCTGCCCGAACGGGTGAAAGCCCTGGCGGAAAAGTGGCCTGACAAGCCGCCGGTCACCCGCTACGAGGACGCCCGGCCGGTGCTGTACGCAGCGGTCCCCGTGGAGGAAACCCGCAAGATCCTCGCCCGTATCAACCCCTGGCTGCTGGAGGAATTCGACGCCATGCTGGACGAGGACGACGACACCGACTACGAGAACCTCTCCTACGACGACGCTTCCGGCAACTAGACCCGGCCCAGCGAGCCGATGTCCTCAAGGAAGTCCGCCTGCACCTCCGCGCTGACCGTGGTGCGCGTTTCACTGATCGCGTCCAGGTAATCCTGGGTGGACGGGCCCTTCCGCACCGCCTCGCGCACCGAAACCTCGCCGCCGGAAGCCACGCCGCCGTCGTCGTACACTGCCTTTTCCAAGGCCCGCTGGGAGGCGCTGCGGGCAGCGTATTCGATGTCCGCCGGGGAAAAGCCCTCGGTGCGTTCCACCAGCAGCTCCACGTCCACGGCGTCCACCACGGCCGCGGGGATGAACCGCTGCCACATCGCCTCGCGCGCCTGCCGGTCCGGCAGGCCGATGGGAATCACGTAGTCGAACCTGCCGTGGCGCAGGAAGGCGGAGTCCAGCGCCCGGATGAAGTTGGTGGCGCACACCAGCAGACGGCCGGGCTGCTCGCGGAATGCCGGGATGATTTTCAACAGCTCGTTGGTCACGCCCTGCAGCGGTGACGGCGGATCACCGGCCCGCTGGGACGCGATCTCCTCCACCTCGTCGATGAACACCACGGCGTGCTCCAGCTCCGCGATTTCCAGGAAGGTCTCCCGCAGCGCACCCGCCAGGCCCTGGGGGTCGCCTGCCAGCCGGGACGGGAACACCTCCACGAACGGCCACTCGAGCCGGGACGCGATGGCCTTCGCGAAGGTGGTCTTGCCCGTGCCCGGAGGGCCGAAGAGGACGACGGCGCGCGGCGGCACCACACCGAATTCATCCGCCAGGTCCGCCTCGGCGAGCGGGAGCACCAGGCGGCGTTCCAGCAGTTCCTTTTCCTTGCGCATGCCGGCCACGTTTTCCCACAGGTCGCGGGCCAGGACGCGGCCGCCCAACTGGCCCAAGGCACCCAGTTCCTGGCGCTGGACCGGGATGGTGCGTTCGAAGTAGCGCAGGTTCTTCTTCAGCGCGAAGCCCCGGCCCAGGAAGGCCTCCACCCGGGTTTCGGACTCCGGCATCAGCGCCGAGAGCTTGTTCAGCCCGTGCGGGGCCATCCGGTTCTCGACGGCGGCCAGCAGCGAGGTGCCGATGCCCCGGCCGCGGTATTCGGGGAGGGTGGCAAGGAACACGATCCAGCCCTGGTCGTGCGCGGCGCGTCCGACGGCGGCGCCCACCACCTGGTCGCCCTGCACCGCCACCACCGCATGGTCTTTCTCGCATGACGCGAGGACCTCGGAGAGCGCGTACACGGGTTCGACGTTGCTCGCCTTCAGCGTCTCCCAGAGGTGCAGGATCCCGTCCAGGTCCGCCGAGTGGAAATCCCTGATCCGCCAGTTGGTCATGGGTTGCTCCTGTTGGTTCGTCGTTGAGCCAGTGTGGACATCTCAGGTGAGCATATGTGAAGCGCACAGCGGGAGGGGTTGCGGCGGCGTTGCATGACGCCGGCCGCCCCCACCTCTGCTCCGCTCAGATGCCGAGCCTGTCCATGGTGTGCCGCAGGGTGTCCGCGGAATGCTGCAGGGCTGCCAGTTCGTGGCTGTCCATGGGTGTGTCCAGGACCCGGTGCACCCCGCCGCGGCCCACCACGCTGGGAAGGGACAGGGCCACGTCCGAGATTCCATACTGCCCGGACAAGACGGTGGAGACGGGCAGGACCGCCTTGTCGTCGCGGAGCAGCGCCTCCACGATGCGGGCTCCGGAGAGGCCGATGGCGTAGTTCGTCGCGCCCTTGCCGGCGATGACCTTGTAGGCGGCCTGCACCACGTCCCGGGCGGTGGTGGCCAAGTACTCAGGGGTGAAGATCCGCCCGCCGCCGTCCGTCCAGTCGCGGATGGGGACGGGGCCGATCGTGGCGCCGGACCACAGCGGAAATTCGGTGTCGCCGTGCTCGCCCACCATGCTGGCATGCACGCTGGTGACGGAAACACCTGCCCGCCGGGCGAGCAGCCAGCGCAGCCGGGACGTGTCCAGCACTGTGCCGGAAGAGAAGATCCGCTCCGGAGGAAGCCCGGAGATGCGCTGGGCGGCCACCGTCAGGACGTCGCAAGGGTTGGTGACCAGGACGTAGACAGCTTCCGGAGCCCGCTCAAGCAGCGGCGGCATCAGCTGTTCGAGGATCCGCACGTTGGTGCCGGCCAGGTCCAGGCGGCTCTGGCCCGGGTTCTGCTTGGCGCCTGCAGTAATCACCACGACGTCGGCGCCCTCCGTGACGGCGATGTCCCCGCCACCGGCCACCGTTGCCGATGCCGCGGCAAACTGGCTGCCATGGGCAAGGTCCAGGGCCTCCGCCTCAGCCTTTGGCGCATTGACGTCGAACAAGGCGATGCTGCTTGCCGAGCCGCGGATCAGCGAGGCATAGGCCAGTGATGTACCAACGCTCCCGGCCCCCACCACTGCGAGCTTGGATCCTCCTGGCATGGTGCCTTCCTTCCGGAATCGTTGAGTGTGTCCTACCCGAAGAGTAGCGTGGCCCACATCACACGAACCCCCACTTAGGAGCCACCATGCCACATTTCGGACGCCGGCTCGCCGCTGTTACCGCGGCGCTGGCCATCGGCGTGACCACCGGCGCCGTCAGTCCCGCTGCAGCGGACCCCCGGCAGACCGATAAGAATCCCACGGCCACCGGGTACGGCGGCGCGGTCAGCACCGTGGACCCGGAAGCGTCGGCAGCGGCCATCGAGGTCCTCCGGAAGGGCGGGAACGCGGTGGACGCCGCTGTTGCCGCCGCAGCCACGCTGGGCGTCACCGAACCCTACAGCGCCGGCATCGGCGGGGGCGGCTACTTTGTCTACTACGATGCCAAGTCCGGGAAGGTCAGCACCATTGACGGCCGCGAAACGGCGCCGGCGGGAATCAAACCGGATGCCTTCATCAATCCCGCCACCAACAAGCCCTACCCGTTCACCCCGGAACTGGTCACCAGCGGTGTCTCCGTGGGCGTCCCCGGCACCCCGGCCACCTGGGAACGCGCGCTGGAACGCTGGGGCAGCATCAGCCTGGGGGATGCCCTGAAGCCGGCCATCAAGGTGGCGGACCGCGGCTTCGTGGTGGATGAGACATTCCGCAACCAGACCCAGGACAATCAAACGCGGTTCGCGGCCTTCACCTCCACCAAGGACCTGTACCTCCAGGGCGGCAAGCTGCCGGAGGTGGGATCGGTCTTCAAGAACCATGACCTCGCGGACACCTACCGGCTGCTGGCACGCAACGGCATGGACGCGTTCTACAACGGCCCGCTCGCCGAGGAGATCGCCCACACAGTCCAGAATCCGCCCAAGTCCCCGGACACCAAGCTCCCCGTTCCCGTGGGTTCCATGACGGCGGAGGACTTGGAACACTACAGGGCAGTGGACCAGGACCCCACCCACGTGAACTACCGCGGCTATGACGTCTACGGCATGGCTCCGTCCAGCAGTGGTGGCACCACCATAGGGGAGTCCCTGAACATCCTGGATATATTCGACCTGCCAGCCCTGAAGGCGGACCAGCCGGCCGTCCTGCACCACTACCTCGAGGCCAGCGCCCTGGCGTTCGCCGACCGCGGGAAGTACGTCGGCGACCCCGCCTTCGTGAAAGTCCCGACCAAAGCCCTGACTGATCCGATTTTTGGCAAGGAACGCGCCTGCGAGCTGGATCCCGCCCATGCGGCAACCAAGCCGGTGCTGCCCGGCGATGTCACCTCCTACGACGGCACCTGCCCGACCGGCCCGGCGGCACTCGCCGATGAGAAGGACACCGAAAACATCTCCACCACCAACATGACCGTCTCGGACAAGTGGGGCAACGTGGTGGAGTACACGCTGACCATCGAGCAGACCGGCGGGTCCGGCATGGTTGTGCCCGGCCGCGGCTTCCTGCTCAACAACGAGCTCACGGACTTCTCCACGGTGTACAGCGCCACCGACCCCAACCGGATCCAGCCGGGCAAGCGGCCCAGGTCGTCCATGTCTCCCACCATCCTGCTGGAGGACGGCAAGCCGTTCCTGGCACTGGGATCACCGGGGGGCTCCACCATCATCACCACGGTGCTGCAGACCCTGGTCAACCGGATCGACCTGGGGATGAGCACCCCGGACGCCATCGCGGCTCCGCGCGCTTCGCAGCGGAACACGGCCAGCGTCACCGCTGAGCCTGCCTTCATCGACAAGTACGGTGCTGCCCTGACCTCCCGCTTCGGCCACACCCTGACCCCGTCCGGCGACTCGTTCACTTCCGCTTCGGAGATCGGGGCGGCCACCGCCATCGAATTTCTGAAGGACGGCAGGACCCTTGCGGCCGCAGAGCCGGTGAGGCGCGGCGGCGGCTCGGCCATGGTTATTAAGCCGTCACAGTAGGCCGGCGTTAAACGGCCGACGGCGGCACCCGGGTCCCGGAATGGGACCTGGGTGCCGCCGCTGGCCGTTAAGGCGGCTACTTCTTGAAGGTATCCGCCGGCGCGTTGGCGATGACGGGGGAGGTGCCGGTGTAGCCGTCGCGGGTTTCGGCGATGTGGCGGATGCGGGTGCGGCAGGCGTACCAGCCGGCGACCATGAGGATGGAGGCGATGGCGGTGACGAGCATGGTCAGGGGTGAGTCGATGAAGACCATGATGAGGACGCCGATGAGGAAGAGGAGTGAGAGGTAGCCGGTGTAGGGGGCGCCGAACATGCGGAAGGTGGGGCGTTCGACCCAGCCTTTGTCGGCCCAGCGTTTGAGTTGGATTTGGCACAGCACGATGGTGGCCCAGGTCATGATGATGCCGACGGAGGCGATGTTGAGGACGATTTCGAAGGCGTCGGCGGGGACGAGGTAGTTCAGGGGGACGCCGAGGAGGGAGACGGTGGCGGTGATGGCGATGCCGCCGTAGGGGACGCCTGCTTTGTTCATGCGGGAGGCGAATTTGGGGGCGGAGCCGTTGACGGACATGGAGCGCAGGATCCGGCCGGTGGAGTAGAGCCCGGCGTTCAGGGAGGACAGGGCGGCGGTGAGGACGACGAGGTTCATGATGACGTCCACGCCTTGGACGCCGATGGAGCCGAAGAAGGTGACGAAGGGGCTGACGCCTTTTTGGTAGGAGGTGAAGGGCAGCAGGAGGGCGAGGAGGATGACGGAGCCGACGTAGAACACGGCGATGCGGAAGACCACGGAGTTGATGGCTTTGGGCATGATTTTTTGGGGGTTTTCGGTTTCGCCGGCGGCGGTGCCGACGAGTTCGATGGAGGCGTAGGCGAACAGGACGCCTTGCATGAGGATGATCATGGGCAGCAGGCCGTTGGGGAAGATCCCGCCGTTATCGGACAGGAGGCTGATGCCGACTTGTTGGCCGGAGACGGGGGTGCCGAAGATGACGAAGTAGGTGCCGATGATCAGGAACGCGACGAGGGCGGCGACCTTGATCAGGGCGAACCAGAATTCCATTTCGCCGAAGACTTTCACGGAGACCAGGTTCAGGGCGAGGACGACGATCAGGGCGGTCAGTGCCCAGGCCCACTGCGGGACGTCGGCCATCCAGGGGATGTAGTTGCCGAAGAAGTGCATGTAGAGGGCGGCGGCGGTGATGTCCACGATGGTGGTGGTGGCCCAGTTGATCCAGTAGAACCAGCCGGAGACGAACGCGGCTTTTTCGCCGAAGAATTCGCGGGCGTAGGAGACGAAGGAGCCTGAGGAGGGCCGGTGCAGGACCAGTTCGCCCAGGGCACGCAGGATCAGGAACGCGAAGAACCCGCACACGGCGTAGGCGATGACCAGGGACGGGCCCGCAGCGTTGAGGCGGCCGCCGGCGCCGAGGAACAGGCCGGTACCGATCGCACCGCCGATCGCGATCATCTGGATCTGCCGCGGCTTGAGGTTCTTGTGGTAGCCCTTGTCCTCCGCGTGCAGGGAGGTCTCGGACGCATGCGCGTGACCACCATCAATCAAGTGGTCTGGAAGGGGGGAATTTGTCATTGGAGTGTCCTTACAGACTGGGGGGGTGTTGGTGGGCCCACGCCCGCCGGGTTCCCTGGCCGAGCTTGCGAGGCCAGGGGGCGGGTGGGGCCTACTTGGTGAGGTTTGCCAGGCGTTCGGGGCTGAGGAGGTCCTGGAGTTGGGCGTCGGTGAGGAGCCCGTGTTCGAGGACCAGCTCGGCCACGCCCTTGCCGGTGGCAAGTGCTTCCTGCGCGATGGCGGTGGCGGTGGCGTAGCCGAGGTGGGGATTCAAGGCGGTGACCAGGCCGATGGACTGCTCCACGGTGCGGCGCAGGTGTTCGGTGTTGGCGGTGATTCCCCGGATGCAGCGGGCCGTGAGGGTGCGGCAGGCTGCTTCGAGGTGGGAGATGCTCTTGTGGAGGCTGTGGACGATGATCGGTTCGAAGGCGTTGAGTTGGAGCTGCCCGGCTTCGGCGGCCATGGTGATGGTGACGTCGTTGCCGATGACCTCGTAGGCCACCTGGGAGACCACTTCCGGGATCACCGGGTTGATCTTGCCGGGCATGATGGAGGAGCCGGACTGGACGGCGGGAAGGTTGATCTCGCCGAAACCGGCACGCGGGCCTGAGGAGAGCAGGCGCAGGTCGTTGCAGATCTTGGAGAGCTTGACCGCAACGCGCTTGAGCACCCCGGAGAGGTGCACGAAGGCGCCAACGTCCTGGGTGGCTTCGATCAGGTCGACGGCGGTCACCAGCGGCACCCCGGTGATCTCCGCCAGGTGCCGGCAGGCTGTGTCCGCGTACCCGGAAGGGGCGTTCAGGCCGGTGCCGATGGCGGTGGCGCCGAGGTTGATCTCGTGAATCAGCAACTCGGCCTCCGCCAGGCGGAGCCGGTCCTCGCCGATGGTGACAGCGTAGCTGCCGAACTCCTGGCCCAGGGTCATGGGGACGGCGTCCTGCAACTGGGTGCGGCCCATCTTGACCACGGTGCGGAATTCCATGGCCTTGGCGGCGCAGGCGTCCTCGAGTTCTTCGAGTGCGGCCAGCAGTTCCCGGGCGGCGAAGATGGTGCCCAGTTTCACGGCCGTGGGGTAGACGTCGTTGGTGGACTGGCTGAGGTTGACGTGGTCGTTCGGGTGCAGCCTGGCGTAGTCGCCCTTGAGGTGGCCAAGGATTTCCAGGGCACGGTTGGCGATGACCTCGTTGGCGTTCATGTTCGACGACGTCCCGGCGCCGCCCTGGACGACGTCCACCACGAACTGGTCGGCAAGCCGGCCGGCCAGGACATCCTGGCAGGCCTGCTCGATGGCGTCGGCCCGCTCGGCGTCCAGCAGGCCGAGCTCACGGTTGGTCCGGGCGGCCGCGAGCTTGACGGCGGCCAGCCCGCGGACCAGGTGCATGTTGGAGGACAGCTTTTGGCCGGTGATCGGGAAGTTCTCCACGGCCCGGAGCGTGTGCACGCCCCAGTACGCATTCGCGGGTACGTCCCGGTCGCCCAGCAGGTCGTGCTCGGACCTGGTGGCGGGGGCGGATGTTGCGTCCGCAGCGGTGTCGATCATGGTCATAAGGGTCCTCACAGGGCTTCGTTGACGGGCGTGGACGGGTTGGTATTCAGGAAGTCAGTGGCCAGCAGCTGGCCCACCTGGTGGCCGCCGCCCAGGACCGGGGCGGTGGCGATGCCGGCGAGCCGCGCGGTGTCCACGCCCAGCGCCGCCAGCAGCTGCACTGTGGCGGCCATCCGGGCGCGGTCTCCGCCGTCGGAAATCTTGACGGCTGCGGCACCGCCGTCGGCCAGGCCCACCAGCTGGATGCCCTCGAAGCCGTCCTTGGCCACGGCGCCCGGGAGCAGGCGCATCAGGTCGGTGACGTCGCGGCCCTCACCGGCCACCATGTCCGGGTGCCGCTGCATGGCGAGCCCGACGGCGGCTTCCGCGCTTCCGGAATCGGGCCCGCCGTCGCCGTGCGTGGCTGCAAGGGAAGCCGCCCGGGCGATCCGGCCGAAGGCGCGGGCCATGCCGCCCAGTGAGAGGGCGAACAGCGGGGTGCCGCAGCCATCGGTGCTCAGCGCGGCGGGGGCCTCGCCGGTCAGGTCGGTGACGGTTTGCGCCACGAGCTGCTGCAGCGGGTGGGAGGGTTCGAGGTAGCCCCGGACGGACCAGCCGTTGATCGCGCAGGTCGCGGCCATGGCGGCGTGCTTTCCGGAGCAGTTCTGGATGATTTGCGTGGGGCCGCCGCCGGCGCGCAGCCAGTCCTCACGTTCGGCGGTGCCGTAGGGGAGGTCGGAGCTGTTCTCAAGGTCGGTGGGGGCCAGCCCGTGCAGATCGAGGATGCGCCGGGCGCCGTCGCGGTGGGCTGCCGAGCCCGAGTGGCTTGCGGCGGCCAGGGCCAGGAGGTCGGCCGGAAGCTCCAGGCCGGCCCGGACCATGGCGACGGCCTGGAGCGGCTTGAGCGCGGACCGCGGGTAGAAGGGAGCCAGCGGATCACCGGCGGTTGCCGCCACGGACCCGTCAGCGGCAAGGGCGATTGCCGAGCCGTAGTGGACGCTCTCCACGAGGCCGTCACGGACGGCAGCCACCAGCGGGGTGTGTTGCGGCAGGGCCGGTTCACCCAGGGCAGCGGTGTGGGCAGCGGAAAACACGGGGGATGGCATGGCGTCCTTGGAAGGGTCGGTTGGATGTGTCTAGTTGTTGAGGATGGAGTCCAGGGCCGCGCCCACGGCTTCCAGGTGGTGGGCCATGGCGGCGCGGGCGTTGTCCGGGGAGCCGGACTCAATGGCGGCCAGGATTTGCTGGTGTTCAACGTCGGAGGCGTGCTGGCGGTCTGCCACCATGTTCAGCGTCTCGGACTGGTGGGCCAGGGCGTCCCGGATGTCCGTCACCACGCTTGCGAACACCTTGTTGCCGCTGGCCCGGGCGATGGCCGCATGGAAGGAGGAGTCCAAGACCACCCAGGACTCGGGGTCGGTTTCCGTGGCCATGGCCGCCACGATGTCGCGGAGGGTTTCCAGTTCTTCCGGGGTGCGCCGCTGGGCGGCCAGCCCGGCGGCCGGGACCTCGATGTGCGGGCGGGCCTCGGTCAGGTCCCGTGCCGAGTACTGCCCCAGGGTGAGGTCATTGGCCACCTTGCCGGCAATGACGAACGTGCCTTTGCCGGTCCGGGTGACTGTCAGGCCCAAGGCCGTGCACGAGCGGAGCGCTTCCCGGATGACCGAGCGGCTGACCCCGTACTGCTGGGACAGCGTGGCTTCCGAGCTGAGCTTGCTGCCCACCGGAAAGGTGCCGGATTCGATGTCCGCACGGATGGTGTTGAACACCGCCTCGGCAGCGCTCAGCCGGGCAAGGGGACGGGATGCAGGCTGTCCTGCTGTCCGGCTGTCTGACAGGTTCACGCCTTAAATATGGCACCCGTCACAGTCGCTGTCAAGCCCTCCCTAGTCCTGCCGCTGTCCTGCGGCACGCCGGTGCTGCCGCCGCCGCCGCGTGCGGAAATGCCAGGCGATGAGCGCGGCCACCGCCACACCGACGCTGACGACGGCGATGTCCCGACCGGCTGCCTGCGCTACGGCTTCGTAGGAGTTTCCCGCCAGGAAGCCCAGGAGGACGAAGCCGATGCCCCACACCACGCCGCCTGCCGCGTTGTAGGCGAGGAAGCGGCCGTAAGGCATCCGCGAGGTGCCGGCCAGGGCCGGCATGACCGCCCGGAAGAAGGCGGTGAACCGGCCCAGGAACACGGCGGCGCCGCCCCTGCGTCGGAGCAGGTCCTGGGCGTTGTGCAGCTTCCCGGAGTGGCGGGCCAGCGCCCTGCTTTTCAGGATGCGGCTGCCCAGGTGCTTTCCCACTTCATACCCCACGCTGTCGCCCACGATCGCGGCGGCGACCACCAGGGCCATCATGACGCCCAGCTGGACTTCGCCCCGGCTGGCCACCACGCCGCCCAGGACGGCCGCGGTCTCTCCTGGGATGACGAAACCGATGAACAAGGCGTCCTCGGCAAAGACGAGGCAGAACACGGCGATATACGCCACCAGTGGGCTGACGTTCAAGAGGCCGTCGATGAACCCCGTCATGGCAGCAACCCTAAGCCCGCGGCGCCAGGCTGAACACCATATTGATGAACAGCGCTGCGGCCCGTTCCGGGGACACTGCCTCGGGTGGACGGTTGGAGGGGGACGTCAAGGGTGAGCCTGTTTCTTTGGCCGGCGGTCAGGATAACTTCGAGTATGCGCCTGCGCTCCTGAAAATTCCCTGACAGTTGACCCGACGAACATCCGAAGGTGAATCGGCACGAACGTGCCGTCTGTCCAGGCGCGGGACTTATCTTTTCGTTCCCATGGTGCTAATTTGGCCTTAATCGGCACGATCGTGCCTAGGAGGTGTGGTGACCGACTCCCTCATGGAGCAGGTGGCACTGGAGGTGCGCGCGCGGCGCAAGTCCCTTCGGCTCAACCAGCGTGACCTGGCGGACCTTGCCGGCGTATCCGAGCGTTTCGTGCGCTTCGTGGAACGGGGAAAGCCCAGCGTCCAAGTGGACTCGCTGCTTGCCCTGCTGGAGGCCTTGGGGCTCGAGCTCCAGGTCGCGCCACGGACCAGCCACGCCGTGCGGACGTTCCCGCGGCCCGCCGCAACGGAAGGCGGAACCGGCGAATGAGGCACCGCGTGGCAGACGTGTACAAGGCCGGTATCCTGGCCGCCAGGCTTGAGCGGCACGACGGCGGCACCCGGTTCAGCTACCTGCCCGCCTACCTGGAATCCGGGAGGGCCGCCGTCGCCACCTCCCTGCCGCTCACTGACGAACCCGTCCTGTCCGCCGCCGGTGCCGCTCCGCCCTACTTCACGGGGTTGCTGCCGGAAGGGCGCCGGCTCAACGCGCTCCGCCGGTCCATCAAGGCGAGTGCTGACGACGACCTCTCGCTGCTCATCGCTGCGGGCGGTAATCCGGTGGGCGACGTGCAGGTGGTCGGCCACGGGGAGCCGCTGGACCCGGACGAGCATGCGGTGCGCCTGGATCCCGGGCAACCGGTGGATTTCGAACAGCTCATCGGCGACTCCGACCTGATCGATCCCGTGGCGCTCGCCGGGGTGCAGGACAAGCTTTCCGCCGGAATGATCTCGCTGCCAGTGGCCAAGGCGGGGAAGCGGTTCATCCTCAAACTCAATGCTCCCGAGTTTCCGCATGTGGTGGAAAACGAGTTCGTCATGTTCCGCTACGCCGCGAAGCTGCGGGTTCCCCTGAGCCGGGTACAGCTGATCCGCGATGTCGCGGGGCGCCCCGGGCTGCTGGTGGAACGCTTCGACCGTATTCCGCTCCCTGGCGGCGGCCCGGACGACGTCCTGCGCCTTGCCGTTGAAGACGGTGCCCAGGTACTCAAGCTCTACCCGGCGGATAAGTACAACGTGGGGTACGGGCAGGTCTGCAAGGCGCTGGCCGACCACTGCGCGGCACCGCTGCCCGCCCTGCGGAACCTCGCCCTTCAGGCCGCTTTTGCCTGGCTCACCGGCAATGGCGACCTGCACGCCAAGAACGTGTCCATGGTGCAGGACCCCGGCGGGGAGTGGGGGATCGCCCCGGCGTACGACATTCCCTCCACAGTGGTTTACGGGGACAAGACCCTGGCGCTGACCCTGGGCGGAAAACGGACCGGCATCTCCCGACGGCATTTCCTGGGTTGGGCAACCACGTTGGGCCTGCCGGAGCGTGCGGCCTCCACCGTGGTGGAGCTGGCCCTGAAGGCGTCTGGGCCGCTGATCGCCGACCTTGAGGCAGGGACGGCCTTCGCCGTCGTGAACAATTCCACGGCGGACGACGCCGGCGGGTCACCCTTTCCGGAGATGGTCACCAGGGCGTGGGTCAAGGAACTGAAACACCGCCGCCGCCTCTTGGAGGGCCTGTAGCCGGAGCCGGCCGCAGTCTTAGAGGTGCTGGATGCCCGCCCGCTGCATGGCATCACGGTAGGTTTCCACGCTCTTGGCCAGGAGTTCTTCCTGCTTGGCCTCTGAGACAGCAAAGGCCCTGCCGCCGAGGGCGGAGGCCTTGTAGATTTTGATGCCGCTGTTCTTCAGCGACGAGTGGTAGGTCTTTTCAAAAAGGGTCAGGAACGTGGAAGCGTCCGTACCGTGCGCGATGACCGCCGAGACGCGGGAATTGATTTTGAGGAACTGGCGGAAGGGGCGCAGGCCGTCGGTTTTCTCCTGGACGCTCAGCGCCGACGGGCTGCCGCTTTCGCGGATCCAGGGGTACGCGTTCCACGGCATGACGTACTGCGGATCCAGTTCGGCGAGCTCGTAGATCTGGGTGGCGCGGCGGGCTGCTTCGTCGTCGTTATACAGGGAGACGAACCCGGATTCGGTGCCCTTGCCGGGGCTGGCCTGGAGGCTGATGATTCGGCACTCGTCTTCGTCATGGACGGGGTCGATATAGGGGACGGTGGAACCGGGCTTCTTCTCCATCAGTTCTTCGCAAAGTTGGGTTACCTTCGCGATGTTCGGTTCCTGTAGCAGGGCCTTTTTTTCGTCCCAATCAATCGTCACGGTTTCTCCCTTTGCGGCGAGGCGTCCAGAATCAGGCGTCCTATGTCACTCTACGCTTCCGCGGCGGGAGGTGGGCACACTTGATTTTTGGCCCAGGCCAGCCTAGTGCCGGCCCCGCAGGTGCTGGTTGTGGAGCTCATCGAGTTGCTCGTCGGTCAGTTCATCAAACACCAAGGCTTCGCGCTTGTCGCTGTGTGAGAAGCGGATGAACATGAGGATGATCAGCGGCAGGTCCACCACCTCGCAGATGAACCACAGCAAATTCCCCGCGAACTGCTGGTCCTGGAGGGCGTCCCTGAACCACCACTGGGGATCCGGGACGGTCATTGCATGGTCGAGGACCTGGCCGTTGAGGCTAAGGAGGATTCCGGGGACGGCGTCGATCAGCAACTCAATGAACACGAACATGAATTCCAGGGTCAGGTAGGCGCTGGACCGTTGGAAATTGGATTCTTCGATGATGGGCAGTGCCATGAGCATGCCCAGCAGCGGGACACCAAGCGTGAGCAGTGCGTCGGCCGCAGGGTTGGTCCGCAGCGTGTAGAAGGCCGGCGTCAGAAAGGTGGAGAAGAGGGCCAGCCCCAGTAAGGGTGCGCCGAATGAATTACTGACAAACCGCACCGGACGGCTGGACAGGACAGCGTCAAAGACTGCCGCTCCGTGGTCCGGCAACGCCGCACGCGCGAGCGTCAGCGGCTTGCCCAGGCCGATGAGCAGCGGAACCACAAAGAGCAGCAGGGAAATTTTGAGGGTGAACGCCCACCGCTGCTGCGGGCCGTACACGCCGGTGAAGCCGCAGGTCAGGATGACGAAAGTACCAAGGCCCAGGACGTAGAACGCCAGCGCACGCCAGGCCGGCCAGCGGTGGCCCTTCCGTCCGGCCGAACGCATCCCCCACCCGTAGAGGACTCCGGCCACAACGACGAACACTGTGGCGGCCCAGTCGAGGCGCCAGGAGGAAATAAGGATCTCAAGCGGTGGCACGGGCCAATGGTAGCCAGTATTCCTGAGAACAGCATGGGCGTTTTTTCGGAGATCGGGGACTGCCGGGATGCTGTTCAATGTGAGGATGCAGTTCACCAGGAAGGGCTTGAGAGATGACGGCTTTTTGGGCTTCAGGCCTGCCAAGGACCTTGAGGCCATGCGGGTCCCGCGGGGAACGGGCATTTTCGTCGTCTTGACGCCGGACGCGTTCCAGCCGGAATTCCTGAAGAAGAGCACCGCCGGCGTCTTTAAGAAGAAAGATCCCTCCCTGCCGGAGCAGGACCTTAAAGCTGCCTGGGTGGACACGGCCGCCGTCCTGTACCTCGGCAAAGCCGGTCCGGGCAGCAAGGGCAACCGCGGGCTAAGGCGGCAGATCCAGGAGTTCCTGGACTTCGGACACGGAAAGCCGCCGGGCCACTGGGACGGCCGGCTCATCTGGCAACTCAGGGATGCCGGGACGCTGCTGGTCGCGTGGAAGGAAATGGCCGCCGAAACCCTTAACCAGGCCGAGGCGGACTACCACACAGGTTTTGTCGAGGAGTACGGGAAACTGCCGTACGCGAACCTCGTGCGGGGGCGGACCAGAAACTGAGCCAGGGTGCAGCCTTAGGCCGGTCCCTTGAGGCGCTCCATCTCACGGCGGTCCTTCTTGGTGGGCCGGCCGGCGCCCCGGTCGCGTTGCGGGAGCCCCAGCGCCGGCAGGACGGGCCGCGGGGGAGTGTGGTCCGTGAAGCAATGGGATGCGGCCTCGGCTCCAACGCGCTTGGCGATCAGCCGCCGCACTTCAAGGATGCGCTCGTACCCGGACATGCGCACCGTCACCGTGTCTCCAGTGACCAGAGTCGCTGAAGCCTTGGAAGGGCTGCCGTTGAGGCGGACGTGCCCGGCCCGGCAGGCGGCGGTGGCGGCGGACCGTGTCTTGTAGGCACGGATGGCCCACAACCACGCATCGATTCGGACACTGGCGGGGGAGGATGGGAGGCTGGTCATGATTGGCACCGAGTATAGCCCCGGGCCGCCGGCTTCACTCCACTATCACCCTGACCCGCTGCACTACGTTGTTGCCCATCCCCTGGTAGTTCCAATTCTGTTCCAGGGGCTGGGTGGCGCCGGTGACGTCGGTGGCGCGGCAGGCCAGGACATGCTCGCCGGGTTCGGCCACCCACGGCATGGTCCAGCCCCGCCACGCGTAGCCGCCGGCCGGCTTGCCCAACCGGGCGGGCAGCCACGTGCCGTCAATGGCTACCTCGACGCCGGCCACGGCGCCTTCCCCGGACCAGGCCCTGCCCTGCAACATGACCGGGCCCGGGCGGACAAACCGCCCGCGCGTGAAGAAGTCCGGGACACCCGGCGGAACCATCAGCGAACGCACCCTGATCCTCGAAACCGGCCGGCCGGCGTCATCCGCGGAGGCCTGGTAACGGTAGGCGGACTGCTGCTGGAACCCGGTGAACGGCTCTTTGACCACCTCTATCGACTCCAGCCATTTGACGCTGGCCATCCCGTACCAGCCCGGAACCACCAGGCGCAGCGGGTACCCATGCTGCGGCGGCAGTTCGGCGCCGTTCATTTTGTAGGCAAGGACGACGTCGGGACGCAGGGCTTCGCGGACCGGCAGGCTGCGCGCGTAATGGTGCGGGACGCCGCCCTGCACGCCCATGTCCGCGCCGGTGAAGACCACCTCCAAGGCATCCGGCAGTACACCCGCTTTGCCCAGGAGGTAGGCCAGCGGAACACCGGTCCAATGGGCCGTGCCCACCGCTTCCAGGACCCACGGCTGGCTGAGGGGCCGCGGCTCCAGCAGCGACCGGCCGTTGCCCGCGCACTCCAGGGTGACCGGAAGGGTGATGGCCGGGGCCCTGCGGAGGGCGGCCATGCCCAGCTCCAGGGTCCGTTCCACCGCACCGCGGATCCGCAGATGCCAGGAGGGGCTGTCGATATCCGGGATATCGAAATGCGTGAGCACGTAGTGGAGCCCGGGAGGCGTGACCTCGCGGCGGAGCGCCTCCAGTGGCATTGAATGGTTGCGGGCGGAGAGCTGCAACTCCTCGGGAGTGAGCGGGCCGTTCGACGGGCCAGCGGGAACCGGGAGGGTTTCCGCTGCCACGGTTGTTGATTGCCTGTGTTCTCTGGTCTCTGTCATGGCGCCGGGATTCTCTGAGCCGTGCTCCGCCGGGGTGGCGGCGCCTAGCCACAGGTCTACGCCGGGCTCCCCGGTCCGTCAACAGCCCCACGGACCGGGGAGGGAGCGCTACAGGACAGGCCGGGTCAGGAACTCGGCCAGGCTGATCGGGTCCTGGCCGGTCAGCCCGTGCACGTCAGGTGACAGCCCCGCCATCTCCCCGGCCGCCATCGCCGTATAGGTGCTCACCCACGCGTCCAACTGCCACTGTGGAGCACCGTAGGACGCCCGGGATGCGTAGGCTTCCTCCACCGTTTCCGGGTGGTAGCTGATGGTCCGGCCCGTTCCGTCACTGAGTACCCGGGCGGCCTGCGCCATCGTCAACTCTTCCGGTCCGGTCAGGTTGTAGGTCATTCCCTTATGGATTGCCGGATCGCGGAGCACCGCATGGGCGGAGCGGGCCACATCCTCCCGGGTTACCCCGGAAAACACGCCTTCACCGGCAGGACCGCGGATCACGCCGTCCTCCCCGGTCATCAGCGGCAGGAAGTCCAGGTAGAAGTTGTCCCGAAGGAACGTGAAGTCCATTCCGGAGGCTTTGATCCGCTCCTCCGTGGCGTAATGGTCCCGCGCCAAGGTGAAGGTGGCATCCGGCGCAGCGCCGTAGAAGGACGTGTAAACCACGTGCTGCACTCCGGCGTCAGCGGCGGCGTCCACGAACGCGTAGTGCTGCTGCAGCCGGTCTTCGGCTTCGGCCGCGGACACCATGAACAGCAGCTTTACCCCGTCCAGGGCCTGCCGGGACGCGGCGCCGTCCCCGTAGGAACACGCCACGGCGGAGGCCCCGGCCAGTTCCGGGGCCCGGGCGGCGTCGCGCACCAGCAGGCGTTGCGCGAATCCGGACCCGGCAAGTTGCCGCGCCAGCATGCCGCCCAGGCCTCCGGTTGATCCGGTGACCGCAAGCTCCGGGAGATCGGCCGGGGACTGCATTCAGGCTTCCCGGGTGGCCGGCGACTTGGTCTGGGCCGGGTCCCGTTCGGCGAGGCCGCCGATGGCGTCGTCGATCTTCTTCAGGACCGCGGCGTCCAGCTTCACGCCTGCCGCCGCAACGCTGTCCGCGATCTGTTCAGGCCGGGACGCGCCCACGATGGCGGATGCCACGTTCGGGTTCTGGAGGACCCACGCAACGGCCAGCTGCGGCATGGTCAGGCCCGCTTCGGCGGCAATCGGCTTCAGGTCCTGCACACCTGCCAGGACGTCGTCGCGCATCCACCGCTGGATCATCTTGGCACCGCCCTTCTCATCCGTGGCGCGGCTGCCTTCCGGGGCCGGCCGGCCGGGAAGGTACTTGCCGCTGAGGACGCCCTGGGCCATGGGCGACCAAACGATCTGGGACACCCCCAGCTCCTCCGACGCCGGGACAACTTCCGCCTCGATAACCCGCCACAGCATGGAGTACTGCGGCTGGTTGGAGATGAGCTGGAAGCCCAGTTCCTTGGACAGCTTGTGGCCTTCACGCAGCTGGTCAGCGGTCCATTCGCTCACCCCGATGTAGAGCGCCTTGCCCTGCCGGACGATGTCGGCGAACGCCTGCATGGTCTCTTCCAGCGGCGTTTCAAAGTCGTAGCGGTGGGCTTGATAGAGGTCCACGTAGTCTGTCTGCAACCGGCGCAGTGACCCGTTGATGGATTCCATGATGTGCTTGCGTGAGAGGCCCAGATCGTTCTTGCCCTTGGGGCCGGTGGGGCCGAAGACCTTGGTGAAGATTTCCAGGGATTCCCGGCGCTCGCCCTTCAGCGCCTCGCCCAGGACGGTTTCCGCTGCCGTGTTCGCGTAGACGTCCGCTGTGTCGAAGGTGCTGATGCCGGCATCGAGGGCCGCGCGCACGCACTGGCCGGCGACGTCGTTTTCCACCTGCGAGCCGTGCGTCAGCCAGTTGCCGAACGTGATTTCCGAGACTTTGAAGCCACTGTTTCCGAGGTATCTGAATTCCATGGGTTTCACGCTAACCCAGTTGGTTGCTCAGGGTAAGGGCTGCTTGCCGTTCTCCCGCGTCGCGGCGGGCGACGTCCGGTTCCTGTCCGGTTCCTGTTCCTTGAGCACCTGCTGCGGGCCGGCCAGCGAAACGAGGGACCCGGTGTCCAATGGCGCGAGCGGGTGGGACGGCTGGGGCCTCTTGAAGGATCTCGGCAGCTCGTGCGGCGGCCGGTGGTTGCGCAGCGCGGATTCCACCAGCGGAGCCACCTCCTCCACCTTGTCGGCGGGCACAGCGGGATCCGGAAGGTCCCGCACCGACAGTTTGATCTCCGGTGCCGCGGCTTTGGCCCGGGCAGTGGCGCGGGCATCCGCCCGCGCCACTGCTGAAGCCCAGTCTTCTGCGAGGACAGGGGGTTCGCGGCGGACGGCAAGCTTCGGGTGGCGTGCGACGGCGGTGCGCAGGGACTCCGTGAGCCGGGCCGGGCTGAGGGTGGCGGCGCGTTCCCGCCAGGATTTGCGGGATTCCGGGTGTTGATCCCGTGCCGCCGCGGAAAGCGCAAGGACTGTGCGCGGGCCTTTTCCGAACAAGGTCATCAGGACGATGCCTGCAAGACGGCCCAGGCCTGCCAGGACCAAGGTAATCACCCCGAGGAGGAAGAGGGCAAAGAACATCAGGAGGGCTACGCCCATGGTGCCGAAGAAGGTCAGGTTGAGGACCAGAGTGTCCGGTTGCTCCACGTCATCACTCCTTTCCACCAACATCCCCGGGCTTGCGGCCGGCGCACAGCGCCGGGGGGCCAAGCTCCTCCTCCACCATACGGATTTTTGGCTCGACGTGCGGCCGCGCGCGGTGTCGCGGCCAGTGTTGTAGCGAAGCTGTTACCCGATGTGACAGCATCACCGGGTGACCGAATCGAATGAGTCCGCGAACTGCATGTGCCTGTCCGGCGAAACGTACGCAATGTGTTGCGGAAGGTTCCATTCCGGCCAGGCCGAACCCGCAACCGCGGAGCAGCTGATGCGGTCCCGCTACACCGCGTTCGTCAGGTTGGATGAGGGATACCTGTTGCGGACCCAGCATCCGGGCACGGTCCCGGCCGGCCTGGACCTGGACCCGGCCATGCAGTGGCGGCGCCTGGATATTGTGGCCACCAGCCAGGGCGGTCCCTTCGACACTAAAGGGACGGTCGAGTTCAAGGCCTACTACCGGCACGGCGCGGACCGCGGCATCCTCCACGAAGCCAGCAGGTTTGTCCGCGAAGGCGGCCGATGGCTCTATGTGGACGGTGACATCCTGTCCTCCTAGCAGCCGCGCGCTGCCCGCAGACTATTCGCCGTCGTCGTAATACTCGCTGTCCGGCGTGAAGCCGGCGCGGTCAACCTTGCGGTGGAACCGCATACCCGCAAGCCCGCCCAGGACGGCGCCCACCAGGGCCACGGCCGCCACCACGACGGCTGCGATGATGCTGGTGGTGGTCAGTTGGCCTTCGTTGACGGGGATCCGCGGGAAGCTGTTGAGATTGGCCAGGACGTTGAACTGTTGCCCGGCCACCAGGCCCAGGATGGCGACCACGACCGCCGCGATCAGGGCCCAGATCCACACCATGAGCCCCTGCTTTGCGCCGTTGAAGCGCGCCATCCGCCCGGCGACGTAGCCTCCGCAGTAGTAGGACAGGAACAGGATCACGAGCAGGACGATGATGCCCACCAGCCCTACGGTGCCGCTGTTCTGCGCAGCTTGGTTTACGGCCGCGTTGACATCGGTGTTGTTGGCCAGCCCAACGGCGGTTCCGGCGGCTGCCACCAGGGCGGTCAGCAGCACGGCCATCCCGGTGGCGGTGAGCCAGCCGAAGAACGCAGACCCCGCCTTGATGCCGCCAAAGCGTTCCTTTTGGCGGGCGACTGCGGTTTCCCTGTCCGTCAGCGTCGGGTCCACCACGGGTGCCGCGGCAGTCGGGGCCGGCTGGTACTCGCGCTCCGCGGTGGGGGCGGCGGCGTAATCCCTGTCCTCCGGGGTGCGGGCAGGGGTCTTGTCCATCGAGCGCGTGGCGGAATCCTCCGCTGCGCCCGCGCGGTGGTTGCCATTGCGGGAGGTTTCGTCCCCCCGGACACGGCGGGGAGGCAGGTTCTCTGGGTCCGTTGAGCTGCTCATGAACCAACTCAACCACCCGCCACCCCTGATAGCAAGCGTGCTTACTAGTTTGTGACCTGCGGTTTTACCGGTATTTGCGGTGCAGGTCTTCCTTCTGCGACGGGCCGGGGGAGGCGTCGGCGATCCACGGACCGGTGCCCTCGGACTGGTCCAGCACGCCCGCTTCCAGCCAGGTGTAGTCACCGGCGAGGACATTGCGGGTCAGCGTGTGGTCCGCATCGTCAGTGTTCCGCCACAACTGGTCGAAGTATTCGTCCACCCGCACCTTCGCCTGCTCACAGTAGGCGTCCGCGAGCTCGTATGCGCCGGCGGCCGTGCCGGGGGAGGTGTGCAGCAGCATCTCCGCGCGGGAACAGCAGGCGGTCATGGCGAAGAGTTCGGCGCCGATGTCCACGATGCGGCCCAGGAACGCCTGTTTCCGCTCCAGCTTCGCCTGCCACCGGCCCATGCCGTAGAAGGTTTGCCGTGCCAGCCGGCGCGAGGAGCGTTCCACGAACCGCAGGTGCTTGGCCAGCCTGCCGAACCCGTTGTACGAGCGGGGGTCCATGCCGGCGCCGGCCACCAGCTTGGGCAGCCACCTGGCGTAGAAACCTGAGGCGCCGACGGCGGCCTTGGCTTTATCGGCAAGGCTCGCATCCATGGACGCGAGGTCGCCCGCGGCAGCCAGGTGCGCATCCACGGCTTCCCTGGCAATCAGCAGCCGCATGATCTCGGAAGACCCCTCGAAGATCCTGTTGATGCGCATGTCCCGCAGCTGCTGCTCTGCCGGTACTGCGCGCTCGCCGCGGGCCGCCAGCGATTCGGCCGTTTCAAACCCGCGGCCGCCGCGGATCTGCACCAGCTCGTCAGCGATCCGGCAGCTGATCTCGGTGGCCCAGAGCTTGGCGAGCGCGGCTTCGATCCGGACGTCCTTCTGCCCGGCGTCGGCAAGCTCGGCGGCGAGTTCGAAGACCGCGTCCAGGGCAAAGGCGGAGGCCGCGATGAACGCGATCTTCTTGCCCACGGCTTCGTGTTCGCCCACGGGCCGGCCCCACTGGGTGCGGGCGTTGGACCATTCGCGGGCAATCTTCAGGCTCCAGCGCCCGGAGGCCACGCACAGCGCCGGCAGCGCCAGGCGGCCGGTGTTCAGCGTGGTCAAGGCGATCTTCAGGCCCTGTCCCTCGCGCCCCAGCCGGTTGGCGGCCGGAACCCGCACCTGGTGGAAGCGGGTCACGCCGTTTTCGATGCCGCGCAATCCCATGAAGGCGTTCCGGTTTTCCACCGTGATGCCCGGGGAGTCCATCTCCACCACGAACGCACTGATGCCGCCCTTATGGTTTGTGCCTGCGGAGTCGGTGTGGGCCGGGACCAGTGCCATCACCACCACCAGTTCGGCAATCACACCGTTGGTGGTCCAAAGTTTCACGCCGTCCAGGAGGTACGCCTCGCCGTCGTCCGTTGGCGTTGCCGTGCTGCCCATCCGGGCAGGATCGCTGCCCACGTCCGGTTCCGTGAGGAGGAACGCAGTGACGGCGCCGCCGGCGCAGCGGGGGAGGTATTCGCGCTTTTGCTCCGGTGTGCCGAAGACCTTGACGGGCTCGGGAACGCCGATGGACTGGTGTGCGGAGATGAGCGCTCCGAGGCTGGGGTGGACGCTGCCGAGAAGGGCGAGTGCCCGGCCGTAGTACACCAGCGAGAGGCCCAGTCCGCCGTATTCCTCCGGGATCTTCATGCCGAAGACGCCCAGGCCGGCCAGGCCATTGATGTACTCGTCCGGGATCTTCGCGTCGCGTTCGATGACCCGCCCGGACATGGTCTTGGCGTACTCGGTGAGGCGGGCCATGAATGCCTCGCCCTTTTCCACGGACGCGGGATCGGCGGCGGGCCAGGGATGGACCAGGCCGAGGTCGAAGCTGCCCAGGTAGAGGCCTTTGGCGAAGCTGGGACGGTCCCAGCCGGTTTCCCGGGCGGCTTCTGCGACGGCCCGGGCGTCTTCGGCGGTGGCGCCGGCCCCGATGTTGCCGGCCGGGACGGGGGTTTCCTCAGCCGGGGCGTCTTTGGCCTGGCTGTCAGTAGCGGAGCTCATGGGTTATCTCCTTGGGCCGGAATGGCCGGTGTAGCCATGGATCCGCCGGGTTGGAGAACCCTTCAGCTGTCACTCAAGATTACCCGCGGGTAGGTTCCGGTACTAGGGGACGTTTGGCCCTGGAAATCGCCGGAAATATCCACGGCGGCCGCGCGGTGGACCAGCCTGTCCCACCCGGCGTTGATCCCGTGGACCACTGCCAGGAGCGTCGTGGCCAGCACTGTCCACGTGAGCTTGCCGGCGCCCAGCAGCACCAGGGCAACCAGCCCGGCGGCGAGGACGAATGCGGCCAGAATCGCGCCAAATACCAGCGTCCCGATAAAAACCATGGTGGCTGTTTCCACTGTGCTCAGATCGAACTGCATGAATCCCCCTGCTGCGGCGTTGCGTTGCGAAAGACTGCTGTGGCGAAGACCAGTAGCAGCAGCCTAGGGGGACAGGCCCGCGGCCAGCCAGAGGCGCATGGGGCGGAAGGGGCTGTTGATACGGGATCGAAACAATACCCGCAGGTAGGTCACGGAGTGGTCGCGGCGGCCTGCGTTAACCTTGTAGTTGGCAGTTTTCCGGTTCGTCCCGCTGCCGCGCCCCCGCCCACCAGCCCAAGGAGAGTGTGTGCCCCGCACCGCCAGGTCATCCGCTGACGCCATCAGCGCCCGGCTCCGGGACCTCGAACTCCTCACCAAGGGACCCGCCTGGGCCTTGACGCGTTCGGCGCCCTGGGTGATCGCGGTGCTCCAGGCTTCCTTTACCCGTACCCGGCCGCAGCTGCCGCTGGAAGAATTCCATGCCGACGTCGACTCCTTCCTTGAGGATCTCCGGCGCCAGGATCCCGGGCTGGGCGGAGGGGCCAACGGGAAGTCCTTCGGCGATGAGTGGACCCGCAGGCAGTTCCTGACCCGCCGGAACCAGTCAGGCCAGATCGTCTACGAGGTCACCGAACCGGCCGCCCGTGTGCTGGCCTTCCTGGACAGCCTTTCCAGCGAAAGGTCCACGTTGAACGGGTCCCGGCTGGGAACGCTGCTGGGGGACGTGGAGAAACTCGCCAACGAGACCAACCCGGACCAGAGCGCCCGCCTGGAAGCCTTGGAAGAGGAAATCGAAGAGCGGCAGCAGCTCATCCAGGACATCAGCACCGGCGAGTTCGACGGCCTGCTGGACGACGACGAAGCCGTGGAGGCTGCAGGGAACATCCTGGACCTGGCTGCCAGCTTGCCCGCGGACTACAAGAAGATGCGCGACCGGATCGAGGAACTGGTGGGCGGCCTGCGCAACCAGATCATCGAGGAGTCGCTGACCAAGGGCGCCACCATGGCCCAGGTCCTGGAGGCCGACAAACGGCTCCGCCAGAGCCCGGAGGGCAGGACGTTCAGGTCCTTCACCGCATTCCTGGAGGACCCGCAGCAGCAGTTGCGGTTCCGGTCCGCCATCGGCGAAGTCTTGAGCCGGCAGTTCGCGGATGACCTCTCACCCGAGGACCGGGAGACGCTGAAGAACCTGGTGGCCGAGCTCCGGCAGCAGCACAGCCAGATCCAGCGCATCTACGGCAAGCTCAGCGAGAGCCTGAATACGTACGTCCAAAGTGACGACTTCCGCCAGTCGGTCCGGCTCCGCCAGGTCCTGCGCGAAGCGGAGCAGGCCATCCGCTCCCTGCCATATGAGCGTGAACGGCCCGGCCTGGTACCGGGCCCGGTCCTGTACAACGCCGGCTTCGAGTCACTGTCCATGGTGAAGCTCTTCGATCCCGACGAGTTCGCGGCCCCGCCCCGCCTGGCCGATCCCATCGCCTTTACCGACTCGGACCGGGTGCGCTCGCAGAGGACCGGCAAGGCCAAGCCCGCGCTGGTCCGGGCGGCCATGGCCGGGGCTGCGACGCTCGCCGACGCCTGGCAGCAGCTGCCGTCCGAGGAACAGCACATCAACTCCATCCGCGCCCTCCTCTCCGAAGCCCTGCACCGGGGTGCGGACTTCAACCGCGGAGCCTGGGACGGCCTGGACTTCGAACAGATAGACGGTTCCACCCGCAGGCGCCTACCTGCCGGTGGTCACGCTCGCAAAGGATTCAGATGACTGAGGAAATCACGACGCCGGTGGACGAGCCGGTGGTTGAGCCGGTCGAAACACCGATATCCACTGGCCACATCACCGGAGCAGTCTCCCCCCGCGACACCTTCGTCGATGGCGCAGCCCTGTTCCCGGGCGATACCGGCGTGCTGCCCATGAAGGTGCGGCAAGCCCTGGTCAAGCTCCTCAAGGGCCCCTACATCGACGGCGGCCGCGACGAGAAGCTCTGGACGGTGCTGCTGGACAACCAGTTGATTCTTCGGAGCCGCCTCTCCGAGCTGTTCCTTACCCTGCAGCTGGACCATGAGCGGAAGATCGCGGTCCTCCGTCCCGTTGACCCGGAGGTCATCGGCGGCAGCACCCGCTCCAGCATCCTGCGGCAGCAGCGCGCGCTCAGCCGGGTCGAAACCATTGTGCTGCTCCGGCTCCGCCTGCTGCTGGACCGGCACGTCACCGCCCAGACAGACCCCACCATCACGCGCGAGGAAATCACGGACCTGGTGGCGCATTACCAGCCGGCCGGCCAGCAGGACGCGCTCCGGGACTCCGATGTGGTGACCCGCGCCATCACCAAGCTCCTGGCCCGCCAACTCCTGCTCCCCACCGGCCTGGACGACGTCTACGCCATCTCCAACGCCCTGCCCCTGGCACTGCCCTTCGAAAACATCGGCGACATCCCGGCCCACATCGAGGCCCTCGTGGCGGCCTCGGCCGACCAGTCAGGAACAGAACCACTCCTTGACCTCGACGCGGACAGTGGTCCCGAGGACGACGACGCCGATGCCACTCCCGGGGCGGCACCGGCGTCATCGTCAGTGGATACCCAGGTTCCGGGCACTAGCGGTGGCGACGGGGACATGCGGCAGCGTGCGTCTAAGCGAGGAACGAGCGAGCACGCCGAGCATGTGCCCGGTGGCGGCGCGAACGAAACCACGACTGAGGTGACCAAGTGACCATCGCAAGCATGCTCCCGTTGGGGGACGTAACCAACCCGGGCCAGATGCGGCTTGCCTTGGTGCAGGTGGTCAACTGGGGGACGTTCCACGGGGCGCACACCATGCATGTGGACCGCAACGGCACCCTGCTGACGGGTAATTCCGGCGTGGGCAAGTCCACGCTGTTCGATGCCATGCTCCGGGTGTTCGATGCGCGGCCGCGGTCCAACGAGGCAGCCGCGCAGCGTTCGGGCGGTGCGGTGGAGGACAAGCGCACCACCTTCACGTACATGCGCGGCAAGGTGGGGGACAAGGCGGTGGGGGAGGGCTCGGCGAGTGCGTTCCAGCGCCCGGGTGCCACCTGGTCCGCCGTCGCCCTGACGTTCGACAACGCAGCCGGCACCCGGGTGACGGTCTCGGCGTTGTTCGACCTGCCCAAGAACGGCACGGAATCCAGCGTGGGCCGGTTCTACCTGATCGACAATGTGCCGCTGGACCTGGAGGCCGTTGAAGGCATCGCGGACAAGCGCTTCACCAAGGGTGCGCTGGAGGCGATCTTCCCGCACGCCCAGGTATTCGATGTCCACAAGGCGTTCGCTGAGCGGTTCCGGCGGCTGCTGGGCATCAGCTCGGACCAGGCGCTGCCCCTGCTGCGCGTGATCCAGGCGGGCAAGGGCCTGGGCGGCAGCGTCAACACGTTCTTCCGTGACCAGGTGCTGGATGCCCCTGCCACCCTGGCCGCCGCGGATGACGTGGTGGAGGAGTTCAGCAACCTGATGTCCATCCGCCAGCGGCTGGAGGACGTCCGGCAGCAGCGCGACCAGTTGGCCCCCGTCCCTGGCCTGAACCGTGAATATGCCCAGTCCCTGCTGGACGCGAACCGGCTCCGGGAGCTGGTGGGCGAGGAGTTCGAGGCCTACAAGCAGAAGCTGGCCGTCGAGGTCCACCAGAAGACCTTGGTCCGGTTCCGCGAGCTGGCGCAGGCGAAGGCCAAGGAGCTCGGCGCCGAACGTGCGGTCCGCGACGGCCTGGCCAAGGAACTGCGGCAGCTGGAGACCGACTACAACAACCAGGGCGGCAACGCCATCTCGGCGATCGAGCAGTCGCTGGAAAACGCCCGCGTTGGCCTGAAGCTCCGCCGGCAGGTGGAGGAGGCGGCCCAGCAGGCATTGTCCGACGCCGGGCTGCAGCTTGAGTGGAGCGCGGCCGGCTGGGAGCAGGCCCATGAGCAGGCGGCGGCGAGGTCCGCCGAGCTGAAGGATGATTCGCAGGCCCTGCAGGAGCTGCGGTTCGAGGCGTTCGACGCCCACGCCACCCGCAAGAGGGAGCTCGCGGCCGCCGAGCAGGAACTCGTCTCGCTGAAGACACGCAAATCCCTGCTGCCGCCGTCGAGCATTGAAAACCGCGCCGCGATCGCCGCCGCCACGGGGATCCCGGAAGACCGGATGCCGTTCGCAGGCGAGCTCATGGACCTCGCCGAAGGGGAGGAACGGTGGCGCCCGGCAGCGGAACGCGCGCTCCGGAACCTGGCCACCACCCTGCTGGTGCCGGGCGAGCACTTCGGTGCCGTCACCCGGTACCTCAACGACCACAACGTCCGCGGCGCGCTGCGGGCGGTGGACGTCTCCAAGCCCCTGGCCGGCGGTGCGCTCGCCGTGGAGGACGCGCGCGACGGCGACCTCCTGGCCAAGCTGGATATCCTCGCCGCGGGTGCGGTGGCCGAGGCCGGCGAGTGGGTCCGTGAGCGGATCGCGCTGGACTTCGCCTATCCGTGCGTGGAGGATCCGGACGAGCTGGCGGCGCTGGACAAGGGCCTGAGCCTGGGCGGCGTGGTCAAGCGGAACCGGCACACGGTGGAGAAGGATGACCGCTTTACCAGCCGCCAGGACTACGTGCTGGGCTTCGACAACGCCGCCAAGCTCGAACTCGTGGCCGGACAGGTGGAGGACCTCCGCCAGGAAGTGGCCAAGGCTGCCGAACTCGCCCAGAGCCGCGAGGACTCGCACCAGGGCATGAGCCGGCAGCTCGATGCCCTCCGCCGCATCGCCGAGGATGACCGTCCCTGGGAACAGGTGTCCGCGGCCGTCGCGGCGGATGAGCTCGCCCGGATCGAGCAGCGGCTCAAGGACGCCTTGGCCGCGCAGGCGGACCTGGAACCGCTCCGCGCCACCATCGAGGAAGTCCGGCAGAAACACCAGTCCAGCACCGAGTCCGCTGCCGTCCTGCAAAGCGAATACAAGGCACTGGACCGCCAGCTGACGGGGGCGGACGCGCTGCTGGAAGCCGCGCGCGTCCGCCTGGCCCAGGCGCCGCCGTCGGACGCCACGGCCGCAGCGCTGGAACCGCACTTCGCGGAATTCGGCGACGTGACCGAAATGCACGAACTGGACAACCTGGCCAACCGGGTCCGGACCGTCCTGCTGGGCGAACTGCACACGGCAGAGTCACGGGGGCAGGCCACGGCGGAGCGGCTCACCCGCATCTTCGAAGGCTTCGTGCGGGAGTGGGGCAGCGCCATCTCGGCGGACCACGGCACCAGCATCGGGGCGGCCAGTGAATTCGAGGCCCGCTACCACGCGATCGTGAATGACGGCTTGCCCGCACAGG
Organism: Arthrobacter sp. SLBN-112; assembly: GCF_030944625.1. Lineage (NCBI taxonomy): Bacteria > Bacillati > Actinomycetota > Actinomycetes > Micrococcales > Micrococcaceae > Arthrobacter > Arthrobacter sp. SLBN-112. Next base: position 1,023,070 of record NZ_JAUSXY010000001.1, read on the forward strand.
AAGCAGAGTTCCGGCAGTTCTTCAACCAGCGCACGCATGAGTCCTTCAGCACCCTGCTGCACCTGCTGGACGAGGAACGCCGCTCCATCACCAGCCGCATCCTGCCCCTGAACGGCATCCTCTCGCAGGTGAACTTCCACGAGGGCAGCTACCTGGAACTGGACATCAAGCAGACACTGCCGCCTACCGCCAAGCAGTTCAAGGACGCCATCCAGAACGCGCTGAAGGCCCGGCACACGCGGCCGGCGAAGGCGGAGGCAGGCCGTGCCGATGGCCCCGGTCCAGACAGGGACGACGACGGCGAGCTCACCGCCCGCTACAAGTCCCTGGAAACGCTGGTCAAGCGGCTGGGTTCGCAGGCGCCGGAGGACCGGCGCTGGCGGGCGGAGGTCCTGGACGTCCGCGGCCACCTCTTCATCCAGTGCAAGGAACATCGCGAAGTCGCCGCCCCCACCTCGGGAAAGAAGGGCGGCAGCAAGAAGACCGAAGTCTTCATGCACGCCGATACCGGTTCCATGTCCGGCGGCGAGCGGCAGCGGTTTACCGCGTTCATCATGGCCGCCGCCCTCAGCTACCAGCTGGGCATTGCCGAGCAGGGCTTCACCACCTACGGCACAGTGATGATGGATGAGGCCTTCGTGCTCGCCTCCGAGGAGTTTGCCGGTGCCGGGATCAAGGCGCTGCACGAATTCGGGTTCCAGCTGCTGCTGGCCGCCCCCGAAAACGTGATCGACCTGTCCCGGCACCTGGGCTCCGTCACCGAAATCCTGCGTGACAAACGCACCAACCGCTCCGGCGTCCTGACCGCACCCGTCATCCGCCCCCGGCCGGGGGAGGAAGGCGCCTGGCGGTCGGAGGCGAACCCGGTGGACATCGTCCTGCGGTAACCGGCACTACTTGGACTGTGCCGGTTACCTGGACTGCACACGCGCCAGGAACTGCGCCGTACGGTCCTGCAGCCCCTGGATTTGGCGCTGTACGACGACGGCCGGGTCGGGGTTGATCTCGTTGGCCGGCGGTTCCCTGCGGACGTTGCCGCAGCACACGAAGTCGGCGCAGATCAGGGTGCCCACGGTGTTGCCGTCGCGCCCGGACTGGCCTGACCGTTTGGCGACCCAGAGCAGGACGTCCTCCTTGGAGAACACGTCCCGGCAGAGTTCGCACAACACGGAGCGGTTCTTCCGGGCGCCTCCCTCGGGGGCCCTGAGCATGATTCCGGTGAGTCCCTTGGGGCCAGGAACCACCAGGTAACCGCGCAGCGGCATCTTTGCATCGCGCCAGCCAAGGAACTCCAGGCTGTCCCAGTCCAGGGAGTCGAAATTCTTGGGCAGCGTCAGTTTCGCAGCTTCTGAGCGGCTGGCGTTGACGAAGGATGAGCGGATTTGCTGAGGCGTGACTGATTGCATGGCTGAACTTTCGTAGCAGTGGGCGGCCCGGATCAGGGCCAAGGTAACGGGGGAGAGTCAGTCAGTCTCCGCGGAGCAGGCCAAAGCGGCCACCCCGCTCTCCATGGCAGCGGCGGCCGTGACGACCCTCTGCATGCGCATTCCCGTTGTCCTGTCCGATGTTCAGTGTCCCGGCGCGGCTTTGGCCGGCCCCGGCAAGGCCATCCTGCCAAATTGAGAGTCAACTGTCCAAGGATTGATGCCTGGATGTGTCGTTGGTCACCCATTTCGGATTAGGTGACAAAAATGTTGCGTAATGATGATTTACATAGGTTAGCCTTACTTAAGTTTTCCTCCGCCCCCCTTGAAGGAGCCCCGTGACATCCCCCCTTTTCCCTGGTCCCCTCCCCAGCCGTCGGACCCTGTTTTCCTCTGCCGGCAAAGCGGGAGCCGTTGTGGCAGCAGCCGCGCTCACGCTCTCGGCCTGCTCCACGGGCCCCGCTTCCTCCGTTGCCGACGCCGGCAGCTCCAGCAGCAGCGCAGCGTTCCCGGTCACCATCGAGCACGCGTTCGGCAGTACCACCATTGAGAAGCAGCCCACCCGGGTGGCCACCGTTTCCTGGGTGAACGACGACGTCGCCATCGCCCTGGGCGTGGTGCCGGTGGGCGTCCCCAAGAACGACTGGGGCGGCAACAGCAAGGGCTCCACCCCCTGGAAGGACGCCGCCCTGGAACAGCTGGGCGCCGGGTTCGGCTCCGCCAAGGCGCCGGTCCAGTACTCCGAAGCGGACGGCATCAACTTCACCGAGATCGCCAAGCTCAGCCCCGACGTCATCCTCGCCGCCTACTCGGGCCTCACCGAAGAGGACTACAAGAAGCTCAGCGAGATCGCCCCCGTGGTGGCCCACCCCGAGGTGGCATACGGAACCTCCTGGCAGGACTCAACCACCATCATCGGCAAGGCCCTGGGCAAGGAGGCCCAGGCGGCCAAGCTGGTGGCGGACACCGAAGCCACCGTCCAGGACAAGGTCGCCAAGTACCCGCAGATCGCGCGTAAGAGCTTCATCTACGGCAACCTCGAGCCCGCCAAGGGTGACGGCGTGAACGTCTACACGGCCAATGACAACCGCCCCCGCTTCCTCACCGAAATCGGCATGACCCTGGCCCCGGTGGTGGCGGACAACTCCAAGGGCTCCAAAGAGTTCTACATTCAGTGGTCCGCAGAAAAGGCGAACGAACTGGCCTCGGACATCTTCGTCACCTGGGTCCCCGATGCCTCCACCACGAACGCCATCAAGGCCGATTCCCTGCTGGGCCAGATTCCCGCCATCAAGAACGGCGCCCTGGTTGCCGATTCGGACAACACCCTGACCCTTTCCATCTCAGCATCCTCGCCGCTGAGCCTGCCGTGGTCCCTGGACACGTTCCTGCCACAGCTCGCCGCCGCAGCGGATGCGGTGAAGTAGGTCCAGCGCCATGAGTACGACGACGGCACGTCCCGCCGCGGATCCCGGCACCCAGGTGGCGGCTCAGGCGGCGGCTGCTCCCCTCCGCGGTGACGCCCCGGGAAGGAAGCGTGCAGCCTGGCTGGCCGCCGCCGTCGTCGTGCTGGTGCTCATGGCCGGGGCGTCGCTGGCCGTGGGGGCCCGCGATGTTCCACCCGGCACTGTCTGGCAGGCGCTAGCCGCCTTCGACCCCGCGAACGGCGACCATGCCGTGGTCCAGGCCCGGATTCCGCGGACTGTCCTTGGCCTGCTGGCCGGCGGCGCCCTGGGCCTGGCCGGCGCGGCAATGCAAGGAGTTGCCCGCAATCCGCTGGCCGATCCCGGCATCATCGGGGTCAACGCCGGTGCAGCCCTGGCCGTGGTGACCGGCATCTACATCTTCGGTGTGACCGGCTTCTCCGGCTACATCTGGTTCGCCTTCATCGGCGCCGCAACCGCCGCCGTCGTGGTGTACTTCATCGCCTCGCTGGGGAGGGAAGGCGCCACGCCGGTCAAGCTCGCGCTCGCGGGGGCTGCGCTGAGCGCCGGGCTCTCCTCGCTGATGAACGTCATCCTGGTCTCCAGCCAGGACACCCTGGACAGGTTCCGGTTCTGGCAGGTGGGCGGGACCGCAGGCCGGGACTGGGCCGTGCTGCTGCCCGGCCTGCCCTTCCTGGCCGCAGGGGCGCTCATTGTGCTGCAGGGCGGCAGGACCCTCAACAACATGGCACTGGGCGACGACACCGCCCGCGGGCTTGGGCAGCGCGTTGGCCCCGCCCGCGCCGGAACCGCCCTGGGAATCGTCCTGCTGTGCGGCACCGCCACCGCGCTGGCCGGCCCCATCGGCTTCGTTGGCCTGGTGGTGCCCCACGCCGTCCGTTTCCTCACCGGCCCGGATTACCGCTGGATCCTGCCCTTCTCCCTGGTGGCCGCCCCTGCGCTGCTGCTCGGGGCGGACATCATCGGACGGGTGGTGCTGCTCCCCGGCGAGGTTCCGGCCGGCATCATGACGGCCCTGGTCGGCGCGCCGGTCTTCGTGTGGCTGATCCGCCGCGGGAAGGGAGCCGGCCTGTGAGGGTCCACAGGACTGCCGTGCTGGCCGCCGCCGTGGTGGTGATGTTTTTCGTGTCCGTCCTGCTGGGAAGCTATACGGTCACCATCCCGGACTTCTTCACAATCGTCACCAACCACCTGACCGGCGGACCCAAAATCCCCGGCGCCAGCTTCATCGTGATGGAGAACAAGCTTCCGCACGCCGTCATCGGAACCATGATCGGTGTTGCGTTCGGACTGGCCGGCGCACTGTTCCAGACGATGCTCCGCAACCCGCTGGCCAGCCCCGACGTTATTGGCATCAGCTCCGGAGCCAGTGCCGCAGCCGTTGTTGCCATCGTTGTCTTCGGCGCGTCCGGTGTCACGGTGTCCGGGGCGGCGCTGGCCGGTGCGCTCGCCGTAGCCGTCCTCATCTATGCGATCTCCAGCGGCAGGAACCGCGGGCCCGGCCGGGGGAACGCCGCAGGGAACCGCCTTGTCCTGGCCGGGGTGGGCATCGCCGCCGCCCTGCAGGCGGTGGTCAGTTTCCTGATGACCCGCGCCGACATCCGTACCGCCGCCGACGCCCTGGTCTGGCTGAACGGCTCGCTCAACTCCGCCAACTGGGGCCGCGCCGGCGTCCTGTTCCTGGCGCTCGCGGCCCTGGTTCCCGCCGTCGTGTTCATCGCCGGGCCGTTGCGCATCCTGGAGCTGGGAGATGACGCCGCCGCCGGACTGGGACTCCGCGTCGCCGGCACCCGCCTGGCCGTGGTGGTCATCGCGGTATCGCTGGCGGCGGTGGCGACGGCGGCTGCCGGGCCGGTCGCCTTCGTCGCCTTCCTGGCCGGACCCATCGCCCGCCGCTTTACCGGCAAACCCGGCCTGCCGGCGTCGGCCTTGGTGGGTGCCCTGATTGTCCTCGCGGCGGACTACTTCGCCGCCAACCTCGCCCCGCTGCTGCTGGATGGAACCGTCCTGCCGGTGGGAGTGGTCACCGGCGCGCTCGGTGCCCCGTTCCTGCTGTGGCTCCTGGTCACAGCCAACCGAAAGGACGCCTGACGTGCCCGTTCTGAACGCCCAGGACCTGACGCTGAAATACGACCAACGCTGCGTGGTGGACCGGCTCAGCATCCGGATTCCCGAAGGCAAGGTGACCATGATCGTCGGTGCGAACGCCTGCGGAAAGTCCACCCTGCTGCGCGGCCTGTCCCGGCTCCTCAAACCCGCGTCCGGAGCCGTGACCCTGGACGGCAAGGACATCCACGCACGGCCGGCCCGGGAATTGGCCCGCACCCTTGGCCTGCTTCCCCAGCATCCCGCCGCCCCGGACGGAATCACGGTCCGGGACCTGGTGGGCCGCGGCCGCTACCCGCACCAAGGCTTCTTCCGGAGCTGGAGCGAAAAAGACGACGCCGCCGTGCAGCGCGCGCTGCAAGCCACCGGGACGCTGGAACTCGCCGGCCGTGAGGTGGATGAGCTGTCCGGCGGCCAGCGGCAGCGGGCCTGGATCGCCATGGCGCTGGCGCAGGAAACGGACGTGCTGCTGTTGGACGAACCCACCACGTACCTTGACCTTGCCCACCAGGTGGAGGTTTTGGACCTCGTGACGGACCTGAACCGGACGCGCGGCACCACCGTGGCCATCGTCCTGCACGATCTCAATCTCGCCGCGCGCTACGCGGACCACGTCATCGCCATGAAGGGCGGCGCCGTAACGGCCGCGGGCGCCCCCGGCGACGTGGTGACCGAAGGCCTGGTCCGCGATGTCTTCGGCCTGGAGAGCCGCGTCATCCCGGATCCCGTCTCCGGTACCCCGCTCATCATTCCCATCGGCCGCCACCACGCCACAGCCAACGAACTGGAGCCCGTCTCATGAAGACCCGCGAAACCGCCGCCACCCAGCCGATGAGCGTGGCCTTCGACGTCAGTGTCACCTCGGTCCGCGAACTCAGCCCCAACTTCCGCAGGATCACCTTCGGCGGGTACTCGCTGCGAGGTTTCGGCGTCCACGGGGACACGCTTGACCTCCGGATCAAACTGCTGATTCCCTCCGTTGCCGCCGACGGAGCGGAACTGCCGCTTCCGGCGTTCAACACCAGCCAGGCGGGCTGGTACCGGGATTGGCTGGCCATGGACCCGGACGTCCGCGGCGCCATGCGCACCTACACGGTCCGGGAGGCCCGGCTGGACGCGGTGTACCCGGAGATCGAAGTTGACTTCGCCCTGCACGGCGATCACCGCGGGCAGCCGCAGGAAGCCTCCGGGCCGGCCGCGAACTGGGCCGTGAACGCCAAACCGGGCGACGCCCTTACCATCATCGGGCCCAACAACCGCGCCGCGCACTGCGTCACCGCGGAGACCTATTCCGGCATCGAATGGCGGCCCGGGCTGGCTCAGCGCATCCTGCTCGCCGGCGACGAAACCGCCGTCCCTGCCATCTCGGCGATCCTGGAAACCCTTCCGCCGTACATGAGCGGTCACGCTTTCCTGGAAGTTCAGCAGGCTGCGGACTTCCTGGAGCTCAGCTCGCCGGCGGACATCGAGATCACCTGGCTGGCCCGGGGTGCCGCCATCGGCAGGTCCAGGCTGCACGGCCAGTTGCTGCAGGAGGCCGTGCGCAAGGCCGTCCCCGTGCCGGGCTGGGTAGGCATCACAGCGGACGACGGCGGCGCCGGGCCGGAGCCGGAAGACGTCAACGTTGACGTGGACATCCTTTGGGAAACGCCGGCCCGGATGGAAACAGCCGGTATCGCCGCCTCCAGGAATCCGCATCGACCCGTCGGCGCCATGCCCTTCTACGCCTGGATCGCCGGTGAAGCGGCAGTCATCCGGGACCTGCGCCGGTACCTTGTCCGCGAGGTGGGCATTGACCGGAAACAGGTGGCCTTCATGGGGTACTGGCGGCAGGGCAAAGCCGAGGGGTAGACACTCACTGTTCACCCCGGCGTCGTCCGGGCTTTTCCTTGCCCCGGTACGTTGGGTCGGTGGTGCCTGAATCCTTGCTTCCTGACTTGGGGCGGCGGGTTTTTGTTGCCCTTGGGGACTCCTTCACCGAAGGGGTGGGGGACCGGGACGAGCGGCTGCCGAACGGGGTCCGCGGGTGGGCCGACCGGGTGGCCGAGAAACTGGCCAAGGCGCAGCCCGGCTGGAAGTACGCCAACCTGGCCATCAGGAGCAAACGGCTGCGTCACATCATCGACGAGCAGCTGGAACCAGCGCTTCGGATGCGGCCCACGTTGATCACGCTCTACGCCGGCGGCAACGACCTCCTGGACCTGAAGACGGACATGGTGGCGCTGATGGTGGACTACGACCAATTCGTCGCCAAACTGGCCGGCACCGGGGCCACGGTGGTCCTGTTTACCGGGTTCGACGTCAAGGTTTCGGCGTTGCTGGAGCCACTGAAGAAGCGCAACACCTACTACAACCAGCGGGTGCGGGACATCGCGGCGAAGCACGGTGCCCTGCTGGTGGATTACTGGTGCCTGGACGCTTTCCATGACCGCCGGATGTGGGACTCGGACCGGCTCCACATGTCCAAGGCCGGGCACAAATACCTCGCCGGGCAGGTGCTGGACCAGTTGGGCGTGCCGCACAAAATCAAGCGCAAGGACTGGGAACCGCCGGTCCGGCTGAGCCTGCGCGAATGGGAGCAGCAGCAGCGGCGCTGGGTCCACGATTGGGTCCTGCCGCTGTTCGGCCGCAAACTCCGCGGCGTCACGCTGGGGGACACGCTCACCCCGCGCTGGCCCGAGCCGGTGAAGGTGCCGCGCAAGGGTTTGAAGAAGCTTACGTCGGAAACGCCCGACGGCGGCGCCGCGCCTTAGCTGGTTTCTGCGGGCGGGCTGTCCAGCAGGTTTTCATACCCTGGCGCCACACGGCCGGCGTGGAACTCCAGCACCTCGAAATCGGCCACCCCGTTGGAGTAGAACGGGTCAAGCGCCAGGCTGGCGTCGAGGGTGGCGCGCTCGGCCTGCGACAACAACAATCCGCCCGTGCGGGGAATCTTGCGGCCCGCGGCGATGAACACACCGTCGTCGAACGCCTTCTGCAGCCAGGCCATGTGGGCCTCGTTGTGGAAGTCGACGATCTCCTGGGGCACGCGGTAGGTGAGGGAGACAACATACATGCGCCAAGCCTACCGGCGCCTCAACAAGCTACTTGAAAGATCAATCGTAGAATGGGTTCATGACGGAACCCCGATGGCTCAACGCAGACGAACGCCGTGCCTGGCTGGCGCTGGTGAGCATCAACACCCTGCTGCCTGCGGCCCTTGACACCAGGCTGCACACCGCGGGGAAACTGTCCCTCTTCGATTACACCGTGCTGGCCATGCTCTCCGAAGCCGAAGACCGGTTCCTGCCCATGAGTGAGCTTGCCGCCCGCAGCAGCGCCTCCCTGTCCCGCCTCTCCCACGTGGTGACGAAGCTGCAGAAGCGTGGCTGGGTGGAACGCCGGCCGCACCCCCATGACGCAAGGGTGACCACCGCCCACCTCACCGAGGAAGGCATGGCCACGATCGTTGGCCTGGCGCCCCGCCACGTCGAGGACGTCCGTGACCTCTTCCTCGATGCCCTGACCGAACAGGACGTCCTGGACCTGGCGCGGATCGGCGAAAAAGTCGTTGGGCGACTGGACACGGACCACTGGATCCTGCGCGAAACCAAGGGCTGACCCGCCAATTGGTTGCTTCCGGCAACGGGTGGCAAACTTACCGCATGGATTTCACTTCCCGGTTCGTGGCCCTGGGCGATTCTTTTACTGAAGGCGTTGGCGACGACGACCCCGCACGCCCCAACGGTGTCCGCGGCTGGGCCGACCGCGTGGCTGAACAACTCTGCGCCGCCGATCCCGGCTTCGGTTACGCCAACCTCGCCATCCGCGGCAGGAAGCTCCGCCAGATCCTCGCCGAGCAGGTGGATGCCGCCGTCGAACTCAAGCCCACACTGGTGAGCATCTATGCGGGCGCCAATGACATCCTTCGCCCGCGGGTAGACATCGACGAACTGCTGGTGGAGTACAACGACGCCGTCGGCAGGCTGGCTGCCACCGGAGCCACCGTGGTGATGTTCACCGGTTTCGACGCCCGGGGTTCCAAGGTTTTCGGCACCATGCGCGGCCGGACCGCAATCTACAACGAGCTGGTCCGCGGCATTGCGGGGGACCACGGTGCGCTGCTGGTGGATTACTGGCGCTTCAGCGAGTACTACGACTGGGGCATGTGGGCCCACGACCGGATGCACATGTCCGCTGCGGGCCACGCCAACATGGCCAAGCGTGTGCTCGAGGTCCTCAAATATGACCACTCCATCGATATCCCGCCCATGACGCCGGTCCCTGATCTCAGCGGCAGGGATGCGCTCCGCGCCAATGCCCAATGGTTCCGGGAGTATGCGGCACCGTGGGTGGTGCGCCGCGTTACCGGCAAGTCGTCCGGGGACAATCTTCGGCCCAAATATCCGCAGCTGACGCGCCTGTAGCGGACCGCTTCCGGCCGCCGGCTCAGGCGGACTGGAAAGCCGGAGTCGCCAGCATGGAGCCGTCGGGGCGGATCGCCAGGACGGCAACGTCCCAGTTGTCTGTGGCCAGGTTCAGCACTGGCGTTCCGCCGGAGATAATGGCCGTGGCCAGCACATCCGCGGTGACGATGTCCGCCGCAGCCACGCTGACCTGGACAAACCCGGCGCCCCCGCCCACCCGCCAGATGTGCTCGCCCCGCTCCGCCGAGCCGGAGGTTGCAACCGCACTGTGCGGCCCACCCGCTCCAAGCGCGTACCCGGTGATGAGGGTCTGCCGGTCCGCCGGATCCACGATGCCGGTCTTCCACGGTTCGGAGCTGCCGGGCCGGGGCGAGCCGCTGACCAGCACGTCCCCGCCCGCGTTGAGGCACCAGTCGCGGCGGCCCAACGCCAGGAGGGTGGTTCCGGCCTCGCGGATCGCGTGGCCCTTGATGATGCCGGAAAGGTCCAGGACGCCGTCCGGCCGCTCGGGAGTGAAGGCGCCTTCCGTGCGCAGCCGCCATTCATGCGCCTCGGCGTACCGTTCCCGCATTCGGACCGAGGCGGTCCGCAGCGTCAGTTCGCCGCGGGCCAGCCGGCTCGCCTCGGAATCGGGGCGGTACAGGCTGAAGGTTTCGTCGAGGTCCCGGAAGAGGCGTTCGACGACGGCGGTGGCGGCCGCGAGCTCGTCAAGCCGTGGCTGCCCTTCCGCGGCGATGCCGACGGGCATGGTCAGGCTGATGACGGTACCCATGCACTCAAAGGTGCGGGCTTTCAGGGCCGGGGTGTCCGTTTCCGCCGGCACGGGGCTAGAGGTGCGCTGCATCGATGGCTGCCTGGAGTGAGGTGACGTAGGCGCTGCTGGTGACGGTGGCGCCGCTGATGGTCTTGATGCTGGCCGACTGGGCAGCCAGCGCCTCGCTGCGGAGCAGGGGTGCCGCACGGTTGCTGATCTGGATCGACTTGCCGTCGGTGTTGGTCAGCTGGAGGGCAGTGACGTCCGTGATCTTGCCGTTCGCCACCGTGATCTGGACCTGCACGGGACCGAACCTGGTCTGGACGGCGGTTCCCTTGTAGATACCGGAGGCGGTTGAACCCGAGGACCCGGAAGTGCTGGAGGAGCCTGTTGCGCCGGAGGAACCCGCCCCGGATGAGCCGGTGCCGGTGGCACCCGTGGTGCCTGCCGCCGTCGTGCCCGTTGCAACGGTGCTGATGCCCGATACCTGCGTGCCTGCCTGCCAGCCCGCCAGGAGAATCCCGGCGGAGGCGAAGGCGGCAGCGGCTATTCCGCGTATTTTCACCAGTCAAACCTTTCGTGATGGATCTGGTCCTCGGGGACGCCGGCGTTCGCGGCATCCGCTATGACGTTGGCTGCCCAGTGTGCCGGGCCGCAGACGTAGACGTCGGCGTCCGCAATGTCCGGGACGTAGGAGGTGAGGCTGTAGCCGTTGTGCACGGCGTCCTCAGGGAGCCATGTGGAGCGGCCATGGGACCGCCGCCCGGTGAGGTGGAAGAGCCTGGCGCCGCGTTCCTGGCAGAGCTCCAGGATTTCGCTGCCGAGGTAGAGCTCCCGCTCCGTATGGCCACGCAGCAGGACGCTGGCCTCACCGGGTCCGAACGGCGTGGTTTCCAGCAACGCCCGCAGCGGAGTGATGCCGATGCCGGCCCCGATCATGACCACTTTGTTCTTGGTGCGGGCGGCGGTGCTGAGCAGGCCATACGGTCCCTCCAGCGCCACTTTGGTACCTTTCCGCAGCCGGAGGAGGCGGCCTGATCCGTCGCCGAGGTTGCGGACGGTGATCCGCATGGTCCCCTGGCCGTCAGGACCATTGAAGACCGGCTCGGCGGACAGGCTGAACGGGTGCGGGTGCCACCACATTCCCGGGGCCAGGAACCGCCAGATGAAGAAGCGCCCGCCGGTCCCTGCCAGCTGGTCCAGCTGCCGGCCCCGCATGACGATGTTCACCACGCCTGGCGCCACGGCCTCAACCCGGGCCACGGTGAGCCGGTGCCTGAGGGTGGCCAGCACCGGTTCCAGGATGCGGAAGTACACCAGGGCGGTGCCGGTGGAGATGCAGATGGCCAGCCAGTACCAGCGCTGCCAGGTACCTGCGGCGAACAACCCGCCGACGCTGAACTGGTGCGGGATTGAGGTGGCGACGGCGGCGTACGTCAGGAGGTGCACCACGTACCAGAACTCGTAGGGAAAGCGGCGACGTACGGCCACCAGGGACGTCACCACGACGGCGATAAACAGTGCCATGGACACGAAGGCCAGCCACATATCGGGCACCTGCACCCACAAGTTGATGGACTCGGTGATGGGATCAAGCCCCTCCGCCATGCCATACCCGATGGCGATCAGCACGCCGTGGGCCAGGAGCAGATAAAGGGAGGGTTTGCCCAGCTTGCCGTGGAACTCCAAGGCGCGGTCATGGCCGATGGTCCGGTCAATAAACGGGATCCTTGCCGCCAGGAGCAACATGAGCAGGACCAGGTCCATGCCCGCCAGTCCGGCGACGATCCCGCCTGCGGTGAACAACCCGGCGGGCGAGGTGATGTTCGAAGCCCCGCCGTCCTCCAGCCACAGCGCGATTGCCGCGGCAACGGATGCCCAGGCAATGACGGTCAGGAGGTCCGTTCGCAACATGCGCTGCCTGTGCTGGCGGGTGAACCAGCCGCGGACGGGCCTCGTGGTGGACTGGGAAGGACGCCCCGGACGGCCGGAGCTGCTTGCGGCCGGTGTTGTCGGCAGGAGCTGCGTGTTCATGCCTCCAAGATTGCTTTGGGAAGCTATGTCCCTGCTGTGAAAAGGGGCAACCGGCAGCTGTGACCTTTCGTTCCTGCGGCTGCCCTTATACACCCGATTGGTCTTTAATTGCGTCAACTCGTAGACTTGGTAGGCGCTAAGTGCGCGGAGCGTGCGCAATTGCTCCGGTTGCCCCTGTAATTTTCGGGTGACCGGTAGTTAGGGGCTCAAGTTGCGTGACTAACCGTTGCCCTTCCTTATTTTGGGTCGCCCTTAGCAGCATGGTCCAGCAGAAGATATGCGGATCATTACTTTCAATTCTTGAGGAGAAGTCATGGCAGCACACTGCCAAGTGACCGGGGCCGAGCCGGGCTTTGGGCACAGCATTTCGCACTCGCACCGCCGCAACAAGCGCCGGTTCGATCCGAACATTCAGAAGAAGCGCTACTGGGTTCCGTCCCTGCGCCGTAACGTCACGCTGCAGGTCTCTGCACGTGGCATCAAGACCATCGACGTGCGCGGCATCGACGCAGTCGTCGCCGACATTCTTGCTCGTGGGGTGAAGCTCTAGTGGCTAAGGACAAGGACGTACGTCCGATCATCAAGCTCAAGTCGACCGCGGGCACCGGTTACACCTACGTAACCCGCAAGAACCGTCGTAACGATCCGGACCGCATGGTCCTGAAGAAGTACGACCCCAAGATCCGCCAGCACGTCGAATTCCGAGAGGAGCGCTAAACATGGCTAAGAAGTCCAAGATTGCTCGCAACGAGCAGCGCAAGGTCATCGTTGAGCGTTACGCTGCCAAGCGCCTCGAGCTGAAGAAGACCCTGGTTGACGAGAACGCAACCGACGAAGCACGCGAAGCAGCCCGCCTGGGCTTGCAGAAGCTGCCCCGCAACGCGTCCCCGATCCGTCTGCGTAACCGCGACATCATCGACGGCCGCCCCCGCGGTACCTTCCAGAAGTTCGGCATCTCCCGTGTTCGCTTCCGCGACATGGCTCACCGCGGTGAGCTCCCGGGCATCACCAAGTCTTCCTGGTAATCCAGCCACGCTGATACCAGCTGCTTGAGAAGGGCCGGCAACCTCACGGTTGCCGGCCCTTCTGCGTTTAAGCCACCCCGCCTTTTCCGGGGCTGAGCTTTTCGCCCTGGTGATTGAGCTTGTCGAAATCTGTGCGGCAGCCCACACTGACCGCTTACTGCGGCGCCAAGGCAGTTCGGTCCCTTTCTGCCCGCTGTTACCCCGGAATCCCGGGGTTTTCATGCCCTGCGGTGACGGGTTTGCGGTCGGTCCCGACTGCGTGTATTGTTTTCTAGGTCGCCGCGGGGGAGACAGCCAAGAGCTGGTAACCGCGGGCGGCCAAACCCCCAAAATACAGACTAAAATCTGGTAGCTCTTTAGGGCGCTGGAAATTGGTAGGGGAGATCTTCCCGCTGATGGAAATCCTGGAATAAGGATTTGCGTCGGAGTCGAAGATCAGGTAAGTTTGGAAAGTTGCTCCGGAGCGATCTGCGGCCCTTGGTGGGTTGTGGTGGTGCTGGGTGTGTCTGTTGTTTGAGAACTCAATAGTGTGCCAAGTTTGTTGATACCAATTGTTTTATTGATTGGTTGTTTTGGCTGTGTCGCCACCCCGTGGTGGCATGGTTTTTACAGCTGGTTTCAAATTTTGTGCAGTCGTGGTTGCCGTTATTTCCGGTGGTCGTGGTTGTGTCTGTTTTACTTCAACGGAGAGTTTGATCCTGGCTCAGGATGAACGCTGGCGGCGTGCTTAACACATGCAAGTCGAACGATGAAGGGAGCTTGCTCCTGGATTAGTGGCGAACGGGTGAGTAACACGTGAGTAACCTGCCCTTGACTCTGGGATAAGCCTGGGAAACTGGGTCTAATACCGGATATGACCTTCCATCGCATGGTGGTTGGTGGAAAGCTTTTGTGGTTTTGGATGGACTCGCGGCCTATCAGCTTGTTGGTGGGGTAATGGCCTACCAAGGCGACGACGGGTAGCCGGCCTGAGAGGGTGACCGGCCACACTGGGACTGAGACACGGCCCAGACTCCTACGGGAGGCAGCAGTGGGGAATATTGCACAATGGGCGCAAGCCTGATGCAGCGACGCCGCGTGAGGGATGACGGCCTTCGGGTTGTAAACCTCTTTCAGTAGGGAAGAAGCGAAAGTGACGGTACCTGCAGAAGAAGCGCCGGCTAACTACGTGCCAGCAGCCGCGGTAATACGTAGGGCGCAAGCGTTATCCGGAATTATTGGGCGTAAAGAGCTCGTAGGCGGTTTGTCGCGTCTGCCGTGAAAGTCCGGGGCTCAACTCCGGATCTGCGGTGGGTACGGGCAGACTAGAGTGATGTAGGGGAGACTGGAATTCCTGGTGTAGCGGTGAAATGCGCAGATATCAGGAGGAACACCGATGGCGAAGGCAGGTCTCTGGGCATTAACTGACGCTGAGGAGCGAAAGCATGGGGAGCGAACAGGATTAGATACCCTGGTAGTCCATGCCGTAAACGTTGGGCACTAGGTGTGGGGGACATTCCACGTTTTCCGCGCCGTAGCTAACGCATTAAGTGCCCCGCCTGGGGAGTACGGCCGCAAGGCTAAAACTCAAAGGAATTGACGGGGGCCCGCACAAGCGGCGGAGCATGCGGATTAATTCGATGCAACGCGAAGAACCTTACCAAGGCTTGACATGAACCGGAAACGCCTGGAAACAGGTGCCCCGCTTGCGGTCGGTTTACAGGTGGTGCATGGTTGTCGTCAGCTCGTGTCGTGAGATGTTGGGTTAAGTCCCGCAACGAGCGCAACCCTCGTTCTATGTTGCCAGCACGTGATGGTGGGGACTCATAGGAGACTGCCGGGGTCAACTCGGAGGAAGGTGGGGACGACGTCAAATCATCATGCCCCTTATGTCTTGGGCTTCACGCATGCTACAATGGCCGGTACAAAGGGTTGCGATACTGTGAGGTGGAGCTAATCCCAAAAAGCCGGTCTCAGTTCGGATTGGGGTCTGCAACTCGACCCCATGAAGTCGGAGTCGCTAGTAATCGCAGATCAGCAACGCTGCGGTGAATACGTTCCCGGGCCTTGTACACACCGCCCGTCAAGTCACGAAAGTTGGTAACACCCGAAGCCGGTGGCCTAACCCCTTGTGGGAGGGAGCTGTCGAAGGTGGGACTGGCGATTGGGACTAAGTCGTAACAAGGTAGCCGTACCGGAAGGTGCGGCTGGATCACCTCCTTTCTAAGGAGCACCTACAATGTTCTGCTGCTGACGCATGTTGGTGGTGGGGGTTGTCAGGAGTAAAGGCCCGTTTCACGGACGAGTGTTTCGTGGCGGGTGCTCAAGGGTGGAATATCAACGAATAGCGGCCGTGGTGTTTTCTTCTTCTCTAGTACGAGCCAGTGATGGTTCTGGAACGGTGGGTGGGGGATGGCGCGGTTTAGTGTTTGGCACACTGTTGGGTCCTGAGGCAACAGGACCATTGGCGGCCTCCTTTGGTGGGGGTTGTTGGTGGGACTTTGTTTCTGGTTTCCTGGCTGCACCGATCATGCATGGTGGCTCCTTTGTTGTGGGCTTGTGTGTGGGGTGTGTGGTTTGGGGTTGTTGTTTGAGAACTACATAGTGGACGCGAGCATCTTGTATAAGAAGCAATTTCCAAGAATATGAACCTGGATCTGGCCGCATCTTTGGGTGTGGACGGTTTTCATGGTTCTCTCGAGAAATTTTTTTTGATCTTTGTGGTCAAGTTTTTAAGAGCACACGGTGGATGCCTTGGCATTAGGAGCCGAAGAAGGACGTAGGAATCTGCGATAAGCCTGGGGGAGTCGATAACCGGACTGTGATCCCAGGGTGTCCGAATGGGGAAACCCCGCCAAGCGCGCGAGTGACTTGGTGACCCGTACCTGAACACATAGGGTGCGTGGGGGGAACGCGGGGAAGTGAAACATCTCAGTACCCGCAGGAAGAGAAAACAATAGTGATTCCGTTAGTAGTGGCGAGCGAACGCGGATCAGGCTAAACCGTTCCATGTGTGATAGCCGGCGGGCGTTGCATGGTCGGGGTTGTGGGACTTTCCATACCAGTTCTGCCGGGCTGGTGGGGTGTGATGTGCGCGCATAGGTGAACGGTTTTGAAAGGCCGGCCAGAGAGGGTGTTAGTCCCGTAACCGTAATGTGTTTGTGCCGCCTGTGAGAGTATCCCAAGTAGTACGGGGCCCGAGAAATCCCGTGCGAATCTGTCAGGACCACCTGATAAGCCTAAATACTCCCTAATGACCGATAGCGGACCAGTACCGTGAGGGAAAGGTGAAAAGTACCCCGGGAGGGGAGTGAAACAGTACCTGAAACCGTGTGCTTACAATCCGTCGGAGCCAGTCTGATTCTGGTGACGGCGTGCCTTTTGAAGAATGAGCCTGCGAGTTAGTGTTACGTCGCGAGGTTAACCCGTGTGGGGCAGCCGTAGCGAAAGCGAGTCTGAATAGGGCGTTGCAGTGGCGTGATCTAGACCCGAAGCGAAGTGATCTACCCATGGCCAGGTTGAAGCGACGGTAAGACGTCGTGGAGGACCGAACCCACTTCAGTTGAAAATGGAGGGGATGAGCTGTGGGTAGGGGTGAAAGGCCAATCAAACTTCGTGATAGCTGGTTCTCCCCGAAATGCATTTAGGTGCAGCGTTGCGTGTTTCTTGCTGGAGGTAGAGCTACTGGATGGCTAATGGGCCCTACAAGGTTACTGACGTCAGCCAAACTCCGAATGCCGGTAAGTGAGAGCGCAGCAGTGAGACTGTGGGGGATAAGCTTCATAGTCGAGAGGGAAACAGCCCAGACCACCAACTAAGGCCCCTAAGCGTGTGCTAAGTGGGAAAGGATGTGGAGTTGCGAAGACAACCAGGAGGTTGGCTTAGAAGCAGCCACCCTTAAAAGAGTGCGTAATAGCTCACTGGTCAAGTGATTCCGCGCCGACAATGTAGCGGGGCTCAAGTACACCGCCGAAGTTGTGGCATTCAGACATGTACTAAGCCTTCGTGGTTCAGGTGTTTGGATGGGTAGGGGAGCGTCGTGTGGGCGGTGAAGTCGCGGTGTAAACCAGTGGTGGAGCCTACACGAGTGAGAATGCAGGCATGAGTAGCGAAAGACGGGTGAGAAACCCGTCCGCCGAATGATCAAGGGTTCCAGGGTCAAGCTAATCTGCCCTGGGTAAGTCGGGACCTAAGGCGAGGCCGACAGGCGTAGTCGATGGACAACGGGTTGATATTCCCGTACCGGCGAAAAAACCGTCCATGTTGAACAGGGGATACTAACCGCCCGAGACCTGCCTGACACCCCTTGTGGGTGGAGGGTTTTGGTGGAGCGCGGGACCTGATCCTGGGAGGCAAGCGTATTAACAGGTGTGACGCAGGAAGGTAGCCGAGCCGGGCGATGGTTGTCCCGGTCTAAGGATGTAGGGCGAGTGGTAGGCAAATCCGCCACTCATGGTGCCTGAGATCTGATGGGACCCCCGTTTGGGGGGATTTGGTGATCCTATGCTGCCGAGAAAAGCATCGACGCGAGGTTTTAGCCGCCCGTACCCCAAACCGACACAGGTGATCAGGTAGAGAATACTAAGGCGATCGAGAGAATTATGGTTAAGGAACTCGGCAAAATGCCCCCGTAACTTCGGGAGAAGGGGGGCCCCAACCTTGAACGGTACTAGCGACCGGGAGGGGATCGGGGCCGCAGAGACCAGGGGGAAGCGACTGTTTACTAAAAACACAGGTCCGTGCGAAGTCGCAAGACGATGTATACGGACTGACTCCTGCCCGGTGCTGGAAGGTTAAGAGGACCGGTTAGCCGCAAGGCGAAGCTGAGAATTTAAGCCCCAGTAAACGGCGGTGGTAACTATAACCATCCTAAGGTAGCGAAATTCCTTGTCGGGTAAGTTCCGACCTGCACGAATGGAGTAACGACTTCCCCGCTGTCTCAACCATAAACTCGGCGAAATTGCAGTACGAGTAAAGATGCTCGTTACGCGCAGCAGGACGGAAAGACCCCGAGACCTTTACTATAGTTTGGTATTGGTGTTCGGAGTGGCTTGTGTAGGATAGGTGGGAGACGTTGAAGCCCGGACGCCAGTTCGGGTGGAGTCATCGTTGAAATACCACTCTGGTCACTTTGGACATCTAACTTCGGCCCGTAATCCGGGTCAGGGACAGTGCCTGATGGGTAGTTTAACTGGGGCGGTTGCCTCCTAAAAAGTAACGGAGGCGCCCAAAGGTTCCCTCAGCCTGGTTGGCAATCAGGTGTCGAGTGTAAGTGCACAAGGGAGCTTGACTGTGAGAGAGACATCTCGAGCAGGGACGAAAGTCGGGACTAGTGATCCGGCGGTACATTGTGGAATGGCCGTCGCTCAACGGATAAAAGGTACCTCGGGGATAACAGGCTGATCTTGCCCAAGAGTCCATATCGACGGCATGGTTTGGCACCTCGATGTCGGCTCGTCGCATCCTGGGGCTGGAGTAGGTCCCAAGGGTTGGGCTGTTCGCCCATTAAAGCGGTACGCGAGCTGGGTTTAGAACGTCGTGAGACAGTTCGGTCCCTATCCGCTGCGCGCGCAGGAAATTTGAGAAGGGCTGTCCTTAGTACGAGAGGACCGGGACGGACGAACCTCTGGTGTGTCAGTTGTACTGCCAAGTGCACCGCTGATTAGCTACGTTCGGATGGGATAACCGCTGAAAGCATCTAAGCGGGAAGCTCGCTTCGAGATGAGATTTCCATACACCCTCGGGTGTGAGAGGCCCCCAGCCAGACCACTGGGTTGATAGGCCGGATGTGGAAGCGAGGACTAACGACTCGTGAAGCTGACCGGTACTAATAGGCCAACAACTTACACCACACAGAAAAACATTCTGCTTGCGTCCACTATGTGGTTCCCAACCAACAACCCCCACCCGGGGTTTCATGGTCCAGGAACCAAACACAACTGAATAACAACACCACAATGTTGTAACCACAGTTTTCCCACACCACCCCAGGGGTTGGTGACGGGTACAAGGGTTACGGCGGTCATAGCGTGGGGGAAACGCCCGGTCCCATTCCGAACCCGGAAGCTAAGACCCACAGCGCCGATGGTACTGCACCCGGGAGGGTGTGGGAGAGTAGGACACCGCCGGACACACATTGGTCGAGGCCCCAACCACACGGTTGGGGCCTCCCACATTTAAAACAACCACCTAGACTTACGGTCTATGACCCCCCGAAGCACAAGCCGGAACGGCAAGCGGGCCACCATCCTGGATGTCGCCGCAGCCGCCGGAGTCTCCCGGCAGACCGTAACCCGGGCCATGAACGATATGGCCGGCATCAGCCCCGATACCCGTGAGCGCGTCCAAAAGATTGCCGCAGAGCTGGGCTACACCCCCAGCCGTTTCGCCAAGGGACTGGTCCAGGGAGCCAGGGTTTCTGTGGGCCTCGCCATCCCGGACCTGACCAACCCCTACTTCCCGGCCTTTGCGTCCAGCGTGGTTGAGGCGGCTACCGGGCGCGGCTGGAATGTGGTGGTTGATGATTACGGTCACGGCACCGGCAGCGCCGCGGACGCCGCCGCCAGGCTCGCACCGCAGGTGGACGCATTGATCGGCTACCTGGCGCCCCACGCGGACGAGGCGCAGGCGCTCATGGGCCGCCGGCCCGTCGTCGCCCTTGACTCGCCAGGCGCGGGAACCGCCGGCGGCATCTCGTTCGACTACCACCACGCGGCGCGGCTGGCCCTCGCCCACCTCGCCTCCAGGGGCTGCGCGAACATTGCCTTCCTTGACTCGGACCAAGGCGGGCCTGCCGGCAGCCGGAGCGCTGCGGCGGCCGCGGTGGCCCAGGAAACTGGAGTACAGCTCACCCGGTTCCGGGCGGCACCCTCTGTTGCCGCGGCCAAGGCCGCCGTGGCCCTCCTGACCGCGGGTGGGCGGCCCGTGGATGGGATCCTTGCCTTCAATGACCTGATGGCCGCCGGTGCGTTGAAAGCGTTGCAGGCGTCCGGCATAGCTGTCCCTGGTGACTGCGCCGTCATCGGTATGGACGGGATACCGCTCGGAGAGCTGCTCACGCCGGAGTTGACCACCCTTGCCCTTGACCTGCGCGCGGTGGGCCGCGCCGCCGTCGGCCTCCTGGAAGGCCTCCTCGCAGGCTCGCTCGCGGAAGGCGGCACCGAGACTCACCTGATCCTTCGGCACCAGCTGATTCTCCGCCAATCCGCCTAAGCCCTACTCAAAAACGAAGGTAACGGATAGGCTTTAAGCGCAATCACGTGAACGTTCACGCCGCTCAATCCCAGACACTTGCAGCAAGGAAACCCATGTCACTCCACATCCCCGCCGCAACTGCCGGCGGCCAGGACTCCCGCGGCGCCGCGAACTCCACCCCCAACCTGGAGCTTGGCCAGGAAGGGGTCCGGGAGCTGGCCTCGCTGGCGCCGGGAAGGGGAAGCCTGCCCGCACGTTCGTACCTCGCAACTGACGCTCCCAAGCTGTCGCTGAACGGAGACTGGCAGTTCAGGCTGAGCCCTGGAATCCGGACTGCGCCTAATGACGGGTGGCAGCACGGAAAGGACCCGGCCGGCTTCGTTCCGTTGCCCGTCCCCTCCAGCTGGAGCATGCACGGCCACGGCTCCCCGGCGTACACCAATGTCCAGTTCCCCTTTGCCGTGGAACCGCCGTTCGTCCAGGAAGCCAACCCCATCGGGGACCACCTGGTGACCTTTGAAGCCGGCCCCGAGTTTCTCCCGCACGCGCTGTTGCGGTTCGACGGCATTGATTCCGCCGGGACGGTATGGCTGAACGGGGTGGAACTCGGAACTACCCGCGGCAGCAGGCTGGCCCACGAATTCGACGTGTCCGGCATCCTGGTGGAAGGCACCAACACCCTGGCGGTGCGGGTGGCCCAGTTCTCCGCCGCCAGCTACGTGGAGGACCAGGACATGTGGTGGCTCCCGGGGATCTTCCGGGACGTAACCCTCCAGGCGCGGCCCACGGACGGCATCGACGATCTCTTCGTCCATGCAGACTACGACCACAAGACGGGGCACGGCACGCTGCGCGTCGAGGTGACCCGGGCCGGAAAGGTGGTTGACGCCGTCGTACGCATCCCGGAACTCGGCCTGGAACTGCCCGCCGCCACTGAACAGGCTATACCGGGCGTCGAGCCGTGGTCAGCGGAAGAGCCGCGCCTGTATGACGCCACCGTCAGCACCCCTGGCGAGACCGCCTCCCTGCAGGTGGGCTTCCGCAGCATCACTATCGAAGACGCCCAGTTCAAGGTCAACGGCCGGCGCATCCTGCTCCGCGGTGTGAACCGGCATGAGCACCACCCCCGGCTGGGCCGCGTGGTGCCGCGGGACGTGGTGGAAGCCGAACTGCGGCTGATGAAGCAGCACAACATCAATGCGATCCGCACCTCGCACTACCCGCCGCATCCGGAATTCCTGGCCCTGGCCGACCAGCTCGGGTTCTACGTGGTCCTCGAATGCGACCTTGAGACCCACGGATTCGTGGGGGCCGGATGGGCGCAGAACCCCAGCGACGATCCTCAATGGGAAGAAGCCCTGGTGGACCGGATGCAGCGCACCGTGGAGCGCGACAAGAACCATCCTTCGGTCATCATGTGGTCCCTGGGCAATGAGGCCGGCACCGGCCGGAACCTTGCGGCCATGTCACGCTGGGCCAAGGACCGTGACCCGTCGCGCCCCATCCACTACGAAGGCGACTGGTCATCGCCCGACGTGGACGTCTACTCCCGGATGTACGCCAGCCAGGCCGAGACGGCGCTGATCGGCCAGGGAATCGAACCGGCACTCGAGAATGCCGAACTGGATGCCCGGCGCCGCGCCATGCCGTTCGTGCTCTGCGAATATGTCCATGCCATGGGCAACGGGCCCGGCGGCATGAGCGAATACCAGGAACTGTTCGAGAAGTACCCGCGGCTGATGGGCGGCTTCGTCTGGGAGTGGCTGGAACACGGCATCACCGTGCGGGACCCCGATGGGGGCGAACACTTCGCCTATGGCGGGGATTTTGGTGAAGAGATCCATGATGGAAACTTCGTCACCGACGGCTTGGTTGACGCCAACCGCAAGCCCCGCCCCGGGCTGCTGGACTTCAAGAAGGTCATTGAGCCGCTGCACATAGAGGTTGGGCAGGATTGGGCCAGCTTCGCCGTACGCAATGGCCAGGACTTTGCGGACACGTCCGCTTTCAGCTTCCAGTACAAAGTTGAGACCGACGGCGACATCCGGCTTGAGGGGTCAGTGGCCGTTGCGCCCGTAGCGCCGCAGTCCGAAACAGTTGTGGAGTTGCCGGCGGAAGTTGCCGGGTACGCGGCCGCGCCGGCGTCCAGCCAGGCTGCGGTGCTGACCGTTAGCGCCGTGCTTGCCTCCGATACGGCCTGGGCCAGGGCCGGCCACGAGGTCGCCTGGGGCCAGGGGGGCCGCATTGCGGCACAGGATCCTGGGCTGCCCGCCGGGGACGGAGTCGAGGTCACGGACGACGAGCTGAGGCTTGGTCCCGCCCGATTCAGCCGGGCCACTGGCATGCCCACGTCCATTGGTGGCCTTCCCGTCGACAAGCTGGGGCTGGTCCTGTGGTGGCCACCCACTGACAACGACCTGGGCCGGGAATGGGGGAGCACCGACGAGCGGCCGCTTGCCACCCAGTGGAAGGACGCAGGACTTGACCGCCTCCACACACGCCTGCTGGGCATCACGGCGGAACCCGCGGCAGACGGCGGCGAGCGACTCCGCGTCAGCACCCGCGTCGGCGCCGCGGACAAGCAGTACGGCATACTGGTCGATTACCTGTGGACCAGCAACTCCGGCGAACTGGCACTGCGCACCCGCATCAAGCCCGTAGGGGATTGGGTCAACGCCGGCTTCGACGTCGAATGGGCACGGATCGGGCTGGAGCTCGTCCTGGGGACCGGGACAACTACGGTGAACTGGTTCGGGCAGGGTCCGCACCAGAGTTACCCGGACACCGGCCAGGGCGCGCGAACGGGGTGGTTCGAGTTGCCACTTGCCGGCTTGGACGTGGACTACGTCCGGCCGCAGGAATCCGGGGCGCGCGGCGGCGTACGGCACGCGGTTCTGGAAACCGGCGGCAAGCAGCTGCATCTCTCCGGAAAACCTTTTGCCCTGACTGTCAGGCCCTATGGCCTGGGTGTACTCGCGGCCGCCAGGCACCGTCCCGACCTGGTTCCCGACGGACGCAGCTACGTTTACCTTGATCATGCCCGGCGGGGTGTGGGGACTGCAGCGTGTGGACCCGGTGTCCTGGAGCCATACCGGCTGAAGCCCCGTGACGCTGAGTTCGACGTCATCTTCCGCGTCCTCGGCTAAAGCCGCTGCGGAATGTGAGTCACCCAACATAGACCCCAGACCCGCCGCAAGTGGGGTGGGAGCCTGGCATGCGCCGCTGGAAACCGCGGAAATGCGCGGTTTCCAGCGGCGTGCGGAGCTCGTAATCTCTGATTTGCGGCGGGGTTGGTGGGCGTGTATTGTTTTCTGAGTCGCCGCCGCTGATGCGGAAAGATAGCGGCCAAACCCCTTCTGAATGGCCTGAAAATGGTGCGGTATGTTGCGCGCTGAGTAGGGTGGGGGTCCTGTTTGTGGAGTTGCGGGTTCGCGGTAACGCGGGTTTGCAAAGCTTCATGGGTTCGGGTAAGTTTGGAAAGTTGCTCCGGAGCGATCTGCGGCCCTTGGTGGGTTGTGGTGGTGCTGGGTGTGTCTGTTGTTTGAGAACTCAATAGTGTGCCAAGTTTGTTGATACCAATTGTTTTATTGATTGGTTGTTTTGGCTGTGTCGCCACCCCGTGGTGGCATGGTTTTTACAGCTGGTTTCAAATTTTGTGCAGTCGTGGTTGCCGTTATTTCCGGTGGTCGTGGTTGTGTCTGTTTTACTTCAACGGAGAGTTTGATCCTGGCTCAGGATGAACGCTGGCGGCGTGCTTAACACATGCAAGTCGAACGATGAAGGGAGCTTGCTCCTGGATTAGTGGCGAACGGGTGAGTAACACGTGAGTAACCTGCCCTTGACTCTGGGATAAGCCTGGGAAACTGGGTCTAATACCGGATATGACCTTCCATCGCATGGTGGTTGGTGGAAAGCTTTTGTGGTTTTGGATGGACTCGCGGCCTATCAGCTTGTTGGTGGGGTAATGGCCTACCAAGGCGACGACGGGTAGCCGGCCTGAGAGGGTGACCGGCCACACTGGGACTGAGACACGGCCCAGACTCCTACGGGAGGCAGCAGTGGGGAATATTGCACAATGGGCGCAAGCCTGATGCAGCGACGCCGCGTGAGGGATGACGGCCTTCGGGTTGTAAACCTCTTTCAGTAGGGAAGAAGCGAAAGTGACGGTACCTGCAGAAGAAGCGCCGGCTAACTACGTGCCAGCAGCCGCGGTAATACGTAGGGCGCAAGCGTTATCCGGAATTATTGGGCGTAAAGAGCTCGTAGGCGGTTTGTCGCGTCTGCCGTGAAAGTCCGGGGCTCAACTCCGGATCTGCGGTGGGTACGGGCAGACTAGAGTGATGTAGGGGAGACTGGAATTCCTGGTGTAGCGGTGAAATGCGCAGATATCAGGAGGAACACCGATGGCGAAGGCAGGTCTCTGGGCATTAACTGACGCTGAGGAGCGAAAGCATGGGGAGCGAACAGGATTAGATACCCTGGTAGTCCATGCCGTAAACGTTGGGCACTAGGTGTGGGGGACATTCCACGTTTTCCGCGCCGTAGCTAACGCATTAAGTGCCCCGCCTGGGGAGTACGGCCGCAAGGCTAAAACTCAAAGGAATTGACGGGGGCCCGCACAAGCGGCGGAGCATGCGGATTAATTCGATGCAACGCGAAGAACCTTACCAAGGCTTGACATGAACCGGAAACGCCTGGAAACAGGTGCCCCGCTTGCGGTCGGTTTACAGGTGGTGCATGGTTGTCGTCAGCTCGTGTCGTGAGATGTTGGGTTAAGTCCCGCAACGAGCGCAACCCTCGTTCTATGTTGCCAGCACGTGATGGTGGGGACTCATAGGAGACTGCCGGGGTCAACTCGGAGGAAGGTGGGGACGACGTCAAATCATCATGCCCCTTATGTCTTGGGCTTCACGCATGCTACAATGGCCGGTACAAAGGGTTGCGATACTGTGAGGTGGAGCTAATCCCAAAAAGCCGGTCTCAGTTCGGATTGGGGTCTGCAACTCGACCCCATGAAGTCGGAGTCGCTAGTAATCGCAGATCAGCAACGCTGCGGTGAATACGTTCCCGGGCCTTGTACACACCGCCCGTCAAGTCACGAAAGTTGGTAACACCCGAAGCCGGTGGCCTAACCCCTTGTGGGAGGGAGCTGTCGAAGGTGGGACTGGCGATTGGGACTAAGTCGTAACAAGGTAGCCGTACCGGAAGGTGCGGCTGGATCACCTCCTTTCTAAGGAGCACCTACAATGTTCTGCTGCTGACGCATGTTGGTGGTGGGGGTTGTCAGGAGTAAAGGCCCGTTTCACGGACGAGTGTTTCGTGGCGGGTGCTCAAGGGTGGAATATCAATGAATAGCGGCCGTGGTGTTTTCTTCTTCTCTAGTACGGGCCAGTGATGGTTCTGGAACGGTGGGTGGGGGATGGCGCGGTTTAGTGTTTGGCACACTGTTGGGTCCTGAGGCAACAGGACTGTTGGCGGCCTCCTTTGGTGGGGGTTGTTGGTGGGACTTTGTTTCTGGTTTCCTGGCTGCACCGATCATGCATGGTGGCTCCTTTGTTGTGGGCTTGTGTGTGGGGTGTGTGGTTTGGGGTTGTTGTTTGAGAACTACATAGTGGACGCGAGCATCTTGTATAAGAAGCAATTTCCAAGAATATGAACCTGGATCTGGCCGCATCTTTGGGTGTGGACGGTTTTCATGGTTCTCTCGAGAAATTTTTTTTGATCTTTGTGGTCAAGTTTTTAAGAGCACACGGTGGATGCCTTGGCATTAGGAGCCGAAGAAGGACGTAGGAATCTGCGATAAGCCTGGGGGAGTCGATAACCGGACTGTGATCCCAGGGTGTCCGAATGGGGAAACCCCGCCAAGCGCGCGAGTGACTTGGTGACCCGTACCTGAACACATAGGGTGCGTGGGGGGAACGCGGGGAAGTGAAACATCTCAGTACCCGCAGGAAGAGAAAACAATAGTGATTCCGTTAGTAGTGGCGAGCGAACGCGGATCAGGCTAAACCGTTCCATGTGTGATAGCCGGCGGGCGTTGCATGGTCGGGGTTGTGGGACTTTCCATACCAGTTCTGCCGGGCTGGTGGGGTGTGATGTGCGCGCATAGGTGAACGGTTTTGAAAGGCCGGCCAGAGAGGGTGTTAGTCCCGTAACCGTAATGTGTTTGTGCCGCCTGTGAGAGTATCCCAAGTAGTACGGGGCCCGAGAAATCCCGTGCGAATCTGTCAGGACCACCTGATAAGCCTAAATACTCCCTAATGACCGATAGCGGACCAGTACCGTGAGGGAAAGGTGAAAAGTACCCCGGGAGGGGAGTGAAACAGTACCTGAAACCGTGTGCTTACAATCCGTCGGAGCCAGTCTGATTCTGGTGACGGCGTGCCTTTTGAAGAATGAGCCTGCGAGTTAGTGTTACGTCGCGAGGTTAACCCGTGTGGGGCAGCCGTAGCGAAAGCGAGTCTGAATAGGGCGTTGCAGTGGCGTGATCTAGACCCGAAGCGAAGTGATCTACCCATGGCCAGGTTGAAGCGACGGTAAGACGTCGTGGAGGACCGAACCCACTTCAGTTGAAAATGGAGGGGATGAGCTGTGGGTAGGGGTGAAAGGCCAATCAAACTTCGTGATAGCTGGTTCTCCCCGAAATGCATTTAGGTGCAGCGTTGCGTGTTTCTTGCTGGAGGTAGAGCTACTGGATGGCTAATGGGCCCTACAAGGTTACTGACGTCAGCCAAACTC
This sequence comes from Arthrobacter sp. SLBN-112, assembly GCF_030944625.1. Taxonomy (NCBI): domain Bacteria; kingdom Bacillati; phylum Actinomycetota; class Actinomycetes; order Micrococcales; family Micrococcaceae; genus Arthrobacter; species Arthrobacter sp. SLBN-112. The sequence goes on from NZ_JAUSXY010000001.1 coordinate 1,050,175, forward strand.
CGAATGCCGGTAAGTGAGAGCGCAGCAGTGAGACTGTGGGGGATAAGCTTCATAGTCGAGAGGGAAACAGCCCAGACCACCAACTAAGGCCCCTAAGCGTGTGCTAAGTGGGAAAGGATGTGGAGTTGCGAAGACAACCAGGAGGTTGGCTTAGAAGCAGCCACCCTTAAAAGAGTGCGTAATAGCTCACTGGTCAAGTGATTCCGCGCCGACAATGTAGCGGGGCTCAAGTACACCGCCGAAGTTGTGGCATTCAGACATGTACTAAGCCTTCGTGGTTCAGGTGTTTGGATGGGTAGGGGAGCGTCGTGTGGGCGGTGAAGTCGCGGTGTAAACCAGTGGTGGAGCCTACACGAGTGAGAATGCAGGCATGAGTAGCGAAAGACGGGTGAGAAACCCGTCCGCCGAATGATCAAGGGTTCCAGGGTCAAGCTAATCTGCCCTGGGTAAGTCGGGACCTAAGGCGAGGCCGACAGGCGTAGTCGATGGACAACGGGTTGATATTCCCGTACCGGCGAAAAACCGTCCATGTTGAACAGGGGATACTAACCGCCCGAGACCTGCCTGACACCCCTTGTGGGTGGAGGGTTTTGGTGGAGCGCGGGACCTGATCCTGGGAGGCAAGCGTATTAACAGGTGTGACGCAGGAAGGTAGCCGAGCCGGGCGATGGTTGTCCCGGTCTAAGGATGTAGGGCGAGTGGTAGGCAAATCCGCCACTCATGGTGCCTGAGATCTGATGGGACCCCCGTTTGGGGGGATTTGGTGATCCTATGCTGCCGAGAAAAGCATCGACGCGAGGTTTTAGCCGCCCGTACCCCAAACCGACACAGGTGATCAGGTAGAGAATACTAAGGCGATCGAGAGAATTATGGTTAAGGAACTCGGCAAAATGCCCCCGTAACTTCGGGAGAAGGGGGGCCCCAACCTTGAACGGTACTAGCGACCGGGAGGGGATCGGGGCCGCAGAGACCAGGGGGAAGCGACTGTTTACTAAAAACACAGGTCCGTGCGAAGTCGCAAGACGATGTATACGGACTGACTCCTGCCCGGTGCTGGAAGGTTAAGAGGACCGGTTAGCCGCAAGGCGAAGCTGAGAATTTAAGCCCCAGTAAACGGCGGTGGTAACTATAACCATCCTAAGGTAGCGAAATTCCTTGTCGGGTAAGTTCCGACCTGCACGAATGGAGTAACGACTTCCCCGCTGTCTCAACCATAAACTCGGCGAAATTGCAGTACGAGTAAAGATGCTCGTTACGCGCAGCAGGACGGAAAGACCCCGAGACCTTTACTATAGTTTGGTATTGGTGTTCGGAGTGGGCTTGTGTAGGATAGGTGGGAGACGTTGAAGCCCGGACGCCAGTTCGGGTGGAGTCATCGTTGAAATACCACTCTGGTCACTTTGGACATCTAACTTCGGCCCGTAATCCGGGTCAGGGACAGTGCCTGATGGGTAGTTTAACTGGGGCGGTTGCCTCCTAAAAAGTAACGGAGGCGCCCAAAGGTTCCCTCAGCCTGGTTGGCAATCAGGTGTCGAGTGTAAGTGCACAAGGGAGCTTGACTGTGAGAGAGACATCTCGAGCAGGGACGAAAGTCGGGACTAGTGATCCGGCGGTACATTGTGGAATGGCCGTCGCTCAACGGATAAAAGGTACCTCGGGGATAACAGGCTGATCTTGCCCAAGAGTCCATATCGACGGCATGGTTTGGCACCTCGATGTCGGCTCGTCGCATCCTGGGGCTGGAGTAGGTCCCAAGGGTTGGGCTGTTCGCCCATTAAAGCGGTACGCGAGCTGGGTTTAGAACGTCGTGAGACAGTTCGGTCCCTATCCGCTGCGCGCGCAGGAAATTTGAGAAGGGCTGTCCTTAGTACGAGAGGACCGGGACGGACGAACCTCTGGTGTGTCAGTTGTACTGCCAAGTGCACCGCTGATTAGCTACGTTCGGATGGGATAACCGCTGAAAGCATCTAAGCGGGAAGCTCGCTTCGAGATGAGATTTCCATACACCCTCGGGTGTGAGAGGCCCCCAGCCAGACCACTGGGTTGATAGGCCGGATGTGGAAGCGAGGACTAACGACTCGTGAAGCTGACCGGTACTAATAGGCCAACAACTTACACCACACAGATACATACAACATCTGCTTGCGTCCACTATGTGGTTCCCAACCAACAACCCCGTCACAGGGGATGGTTGCACGAACCAACAACTGAATAACAACACCACAATGTTGTAACCACAGTTTTCCCACACCACCCCCCGGGGTTGGTGACGGGTACAAGGGTTACGGCGGTCATAGCGTGGGGGAAACGCCCGGTCCCATTCCGAACCCGGAAGCTAAGACCCACAGCGCCGATGGTACTGCACCCGGGAGGGTGTGGGAGAGTAGGACACCGCCGGACAATCATTGGTCGAGGCCCCAACCACACGGTTGGGGCCTCCCACATTTAAAACACCACCAGCCGAACAGGCCCCGTGAAGGGGTGGATTTAGCGTCCGAATTCGGTGATTAACCTCAAAAAGTCGCGGAAACACGCGGAATTTGCGGATCGGAACGGCCCAAGCTGGTAAGTTTTCGAACAGTGGCTTGCGCGCATGCCGCGTGCAGGCTTCAGAATCAAGAATCGTCCAGGAGGACATAAATGGCTAAGAACCGTAGTGAACTTGTTGCAGAGGTAGCTGGCAAGGCCGGCACCAGCCAGGCTGCCGTCAACTCCGTCCTCGACGCTCTGTTCGAGGTTTTCGAGACTTCTGTCGCCGCCGGCGAGAAGATCACCATCCCGGGCTGGCTCGCCGTGGAGCGCACCGACCGTGCAGCACGCACCGGCCGCAACCCGCAGACCGGCGAAACCATCCAGATCGCAGCAGGCCACAGCGTCAAGCTGACCGCCGGCTCCAAGCTGAAGGCTGCTGTCTCCAGCAAGAAGTAGTAAAGCATCTCCCTGTCCGGCACACAGCCGGCGGGAAAAGGAGCGGCAACCCCCTGGGTTGCCGCTCCTTGGCTTTAAGCCGGATTCGCGGCCCGGGCAGGCGTAGCGGACAATGGAATGGTGTCTTCTGCCGCCAAGCCCCGTTCCACCGCGCCCCAGTCCCAACCTGGCAAGGGAGCCGCGGTCCGGGACGCCGGGACCAGGGGGATCCCGTTGCCCTGGCAGCTGGCAGGACTTGCAGCCCTCATCCTTGGGCTCACGGCAGCACTGCTCTTTTCCGGCGCCGCGGCAGCCCGCAGCGTCGCAGATCCCGGCGCCCTCGTCCGGTGGGGCCTCCCCATCAGTAAAGCCATCCACAACGTGTCCCTGGCGACCGTCGTCGGCGGCCTGATCTTCGCCGTCGGCATCCTCCCCAAGAACCTCAACGCCCGCACCCGTGACCGGGGAACCTCCCGGGATGCCGGGCCTGAGCACCCTGCCTTCACCCGGGTCCTGGCCGTAGCAGCCGCCGCGGGCGCGGTGTGGACACTGTCCGCCATCGCCGTCCTGGTACTCACGTACGCCGACGTCGCCGGCCAGGGACTCTCCGGGGACCCCGCCTTCACCCAGGCCCTGGTGTACTTCATGACGGACATCGAAACGGGCCGGGCGTGGCTCGCCGTCACCATCATCGCCGCCGTGGTGACAACCGCGCTCTTTGGCGTCAGGTCCCCCGGCGGGCTGTTCCTCACCCTCATCCTGGCCCTCATCGGCCTGGTTCCGGCAGCCCTGATCGGGCACTCTTCAAGCTCCTCGGACCACGAAGGGGCAATCAACTCGCTGGGCCTGCACCTGGTGGGCGTGAGCGCCTGGGTTGGCGGCATCATTATCCTGGCAATGCTGTCCGGAATCCTCACCGGGCCCAAGGCCGGGACGGCAGCAGACATTACCGAACCGACGCTCCGCCGCTTCTCCACGCTGGCGGGCTTCGCGTTCGTGCTGGTTTTCGCCTCCGGCATCATCAACGCCAGCATCCGCGTGACCAGCTGGTCAGACCTCTTCGGATCCGCCTACGGCCAACTGATCCTGGCTAAAGCCGCGGGCGCGGTGGTGCTGGGCGGCATCGGCTTCATGCACCGGCAGTGGGTCATCCCGCAGCTCGGCCGAAAGGGCTCCACCCTGTCCTCCCGACGGGTGCTGTGGCAGCTGATCCTGGCCGAACTGCTGGTCATGGGAGCCACCTCCGGCATCGCCGTGGCCCTGGGCCGTTCGGCGCCGCCGCAGCCAACCACCCTGGCGCCGGATGCGTCCCCCGCGTTCATCCTGAGCGGCTACGAGCTTCCCCCCGAGCTCACGCCTGAACGCTGGTTGACCGAGTGGCGCCTGGACTGGCTCTGGGTGGCCGTGGCCCCTCTTCGGCCTGGTGGCCTACTTCCTGGGCGTGGCAAAGGTTCGCCGCCGCGGCGACAGCTGGCAATGGTTCCGGTCCGTGAACTGGGTCATCGGCATGGTGGTGCTGACGTACATAACCTCAGGGCCGCCGTCGGTCTATGGCCGCGTCCTGTTCTCCGCGCACATGGTGGACCACATGGCCCTGACCATGGTGGCGCCGATCTTCCTGGTGCTGGGTGCGCCGGTGACCCTGGCCCTGCGGGCCCTCCCCGCCCGCGGTGACGGCTCCCGCGGCGCGCGCGAGTGGCTGATGGTCTTTGTGCATTCGAAGTTCTCGCAGCTGGTGACGCATCCGTTGTTCGCGGCGGCAAACTTCGCCGGCTCGATCGTGCTGTTCTACTACTCGGACCTGTTCGGATACGCGATGCGCGAGCACGTGGGCCACGAACTGATGAACCTGCACTTCCTGCTCACCGGCTACATTTTCGTGCTGACCATGATCGGCACCGACCCGCTGCCGCGCAGGGCGCCCTACCCCATGCGGCTGCTCCTGCTCCTGGCGACCATGGGCTTTCACGCCTTCTTCGGCGTCTCCATCATGGGCGGCACAGGCCTGCTGGCGGCGGACTACTTCGGCAACCTGGGCCGGGCCTGGGGACCATCCGCCCTCGGTGACCAGCAGGCCGGCGGCGCCGTGGCCTGGGGCATCGGCGAGGTGCCCACGCTCCTGGTGGCGATCGGCGTCGCCATCATGTGGTCCAGGTCGGACCAGCGGGAGACAAAACGCGTGGACCGCGCGGCGGACAGGAATAACGACGCCGATCTGGCCGCTTACAACGATATGTTTGCCAAATTGGCTGAACGCGACGCCAAGCTGGCTGACCGCAACAAGCTGGAAGGACGCTGATGAGCGAAACCGTACGCACGCACGCCCGGGTCCGGGCCTCCGAACTGGTGGGCCGCAACTGGTTGAACACCGGCGGCAAGAGCCTGGATCTCGAAGCCCTGCGCGGCAAGATCGTGCTGCTGGACTTCTGGACCTTCTGCTGCATCAACTGCCTGCACGTCCTGGATGAGCTGCGGCCGCTGGAAGAGCAGTACTCGGATGTCCTGGTCACCGTCGGGGTCCACTCGCCCAAGTTCGAGCATGAAGCGGATCCGGTGGCGCTGGCCGCCGCCGTGGAGCGGTACGAGATCCACCACCCCGTCCTGGACGATCCCGAGCTGGACACCTGGAAGGCCTACACCGCCCGCGCCTGGCCCACCCTGGTGGTCATCGACCCCGAGGGCTACATCGTGGCGCACCTGTCCGGCGAGGGCCACGCGGACGGGCTGGCGGTGCTGATCCCCGAGCTCATCGCCGAACACGAGGCCAAGGGCACCCTCCACCGGGGTTCCGGCCCCTACGTGGCGCCCGAGGCGACCTCCGGCACGCTGCGTTTCCCCGGCAAGGCGCTGTTCCTGCCGCCGGGCCGCGGCTCCATGGCCGTGGCGGGAACGTCCGACGCCGGAAGTTCCGCGGGTGCCGCAGCCACGGATGGGGCCAGCAAGGGTTCCTGGCTGGTTACCGACACCGGGCACCACCGCCTGGTGGAACTGGGAACGGACTTCCAGACCGTGCTGGCCACCTTCGGCTCGGGCACCAAGGGCCATGCCGACGGTCCGGCCGCCGGTGACGACGCCACCGCCCGGTTCAACGAGCCTCAGGGCCTGGTGCTGCTTCCGGAAGGCGTGGCAGCCAAGGCCGGGTACGACGTCGTGATTGCAGACTCCGTGAACCACCGCCTCCGCGGACTTTCCCTCAGCTCCGGCAAAGCGTCCACGTTGGCCGGCAACGGCATCCAGCGCCTGCTGGAAACCGGCCCGGCACGGGTGGACGAGGAGGCGGCCGGCTTCACCGGACGACTTGGCGGACACCCCCTGGAGGTCTCACTCAGCTCACCGTGGGACGTCGTATGGTCGCGCAAACTCAATGCGGTGGTGGTGGCCATGGCCGGCACGCACCAGATTTTCAGCTTCGATCCCGTGACCGGCGCCGTGGCCATCGTGGCCGGCAACGGGCTGGAAGGCCTGCTGGACGGTCCGGCGCACGAGGCTTGGTTCGCGCAGTCTTCCGGCCTGGCCGAGGACGCCGACGGCAACATCTGGGTTGCCGACTCTGAAACGTCCGCCATCCGCAAGCTGATTATTGGCGAGAACGGCTCGGTGACTGTTGAATCCGCCGTCGGCAAGGGACTGTTCGACTTCGGTTTCCGCGACGGACCCGCCGCCGAGGCCCGGCTGCAGCACCCACTCGGCGTGACCGTCCTGCCCGACGGTTCCGTGGCCATCGCGGATACCTACAACGGAGCCGTGCGCCGCTACGACCCCGCATCCGGTACGGTGTCCACCCTGGCCCGTGGCCTCGCCGAGCCCTCCGACGTGATCGTGGACCACACGCAGTCCGCCGGCTCGGAGCCGCTGCTGGTGGTGGTGGAGGCCAACAAGCACCAGCTGGTGTACGTGCCCATCCCCAAGGAAGCGCAGCAGGTGGATGAGGGCGCGTCCCAGACCCACCGGCCCAAGAGCCCTGTGGCGGCGGGCCCGCTGGAGCTGGCGGTCCGCTTCACGGCGCCCACCGGGCAGAAGCTTGATGACCGGTGGGGCGATCCCACCCAGCTGAAGATCTCCTCCACCCCGCCCGAACTGCTGGTGTCCGGCGGCGGAACGTCCGTGGGGCTGCTGCGCACCCTTGAGGTGTCCCCCGACGTCCCCGAGGGCGTGCTGCACATTACCGCCCGCGCCGCGGCATGCGACGGACCCGAAACCGAGGACGGCGAGATCCCCGACCATGCAGCCTGCCACCTCTACCAGCAGGACTGGGGCATCCCGGTGGTCCTGCAGGCCGACGGCGACACTGAGCTGGTCCTGGACCTCCGCGGCATGGACTAACGGACCAATTATGCTGTGAAGGCTGCTGCCCGCGACCCACGCGTCACGGGCAGCAGCCTTTCCCGTGTCCGGGGTTCGGGCAGCCCCGCAATTCCGCGCTTCGGGCTGCCGGAAGGTCCTCAAACGCTGCGCCGCGTGACGCCGCCGGGGGCTTCCGTATTCCACATAGGGCCTGCGGCGGCTGTCCCAATGTGCCAGGGGGAGCCCAGCATGGCCGGATGGATATCCTCAAAGCCCTGGAGGTTTGTGGCGGAGCAGCGCGGCGGCCCGCCCTGGCCAGGTTAGGCGTGGATGATGCCGCGCTTAGGCGGGCGGTTCGGGGAGGGCTGCGGCAACCGTGCCGCGGGCTCTACGCGCTTCCGACGGCGCCTCCGGACCTGGTTGCCGTCCTGAGGAACCGGGAGCTGCTGACGTGTTCCAGTGCCACCACGTTCTACAACTTGTGGTCGCTGCCGTCCGACGGACGACACCACGTATATCATCGCCGCCAAGAGGCTGTCTGCGGCGACAGCGCCCACCATGCCGGTCTCCTCCTGCCGCCACCACAGTTTCAGCCCGTTGCCGCCTTGGCGGATGTGCTGATCCATGCCCTGCGATGCCTGCCTTTCGCGGAGTCACTGGTCATGGTGGAGTGCGCCGTAGCCCGTGGCGACATGACGGTGGATTTCCTGCGCAGGCGGTTGCCCGGAAACCGGAACGGTACAGCCAGGGCTGTTCTGGACTGGGTGGACACCGGGGCGGACTCGCTCTTGGAGACGCTGGCGCGGACCTACTTCCGGCAGGCCGGAATCCACGTGCAACCTCAGGTGTATCTGGAACGAGTGGGGTATGTCGACCTGCTGCTGGACGGGTGGCTGGTCGTGGAACTGGACGGACGGCACCACGCCGACTGGAAACAGGTTCAAAAAGACCACCGCCGCAACAATGAGTCAGCCCTGCAGGGGTATACGGCCCTCCGCTACTACTACGCCGACGTGGTCTACCGGCCCCAGGAGATGGTGGCTCAGGTGATTGCTGTCCTCAAACGGCGGCGGTAGCGGAAAGCCAGCGTCACGCGGAGCACGCATTCCCAGTCTCAGGGCTGGCGCAGGCCTGGAGTGCCGGGGGCTGCGGGACTTGCCACCGCCCAAAGCATGCCTGGCGTGACGCCGAAAGCCGAAACCGGCGCTAGAAGCTCAGCATGGGGGTGACCTTGACCGTGTCACCGGCGACGTCCAGGCGGGTGGTGAAGCTGAAGTCCACTTCCGCGTCGAGGGGGTACCAGGCCCCGGTGAAGGCATTCTGCTGGAGCGCCTCCACCTTGGCCTTGCCGTCCAGCGGGGCCACCACCCAGCGGCCGTCGAACGGCTCCACCGAGACGCCCGGATATTCGGTGACGGTCCACTTGATGGTGCCGTCCTGGACCCTGTTGTTGCTGGCGTAGTAGAAGGGGCAGTCCGGCTGGAGCTTCTGTTCCTTGACGGCCTCCGCCGCGCACCCGTCGAGGAATTCACGGACCTTGGCCGCAACGTCGCTCTTCAGCTTGTCCGTGGCCTGGGTCAGCAGGTTGAGCGGGGCCACGGGGGCGTCCTTGGAAGTGACTGTGGCGCGGGTGGCCGGCGCCGCGAAGTACTGCCCGTCAAGGGAGGCCTCGTACTCGCCCGGATAGAACACGGCAAAGGAGTTGCGGCCGCCTGGCATGTTCACCGGAACACCGTTCACGGTGGCCTCATTGGCGTTGACCACGGTCATGTCCACTGTGGGCAGCCGGGACGGGACAAATGCCCAGGTGTTGAAGAAAAGCCACTCGGTGCCGGTCTTTTGCAGCAGGAATTCGGTGTGCAGCCGGCTGCCGTCGATCGTGTACTCCAGGGGCACCATCACCTGGTTGCCGGAGCGTTCCTCGGGATCGCCGACGTCCACGTTGGACAGCCGGGAAGCGGCCGTCTGCAGGCCGCTGCCGTCAAGCATCGCGGCGTTTCCGGGCGGGACAGTGGCACGCAGGATCCCCAACGCACGGCCTCCGTCACCGCTCCGCAGCGCGTCCAGATACTCCCTGACGGGCTGCTGCGGACTGGCCACGGTGTTGTTCACAATGTTGATGGCCACGATGGCTCCGGCGATGGCAAGCATAAGGCCCAGCAGCCATCCGGCCGCGATCCTCACCAACGCTTGACTCATCTGCACGTTTCTTACAGTAACGGCAGTGCGGACGCACTCTAAAGTTGGCGTCCCCCCTTATCCGGTGGGCGGCACACCGATAAGGCCCGACGGCGGGTGGCCGGCTTAGCTCCAACCGTCGCTTTAAGGAGTTTCGCGGCCGGGCGGCAGGGACCCGGTGCGGGTCAGCGGCGGCGGCGCCGGGTGGAAGAGGTGCCGAACACGCCGCGGAGCAGTTCGCGTCCCAGCTGGGTGCCCATGGACCGCGCCATGCTCTTCAGCCCACCACCCAGGGCTCCACCGAGCACGCCGCCCAGATCACCCATCATGCCGCCCGGCTGGGACTGCGGCTCTGACGGCGGCTGCGGAGCGCGGGGCGCGGGCGCCGGGGTTGGCGCTGGCCTGCTGCTTGGCCGCCCCAGGATCTCCTCTTCGATCCGGCGGGCCTCGGCGTCAACGTCATAGCCGGCCGGTGCAGCCTGGCCCGCAGGTCCGCCGCCGGACGGTTCCGGCGCGGCCGGGCCGGTGGGTGCCGCCCCCTTGCCGGTCAGCTTCTCGTAGGCGGACGGATTGTCCACCGCCGTCCCGTACTTGCCCAGCAGCGCAGAGCCGGCCACCGTGCTCCGCACCAGGGCGTCGTCGGCGGGTCCCATCACGGACTCCGGTGCGCGGAGCCGCGTAAGGGCCACCGGCGTGGGCGCACCCTTCTCATTCATGACCGTGATGACGGCCTCGCCGATTCCGGCCGAGGTCAGGGTCTCCTCGAGGTCGTAGTCGCTGAGCGGGAACGTGGACACGGTGGCCTTCAGCGCCTTGGCGTCCTCGGGGGTGAACGCGCGCAAGGCGTGCTGCACCCGGTTGGCCAGCTGGCCCAGGACGTCGGCGGGCACATCCTTGGGGGTCTGGGTGACGAAGAAGATGCCCACGCCCTTGGACCGGATCAGCCGGACGGTGGTGGTGATGGCATCCAGGAAAGCCTTGGAAGCGCCGTTGAAGAGCAGGTGTGCCTCGTCCAGGAAGAACACGAGCTTGGGCTTGTCCAGGTCTCCGGCCTCGGGCAGGTCCTCGAACAGGTCTGCCAGCAGCCACATGAGGAAGGTGGAGAACAGCATGGGCTTGGTCTGCAGCGTCGGCAGCTCGAGGCAAGTGACCACGCCCCGTCCGTCCGGAGCAGTGCGGAGAAGCTCGGCCGTATTGAATTCCGGTTCCCCGAAGAACTTCTCCAGCCCCTGCGCCTCAAGGTTCACGATTTCGCGCAGGATCACGCCCGCGGTTGCCTTGGACAGGCCGCCGAGTTCCTCCAGCTTGTCCTTGCCCTCGTCCGAGGTGAGGAACTGGATGACGGCACGCAGGTCCTTGAGGTCGATGAGCTCCAGGCCGTTCTTGTCCGCGAAGTAGAAGACCAGTTGCAGGCTGGATTCCTGCGTGTCGTTCAGTTCCATGATGCGAGAGAGCAGGATGGGCCCGAACGAGGTGACCGTGGCGCGGACCGGGACACCGTTGCCGTCGCCGCCCAGGGCGAGGAACTCCACCGGAAACGCCTTCCCCTCCCACGGCTGGCCGATGCCTTGGGTGCGGGCGGTGAGTTTGTCGCTGCCGACGGCGGCTGTTGCCAGCCCGGAGAGGTCGCCTTTGATGTCGGCCAGGAAGACAGGGACGCCGGCGGTGGAGAGTTGTTCGGCCATCATGTGCAGCGTGACGGTCTTGCCCGTACCGGTGGCGCCGGCCACCAGCCCGTGCCTGTTCATCATGGCCAGCGGCAGCCGCACCGGCGCGTCCTTGTGGAGTTCGCCGTCGATGATGGCGGCTCCCAGCTCGATGGTGGCACCTTCCAGCGTGTAGCCCTGCTGGATGGTGGCAAGCTTCTCTGCTGTGGTTTTCGTGGCCATGGCGCTAGCTTAGCGGCGGCATGCTCCGGTGGCGCGGTACCCGCCCGGTCAGTTCCGCGGTACGGCGGGCAGCTCCTTGGTGAATGCCAGGGGCCCGATGGTTTCCGGGTCTGCCGCCAGGTCGAACTGCGCCAGGTAACCGGTGTTCAGGTAGAGGTGCTTGGCCTCCGGCTGCCGCGGGCCGGTGGTGAGGTACAGCCGGGTGTAGCCGCGGGCGGCGGCCAGGGCTTCGAGTTCGGCGAGCACCCGGCGTCCCAGTCCACGACGGCGGTGGGCCGAGTGCGTCCAGATCCGTTTCAGTTCCGCCGTGGTGGGGTCGTACCGGCGGAACGCGCCGCCGGCGATCGACTCGTCATTTTCCTGGATTACCAGGAGGGCGCCGTTCGGCTCCTCGAATTCGGCCGCCGGGTAGCGGTTCAGCTCCTCCGCCGCGGCGCCGCGGCCAAACAGGTCCCCGTAGCGGGTGTCATATTCGACGGCGAGTTCGTCCAGGAGGGGGCGGACGCGGGGATCGTGCAGGGGCAGGGTGAGGACTGTCAGGGCGGCGGGGTCCAGGGGCCTCGGACGGAGGCCGGGTTCTGCGGTCACTGGTCTTTCCTTGTCACTGGTCAGTTTTTTCCGACGGCGGCTGGTTCTGGAGTTGCTGGTTCTGAAGTTACCGGGTTTGAAGGTATGGGGGCGGACGCGTGGGACAGGTCCCGGGCAGCGCCGAGGATGGTGCGGGCCAAGGCATCATTTTCCCGGAACGGTGCGGCGTTGGTGTGCGGGCGGGCGAAGGCACCGGCGCCCCACCCGGACGTTCCGGGACCTACGCCGAAGAGGGTGGGCTGCGGGTTCCCGTCGGAATCCACCAGCTGGTGCCGCGCCGAGACCAGCAGCTTCCCGGTCGAGTGGATGCCATCGGAGGTCAACAGCTGCTGCTCGGTGCCCAAGCCGCTCCCGTGCAGTGAGGCGAGTACAGGGTTGAGCGAGCGGGCCACGGACGTGGATGGGAGCCGTGCCTCGATCAGGGCCGTGGCCGCAACCGAGACTCCCGACTGCGGGGACGAAGCAACAAACAACCCGGTGGTTTCGTCGGCGGTGACGTTGAGGCCCGGGCCCAGGAACTGCAGCAGCCCGGCCCGGTGCAGCGCCAGCATTTGGCGCAGCCGGTGCGGCGGGGGACCGGAATCGACGAAGCTGAAGAAACCGTGCCACCAGCCATGGACCACTTGCTGGGAGCGTGCGTTCAACCGTTCCGGCGGAACCACCCGGCCCACCTCCATGTATACGTGCAGCAGGGCCAGGAACAGGGCCAGCGTTTCGGGGTGGTCCGGGCTGTCACGCAGCGCAAGGTCGCGTTCGATGTACCCGGCCACGGCGTCCTGCACGTCCTGGTGCTCCGCGAAGGTGAGGCCGTCGAAAGGCCGGTCCAGCCGTTCCAGGTCCAGGTGCAGGGCGGGGTCCGGGACGGCGGCCGCAACCAGCGATGCGCGCCCGCTGCTGTACCAGTCCAGCTCTGCGTAGCGGGGGGCGAACTCGTCCCAGCCCATGGCGGCGCGTTCGGGGCTGCCCGTCAGGAGCTCGCGGTAATAGTAGTAGCCGGCTTCCTTGGCAATGAGCGGCCAGAGGTGCCGGCGGAAGTCCAGTTCACCGTGCTGCTGCAGCAAGGAGTCCACCGTGGCTTTTGTGAAGATCTGCAGCGGCCCCGGCGCCTGCCCGCGCAGGACTGCGGAAATTTTGGAGTGGTACGGCACGCCCCGGCGCGAGCCGGCCCAGAGCCGTGGTTCGCGGCCTGACGGAAGGTAGCGGAGCCCGCCGTCGGACGTTTCCTGGAACCTGCCGCCGCGGCCCTCCATGAGCAGGACCAGCAGGTCCACGAAGGCCAGGCCCATCCCGGCGACGATCACGTCCTGCCCGGCGGCGATGGGGGAGTAGTCGACGTCGGTGGTGTAGCCGGGTGCCGCGTGGTAGCCGCCGTGCCGGGCGGCAAAGTCCGAGAACCCCGCGGATTCAGCGTCCGGGCGCGAATCGGTGTGGCCCAGCGCGGTCACCACGATGTCCGCGTGCAGGGTCCGGCCGTTGCCCAGCTCGACGTCGTGCCCGCCGCCGGCCGGCTCCGTGATGCCCACGGCCGTGGTGCGGTGCACGGTGACGCTGCGGTCCAGCGACTTGGCGGCCCGGCGGAAGAACCACTCCAGGTACTGGCTCTGCAGCTGGCGGGTGGGAAACGTGGTACCGGTGAGGGACCGGAGCTGGTCCCACAGCGGCTGTGGGAAGTCCGGGACATCGATGATGGAGGCGTCCAGGACGCCGGCGGCCCACTCGGCCAACCCCGGTCCCGGCCCGGCAGGACCCTCGCAGTCCACCGACCCGTCCGTGAACATGGTGATGTCCGCTGCCATGGAGTTGAGCAGGAGGCCGGGATCCTGGTCGTACCGCCAGATGCGGCCCGACCCCGGGATGTGCGGTTCCACCACGTGGACCTGCAGCGGGCCGGGGAAGACGTCCGGCCGGTTGGCCGCGATCCGTTCCAGCACGCCCGCCGTGCGCGGTCCGCCGCCGATGAAGACGATGGCCGGGATGGTGGCTGGCATGGGTACTCCTGAGGGCCGGGGCTGGGTTGATTGCCCATGCTAGGCAGCCGTGACGACGGCGGTCGAGCGCCTGGTCACGCCCGTTAACTCCGCGTCACGGCGGGTTAAACGACGCAAAAAACCGACTCATGACGCCGTGCGAAGCCCCGTGAACTTATGCAACCTGCCGCCTTGCTGGCCCTTTCCGGGCGGTCCTAGATTTGCAGCCAGCAGCAGGCCGGAAGGGCCCGAAACATCAACCGACGACAAGAAGCGAGGTGGCGCATGAGTTCAGCAGCAACCAAAGCGGCGCAGTCACAACGGCCGCAGCCCCCGGCGGCGGAAGCGCCCCCGGCCAACACCGGTGCCCCCGCCGGACAAGCCCCGACGCGGCAGGCGGTGGACTACTCGTCCTACCGGGTGGTGGCCGCCAGGCATCCGTGGCGCTGGGTGGGGACTGCCGTCGTCGCGCTCGGCGTCCTGGCCGTTGCCTGGTCCCTGGCCACCAACCCGCGCTGGGAATGGGGGGTCGTGGCCCAGTGGTTCACCGCCCAGTCCGTGGTCAACGGGCTGGTGGAAACCCTGAAGCTGACGGCCATCTCCGGCGTTCTCGGGTTCGTGCTCGGCTTCATCCTGGCGCTCATGCGGCTTTCGGCATCGCCGCTGCTGGTCTCGGTGTCCTGGACGTTCTCCTGGATCTTCCGGTCCACGCCGCTGCTGGTCCAGATGCTCCTCTGGTACAACCTGGGCTACCTGTACGAAAAGATCAGTCTGGGGATCCCGTTCACGGATGTCCGGTTCTTCGAGGTGCAGACCACCACGCTGATCAGCCAGTTTGCGGCAGCCGTGCTGGGCCTGACCCTGAACCAGGCCGCCTACTCGGCGGAGATTATCCGTGGCGGCATCCTGTCCGTGGACCACGGCCAACTGGAGGCTGCGGCCGCACTGGGCATCCCGGCCTGGCGCCGCTCCACCCGGATCGTGCTGCCGCAGGCCATGCGGGCCATCCTGCCCACCGCCTTCAACGAGATCATTGGCCTGGTCAAGGGCACCTCGATCGTCTATGTGCTGGCCTACTCGGAGCTGTTCTACACCGTCCAGGTCATCTACAACCGCACGCAGCAGGTCCTGCCGCTGCTGCTGGTGGCCACGCTCTGGTACATCGTGATCACGTCCGTGCTGAGCGTCTTCCAGTACTACATCGAACGGCACTACTCCAAGGGTGCGGTGCGGAACCTGCCGCTGACGCCCCTGCAGAAGGCCCGCAAATTCTTCGCCGCCCACGCGGCAGTGCCCAACCGGAGGAACATCTAATGACTGCAACCCTTACGGCCCCTCCTGCCACCCGCGGCCTGGTGGAGATCACCGGCGTGCTTAAATCCTTCGGCGCCACCGAAGTCCTCAAAGGCGTCAGCCTGACCGTTGAACCGGGCGGCGTGGCAGTGATCGTGGGCCCGTCAGGCTCCGGGAAGTCCACACTGCTGCGCACCATCAACCACCTGGAAAAGGTGGACGGTGGGCACATCACCATCGACGGGCAGCTGGTGGGCTACGAAATCCGCGGCGACCGGCTGCATGAGCTGCGCGAAAAGGAGATCCTGAAACAGCGCACCGAGATCGGCATGGTGTTCCAGAACTTCAACCTGTTCCCGCACCTCACCGCGCTGGAGAACGTGGCCGAAGCCCCCGTCGTCGCCCAGGGGCGCACCAAGGAGGAAGCCCGCCGCCGCGGCCTGGAACTCCTGGACCGGGTGGGCCTCAAGGACCGTGCGGACGCCTATCCCCGCCAGCTCTCCGGCGGCCAGCAGCAGCGCGTCGCGATTGCCCGCGCACTGGCACTGGAGCCGAAAATCCTGCTGTTCGACGAGCCCACCTCCGCCCTGGACCCCGAGCTGGTCAACGAAGTGCTGGACGTCATCCGTGAACTCGCCACGTCCGGCACCACGCTGATCATCGTCACCCATGAGATGGGCTTCGCCCGCGACGTGGCGGACACCGTGGTGTTCATGGACCAGGGCCAGATCGTGGAGCAGGGCACTCCGCAGGACATTTTCAGCAACCCGCAGGAACCGCGCACCCGGAGCTTCTTCTCCAAGGTGCTGGAACCGGCCTTCAACATCTAAAGGACCACCCTCATGGCTTTCCCAACCCACGGCAAACGCCGCAGCCGCGCACTCGCGGTGCTTCCCGCCGTCGTACTCCTTGGCACCGCCGCGCTGGCAGGGTGCGCCGATCCCGGCGCCTCGGCCGCCAGCAACCCCAGCGGAGGAGCGCAGACGACGGCGGCGCGCAACGGCGTGGTTTACAACACCTCCCCGGACCAGCAGCGGATCCGGGCCGTGAAGGACCCGGCGCTCGCCGCCAAGGTTCCCGCGCTGATCAGCAAGGACGGCAAGCTGACCGTGGCCACCACGGCCGGTTCCATTCCGCTGTCCTTCCACGCCACGGACGACAAGACGCCGATCGGCTCCGAGCTGGACATCGCCCAGCTGGTGGCGGACAAGCTGGGCCTGGAGCTCGGTGTCCAGGTCACGTCCTGGGAGAACTGGCCGCTGAAGACCCAGTCCGGCGACTTTGAGGCCGTGTTCTCCAACGTGGGGGTGAACAAGGACCGGGTGAAGCTGTTCGACTTTGCCAGCTACCGCGCCGCCTACATGGGCTTTGAGGCCAAGAAGTCCGCCAGCTACGACATCGAGGGCGCGGACGACATCTCCGGTCTGAAGGTCTCCGTGGGGTCCGGCACCAACCAGGAGAAGATCCTGCTGGCCTGGAACAAGGAACTTGAAGCCAAGGGCAAGGCCCCGGCCACGCTGCAGTACTACTCCTCCGACCCCGACACCATCCTGGCGCTGTCCTCCGGCCGGGCGGACCTCAACATCGCCCCCTACCCCTCCACGGTTTACCGGGAAAACACCCGCGACGACCTGAAAGTGGTAGGCAAGGTCAACGCCGGCTGGCCGTCCGAAACCCTGGTGGCTGCCACCACGCTGCGGGGCAACGGCCTGGCGCCGGTCATCTCCGAGGCCCTCAACTCGGCCATCAAGGACGGCTCCTACGGCAAGGTGCTGGGACGCTGGGGCCTGTCCGAGGAAGCGCTGCCGGAATCCAAGACCATCACGGATGAGAACTACGCGGCCACCCAGACAACGGCCACCGCCACGCCGTCAGGAAAGGCATCATGAACGCAGTACGCACAGGGCAGGCAGGGTTCCTTGCCATCGAGCTCGACGGCGCCGGCTGGGACGGCGCGGACCTCACCCGGGCCGTGCTGGCAGCAGAGTCCGCCGGCTTCCACGCCGCCACGTTCACCGACGCACCCGCTCCGGGCCGCGCCAACGCGCTGCAGCGCGCAGCCTTCACCGGGCCCGTCACCCGGACCATGGTTCTGGTGCCCGAGGTGGACACCGTGTACACCGAGCCGTTCCACGTTTCCACCCAGCTGGCCAGCCTGGACTACGTGTCAGGCGGCCGGGCCGGGTGGATCGCCACCGCCGCCGAGGCACCTGAGACGGCTGCCGCGGTCGGACGTTCCGCCATGACCGGCGCCGCTCTGGGCCAGGAAGCCGCCGCGTCCATCGAGGTGTCCCGCCGGCTGTGGGATTCCTGGGAAGACGACGCCGTGATTCGCGATGTTGCCACCGGCCGCTATATCGACGTGGACAAGCTGCACTACGCAGATTTCCAGACGCCTGCCGAATTCGCCGGCGCGGGGTATTCCGTCAAGGGGCCGTCCATCATCCCGCGGCCGCTCCAGGGGCAGTTGCCGGTATTGGTTCCGGCGTCCCTGCTCGGAGAAGTTTCAGCGGCTGCCGTGGACGCCGTGCTGGTGTCCGCCCCTGCCGCGGAACTGCTGGCAGCGGAGGTCCGCGACGTCCGGGCCCGGGTGGGTGGGGCCGTTGCGGTGATCGCCGAGCTCAACGTCGTCCTGGACGCCCGCGGCCAGGCTGCGGCCGGGCGTGCGGCCGGCACCGGGACCGAGCGGGCCGTCTATGCCGGTTCTGCTGCCGGCCTCACCGACTTCCTCGCGGAACTCCTGACGGAGGCCGACGGCGTGCGGCTGCACCCGGCGTCGCTCACCGTTGACCTGGAGGAGCTGGGCCGGCTGGTGCTGCCGGATCTTCGCCGCCGCGGCGCGCTCCAGCCGGTGGTCCAGGACGGGACCTTCCGCGACCTGCTGGGGCTTCCGCGCCCCGCCAGCCGCTACGCAACCGCCTCCGCTGCGCCCGCCGGCGCCGGAAAGTAAGGAAAAACCGTGACACAGCACACCCGTGCTAAATCCGAGGTCTTTGTGCCGTCCGGCCAGATCCAGTTCGGCGTCTTCTTCCAGGGCGTCAACTCGGGCACCATCTGGAAGGCGGCGGAATCCGGCTCGCAGACGGACTTCGAATCGTTCCGCCGGATCGCCCAGACCGCCGAGCGGGGGCTGTTCGCGGCGTTCTTCCTGGGGGAGGGGCTGCGCCTGCGGGAGCATCTGGGCCGCCCGCACGCGCTGGACGTGGTGGGCCGGCCGGACGCGCAGACCATGCTCGCGGCCCTGGCCTCGGTGACTAAGAACATCGGCCTGGTGGCCACCCAAAACACCACGTACAACGATCCGGCAGACCTGGCGCACCGGCTCGCGTCGTTGGACCTGATCTCGGGCGGGCGTGCGGCGTGGAACATCGTGACCACTGACAATGCCTGGACCGGGGCGAACTTCCGCCGCGGCGGCTACCTGGACCACGCGGACCGATACAGGCACGCCGAGGCGTTTGTGGAAACCGCCAAACGGATCTGGGACTCGTGGGAAACGCCGGACGGCCCCGCGCGCCGGGTGCTCCATGAGGGCCAGCACTACACGGTGGACGTGACACCGCGGCTGCCGCGCAGTGCCCAGTACCGGCCGGTGCTGTTCCAGGCCGGTGACTCGCCGGAAGGCCGCAACTTCGCGGCCCGGCAGGCGGACGTGATCTTCTCTGCCCACCCCAAGTTCGACGACGCCGTGGAGTTCCGCAAGGACCTGGTGGAGCGGTCCGTGGCCGCCGGCCGCGGGGCCAACGCCGTACAGATCATGCCGGCCAGCGAGTTCATCCTGGCGCCCACCGCCGCCGAAGCCGCGGAGAAGAAGGAGTGGGTGCGCAGCCTGCAGATCGGCCCGCAGCAGGCCATCGCCTACCTGGAGCAGTTCTGGGGCCGCGAACTGTCCTCCTACGATCCGGACGGCCCGCTGCCGGAGATCGACCCCGTGGTGGAAGAAACGTCCGAAACCCGGGGCAGCGGCTTCCACGGCGCCAAGGCCCGGCAGTTGACGGATCAGTGGCGGGCTGAGGCCAAGGACAAGGGGCTGTCCATCCGGCAGTTCGTCACCTCGAAGACCGCGCGGATCGATTCCACCTTCACCGGCTCCTACACCGCCGTGGCCGACCACCTGGCCGAGTACGCCAGGGTGGGCGCCGTGGACGGGTTCAACATTTCACCCTGGCTGATCCCGACGGGCCTGGACGACATTGTGAACCACCTGGTGCCGGAACTGCAGGAACGCGGCGTGTACCCCGCCGGGTACCGGGGCAGCACGCTCCGCGAGCACCTGGGGTTGGAGACGCCGGTGCGTACCGCCGATGAGGCCGCCGCGGCGGTTCGGGCCTGATGCGCTGGGCCGGTTTCGCTGGGAGGGCCGGGTTGGCTGGGAGGGGCGACGACGGCGGCGAAGTAAGTGCCGTCGTCGGCCCTTCCCGGGGGGAAGCCGCCTTGGGGGACG
The DNA here is from genome assembly GCF_030944625.1 of Arthrobacter sp. SLBN-112. Lineage (NCBI taxonomy): Bacteria > Bacillati > Actinomycetota > Actinomycetes > Micrococcales > Micrococcaceae > Arthrobacter > Arthrobacter sp. SLBN-112. The sequence goes on from NZ_JAUSXY010000001.1 coordinate 1,069,725, forward strand.
GTTCGCAGGGGACCGCCAGGCTCCAGCTGACGGTATGGGAGCAGTGGGTTTAGGCTTCGATTGCGTAAACGCAATGGCTCGCAAGTTAGATGTTCTACTAGGCCGGGCAGAGCTATCTATTCGCCAAAATCAGGGACTGATTTATCCCTTGCATAACCGCAACAGTTGCTATTAAATGAAGGCATGGCCCGCGTGAGGGGCCCGCCAGCAGGCCAACGCGCTGGTTGCACCGCCGCACTGACGGCTCCCCCGCGAAGACCTTCTCATTCCGTCCTGCGGCGGAAAGCGCCCCACTTGGGTCCGCGGAAGAGTAAAACGGGCTGGGGCGCGATTCAATAAGCCATATTGCGAAGGAGCAACTCCGATGGCACGCAACCTCACGTCAGTACCGGCCGTAGGCAACGCCCGGTGGAAGCGGCTGATCCCTGTCGCCATCATCGTCTACATCATCTCGTTCATGGACAGAACCAATATCGGGTTCGCCCTCAACGGACTCCACCAGGACCTGGGCATTGACGCCGCCCAACAGGGACTGGCCGCCGGCATCTTCTTTATCGGCTACCTCGTTCTGCAGATACCCGGTGGCTATCTCGCCGAACACTGGAGTGCCAAGAAGTTCGTGGGCATCATGGTCCTTATCTGGGGTGTGCTGGCCGTGCTTTCCGGGTTCATCCAGGATTTCACCCAGCTGCTTGTGGTGCGTTTCTTCCTTGGCGTCGCCGAGGCCGGGATTTGGCCCGCGATCCTTGTCCTGATCAGCCACTGGTTCCCCGCCGCTGAACGCGCCCGGGCCTACGCATTCTGGATGATGAACATCGCCATCGCTTCCATCATCACCGCGCCCCTCTCCGGGTGGATCCTGTCCTTCTCGGACTGGCGGTGGCTGTTCATCATCGAGGGCATCTTCCCGTTCGTCATCGCCGCACCCCTGTGGTGGGCGCTGATCGCTGACTATCCCCGTGAAGCCAAGTGGTGCTCCGTCCAGGAGCGGGAGTACATAGAGAACGGACTTGCTGCCGATGCGGCAGCACATCCGCAACAGGAAAAGCTTGGCCTGCGCCACGTCGTGTCCAACTCAGTGGTGTGGCGGCTGACCCTGGTGTACTTCCTCATCCAGATCGGCTTCTACGGCATCAACATCTGGCTCCCGCATGTGATCAAGACGATCACCTCCGGGAATTCCGTGGAGGTTGGCCTGATCACCGCGATCCCCTACGTGCTGGCGATGGTGGGCCTCTGGTACAACGCCAAGGCCGCTGACCGTACGGGCCCGCTACTCCACCCATGTGCTCCTTTCGATGGCCGTGGGTGCTGTCACCCTGGTGCTCTCGGTGGCAACCGGGGATAACATTCCGTTCCTCGCGGTCACCCTGATCAGCATCGCCGTCGCCGGCGCACTGGCCTATGACGGCCCGTTCTGGGCCTCCGCGTCCCGGGCAATGCCAGTGGCTGTGGCCGGCACCGCCATGGGCCTGATCAACGCCGTAGGCAACCTCGGCGGGTTCGTCGGGCCCTATGTTGGCGGGTACCTGCAGGACGTGACGCACGGCAGCTTCCTTGCCACGTCCATTTTCCTGGCATGTTGTCTGTTGGCAGCCGGCCTGGTGATGCTAAGCCTCCGGCGCGGCGGTGACCGGCCGGTGGCAGGTGGGCCGCTGCAGGAAGGGAAACAGGGAAGGGCCGGTGCAGAAAAACCAACGCACAACATTTCCTGACACTGCGCTTGTCGCGGCCCATTTGCACCGAAGTTGAATGGGGCCGGCTGCCGCACTTAGTGCGGTAGCCGGCCTTAGTCGGTCTCAGGACTACAGCAGTAGAAGCAATCTCCCGTATCGCAATCGTCAGTTGTTTCTTGAGTTTGAAGTTCACTCATTTTGATTCCTTTCGGATGGATGGTGGGAAGACAATTTTGGTTATGGTTCGACGGGTCCCGGGCTCCGACGGTCGGGACCCGTATGGCCGTGTCACTCCCGCTAGAGAAAACCTGTGGGGAGCAAGAGCGCCCACGCCATGGCCGGGGCAACCAGGACCACCGCTCCGGCGTAGAACATGAGTTGGCGGTAGACCCGCTGCCGGTCGTCTTCCTGGGCGTTGGCGACTACCAGGGCGCCATCGGTGGAGAAAGGCGAAACATCCACCACGGTTGCGGACTCGCGGTCACGTTGTTCCCTGCGCCAGCCGCCGATGGAGGGTGACGCCGTCGCTGCGCAGGAAGAGTTCGCGGTCGTTTCCGGGCTCCTTGAGGATCCATATCATGGTGCCGTCAAGGGCAAGCATATCGATCCGGCCGGCCGCGATGTGGCGCCCGTTCCGGCGTATTTCCACTTCGTCTGAACGGGAGAGCGTGCACCAGTTGGGTATTGGCTGTCCACGCGGAGGGCGGCGGGGCACTCCATTGCGTTCGCTGTTTGTTTCCACTGCCTGAGTCCTTCCTGTGTGTTCTTGCGTGCCGTGCCGGCAAAGCTAGCCCGGGACCCCTGCTGGGATCCCGGGCAAACACTGGGGGTGGTGGCCTGCCGGCAGGCTAGTGCGCCAGGGCCGGCTCGGCCAGCTGCACCTTTTCTTCCTCGGTGGGCACGAAGCCCGCCTGGAGTTCGGAGCGGAGCTTGGCCATGTCCAGTTCACCCTGCCATTTGGCGATGGCCACGCAGGAGACGATGTTGCAGACCGTGCTGGTCAGGGCGCGGGCCTCGCTCATGAAGCGGTCGATGCCAACGATGAGGGCAACGCCGGCCACCGGCAGGGTGGGCATGACCGTCAGCGTCGCCACCAGGGCCACGAAACCACTGCCGGTGACGCCCGCCGCGCCCTTGGAGGTCAGCAGCATCATGCCGAGCATCAGCAGGATCTGGCCCCAGCTGAGGTGGATGTCGCAGGCCTGGGCGATGAACATGGAGGCGAGGGTGAGGTAGATGGCCGTGCCGGTGAGGTTGAAGGAGTATCCGGTGGGGACCACAAGGCCCACGACGCTGCGGTCGCAACCGATCCGTTCGAGCTTGGACAGCAGACGCGGCAGGACGGGTTCGCTGGAGGACGTCGCAAGGACAATCAGGAATTCGTCCTTGAAGTAGCGCAGGATCTGCCACAGGCTGAAGCCGGTCATCTTTGCCAGGAGGCCCAGGCCCACCACCACGAAAACAATGCAGGCGGCGTAGAAGGCAAGGATCAGCATGCCGAGGTTGCCGATCGAGTGCGCGCCGTACTTGCCAACCGTGAACGCCATGGCCCCGAAGGCTCCCAGCGGAGCAACCTTCATGATGTAGCCGAATATGATGAAGAGCAGCTTGTTGAAGCTGTTGACCACATTCAGTGCCAGCTGGCCCGGCGCGCCGAGCTTGCTGAAGGCGAAGCCGCACAGCAGGGCAATAACCAGCACGGGGAGGACCTCACCATCGGCGAAGGCGCCGACGAACGTGCTGGGGATGATGCTCAGGATAAAGTCCACGGGGTTGCTGCTCGGCAGCTGGGTGGTGTACTTCTGCGCCACCGAGGAGTCCAGGTGCGTGGGATCGATGTGCATGCCCGCACCTGGCTGGAAAAGCATCACCGCGGCCAGGCCCAAGGCCAGGGCGAGTGCCGTCAGGGCGTAGAAGAGGCCCAGCGAGCGGATCAGGGTGGGACCCACCTTTTTGGTGTCCCGCAGGGAGGTGATGCCTCCCACGATGGTGCAGAACACGATCGGAGCGATCATGAACTTCACGAGTTTCACGAAACCGTCGCCGATTGGCTTGAGGGATGCGCCGAGGTCCGGCCACAGTGCGCCCACAACGACGCCGAGGGCGACTCCGATGAGTACCTGGACATACAGGTGTCCGAGGATGGATTTGATCTTCATTGAACAACTTCCTGGTTGGTGCGGCCCCTTAATGATGGGGCAAAGAGAAAGGGGTTTAGGCGGACAGCTCGGCGGCCGGGGCCACGTCGATGTCTGCGGTTGCGATGTGGCGGGCTGCCCGGTGCAGGGCCACTTCGCTGACGGCGCCGGTTTCATCGGAGATGATTTCGGCGGTGATGACGCCGGCGGGTGTCCCGACCCGCAACAAGCGGGCACTTCCGGCGCCGGTGGAGGGTGACGGGCCTGCTGCGTTGGCTACGACCGATGACTGCAGCGAGGCGGCAAGGGCAACTGCCACGGCTGACGTCAGGCCGATGGCAGGGTGGGGCGCGAGCATCGACAGCATCCGCACCCGTACGTCGTGGCTGTCCGCAGGGATGGTTGTCCCGTCCGCGGCGATGTAGTCCCCGGCAGGCGCCACAACCCCGACTTTCGGGACAGCGTTCTGTGGTGGATCCTCAGGCTTCCGCAGCCCCATGATGAGGCCCGCTGATGCCCGTGCCGCGATGAGGGTGGGCAGCTGCGCGGTGAGGGTGTCCGTCATCGAGGAAAGATCGACGCCGGCCTGGTCGGCTGCGAGAAGCACGGCAGGGGCGCCGGCGTCCACCATCGTTGCGCTCAGCGTCATGCCGTTTACCTGGAGCTGGTCCACCGTGTTGCCGGTGGGCAGGAGTGCGCCGGTGTTCTGGCCCCAGGGGCCGTGGAACGAGAGGCTGACGGGAACACCGGCAGCGCTGCTGCCCGGAACCCGGGCCAGGCCGGACTTGGGAACGTGTCCGCCGGGAGTGGGAACCGTTCCGCTGAGCACGGCGCCGGAGGTGAGGTGGCGCATGCGGACCTTGGTCATGCCGTCCCGGGCGGGAACGATGCCCGTCTGGACTGCGAACAGGGCAATGGCGGTGGCGCAGTTGCCGCAGTTGGAGCCGAGTTCAACGGTTGGGTCGCCGATCCCCACTTGGGCGAAGAGGTAGTCAAGGTCAGCCTCGGCATCGGGGGTTGCCCAGATGACGGCCGCCTTTGACGTGGTGGACGTTCCTCCCCCGACGCCGTCCAGCTGCCGCGCGTCCGCTGCGCCGAAAGCTGCTGACAGCAGTGCGGGGATGTCCTCGCGGGTGGGGGCGTGGAGGGCCACGTCCCTGGCATCGAAGAGCCAGCACTTGCTGGTGCCGCCCCGGTACCAATGTCCTTTGAGTCCCACTGTATTTCTCCCTCGTAACTTGCAGTGCTCTACTTCACAGCACCTTGTACTTCTACGATCCGGGATGGGAGGCTTCAGCACAATCGCAAATAAATGGACGACTATCTACTTTTGCTAAACTCAGTACATGGCAATCCTCGATCTCCACCGGCTCCATGTGCTCCGCGAGGTGGGCCGTTCCGGTTCCCTGACCTCCGCTGCTGCCGCCCTTTCCTTCACCACCTCGGCGGTCTCGCAGCAGATCGCGAAACTTGAGCAGGAGATGGGCGTGGTCCTCATCGAGCGCCATCCCCGGGGCGTGGTTCTGACCGAAGCGGGGCACGCCCTGCTGCACTACGCCGACGACATCGACAGGACCGTTGAAGCTGCCCGTGCCGAAATGGGGGAGTTCGCGGGCCTTCGGCGGGGCCAGTTGCGCCTTGGAACCTTTCCCACCGGCGGAGCATCCCTGATGCCGGACGTTGTGCTGGCGTTCCGCGCCCGCCATCCGGAGGTGGCAGTGACGGTGGTCAGCGCCCGCCGGGACGGCCTGCTGGAACGCCTGCGGCGGCGGGAAATCGAACTGACGCTCCTGTGGGACTATCCCTGGCAGCAGATCGAGGATCCTGACCTGACCCTGGTCCGGCTGACGAACGATCCGACAGTGCTGCTGGTTCCGCGGGAGCACCCCATTGCGAAACTGGGCTCGGTCCGCATCGGTTCATTGAGCGACCAGGAATGGGTGGTGCGTGACGAGCACCCCGTGGCCGACGTCCTCAGCCGGGTATGCCGCGACGCGGGGTTCGAGCCGCGGATCGCCTTCGCAGCCAACGATTACCAGGAAACGCAGGGCATGGTGGCGGCCGGTATCGGGATCGCCCTGGCTCCCAGGCTGGCGCTGACCGCTCTGCGCCCCGACGTCGTAGCCGTCCCTCTCGCCGGTTCCCCGAAACGGCGGATCCTCCTCGCCCATCTTGCAAGCCGTCGGCTCAGCCCCGCTGCGCAGCAGGCAACCCAGGTGTTTCAGTCCATTGCCAAAGGGCAGGCTCCCTGACAAAGGAGGGGTCCCGTTCCCGTCGGGAGTATGCCACTTCCCACTCTCGGGAATTCGTCCCAACATCTCTGCGTACTACTGTATACAGTGGTATGCGGAACTAAGTGGAAAGAGGAAAAGTGGCCACACCCGTCCATCAACGGCTTCGCGAGGACGTTCTGGCAAGCGTCTTCGCCCCGGACGAGCCGCTCACGGAGGCCAAGCTCACCGAGCGGTACGGGGCCTCCCGGACGCCGGTGCGGGAGGCGTTGCAGCGGCTGGAACAGGACGGTCTCCTCGAACGCCGCGGCAAGGCCGTTGTTGTCCGCACGCATTCGGCCGAAGAGATCATCGACATCTACGAGTCGCGAATCATCCTCGAACAGGCCGCCGCTTCCAAGGCTGCCATCAAGGCAACGTCGCTGGATAAGCGCTCGCTCAACGCGCTGCTGCTGAAGATGCGCGATCTGGACGTCAATGATGGGCGAATGCTCGCGGACACGAACCGCACCTTCCACACACAGCTCTGGCACGCCACCCACAGCCCCTCGCTGATCAGCCTGCTGGAGCGTTTGGACCAGCAGGTGCGGCGGTATTCCTTCACAACGCTGACCTACCCCGGCAGGTGGCCGGCGGTGCTGGCGGCCTACACCGAACTGCTGGCAGCCATCGAGGAGGGCGACCCCGAACGCGCAGGCAACGTGGCAGCCCGGCACATGACGGAGGCCCTGGCCATCAGGTTGAAGATGTACGCCGAGGACCCCCGGACGCTCTAGGTACACCCTGCCTGGCAGCGTCCCTTCAATCCCGCCGGCAGATGTTCCTGCATACTCCATCGCAACAGGAATCCCGAAAGTCGGGCGCAGGGCATCAGCCGGTGCAAAGAGGAGGGGCAGGCTCCAATGGGCCTCCCCTCCTCGCTTTTCCGGCGCCTGGTGCGCCGGCCGCTTTTGCTGGAACGGGCGACGACGACGGCGGGGTGAGTGCCGTCGTCGAGCCTTCCGCGGGGGCTGGCTCTGCAGGAAGTGTCCGTTCGGACGCACAGCAACGGCACAGCAGCAACCGGCCTACCGCATAGCGCCGCGCGGTTTCCTTGCATCATGACCACTTCACGCACACCCCACCAGCCCGACTTCGACCAGCCGCACCCCGATCACGACCGGGGGCTGGAGTTCGACCTGAACACCCTGGTGAGCCGCAGGTCCCTGGGACTGTTCCTGGGTGCAGGCGGCGCGGCTGCCGCGCTCGCCGCCTGTACCCCGGCCGGGAACACTGGTGCCACGTCGTCAGCCACTTCCTCAGCGACCGCCACTGCTTCGGCGACTGCCGCCGGCTCGTCTGCCGCCACCGCCACACCAACGCTGACCCGGGCCATCGCCGAATGCGGCGTGGAAATCCCGGAGGAAACCGCGGGCCCGTATCCGGGCGATGGCTCCAACGGGCCGAACGTCCTGGAAGCGTCCGGGGTGGTGCGCCGGGACATCACTTCGAGCTTCGGCACGGCTTCTGCGAAGGCCGAGGGCGTTCCGCTGACCTTCACCCTGACCCTCCTGGACAACGCCAACGGCTGCACCCCGATGGCCGGCGCCGCGGTGTACGCCTGGCACTGCGACCGCGACGGGAAGTACTCGATGTATGACTCGAGCCTGAAGAACGAGAACTACCTCCGCGGCGTGCAGGAAGCCGATGCCAACGGGCAGGTCACGTTTACGTCCATCTTCCCGGCCGCCTACTCCGGGCGCTGGCCGCACATCCTCTCCGAGGTGTTCGAGTCCATGAACAACGCCACCTCTGCCGGGCAGGTGCTGGCCGTCTCCCAGGTCGCGTTGCCGAAGGCGGCCTGCGACGACGTCTACGCCACCCCCGGATACGAAAAGAGCATCACCAACATGACCCGCACCACCCTGCAGTCGGACAACGTGTTCGGGGACGACCTCGGCATCTACCAGCTGGCGACGATGACCGGCTCGGCCGCGGCCGGTTACACGGCGGGGCTCAACGTGACCATCTAGCGCGTCGGAGCTCCTCAGGTCCAGGCAACTGCCCCCGGTTCCGTTACATCGGTCTGTTATTAAGGGACAATCAAGGGGTCAACATCTGAGGACTGGGCGGATCGATGGGGCACGGTATGGGGCGCACCGGCGGGAGCGTAGCTGCTGCCTGCCTGCGGATCTTCCTGGCGGCGATTTGCGTGGTGGCGCTTATCTGCGGCGGGGACGGTACGTCCGGGGCGCCATACGTGACCATGCGGCCGCATGAACGGGTTTCAAGCCAACCGCAGGCCGAGCCCCTGCCCACCCTGGTGTCGGACATGTTGGATCGCGCGGTCGGGGCGCCCGGCGGGTACCCCATGACGTTGACCGCCCACGTCGGAGATCATCGCGTCAATGCGTCCTGGACCTATATCGACGGGCTGCCGGGGTTGAACATGCAGGTCGATTCCTGGCTGCTTGGCGTCCTGGATGCGGCCGCGCCGGCCGGCAGCCGCTACCGGCCCGCGATGGCACTGAACGCACTCCAGCCCTTGAACCAGGAAATGACCGTCTCGGCGGCGCCCGTGCAGGCTGCCGGAACAATCGTCGTCGTCCGTGAAAAAGTGAAGAGTTCCGGGACGAACGGGACGGGCTCCGTAAGGTCTGCCACCGTGTACGTCGACACAGTCACCGGGCAACTGCGCAGCGGCGCGGAATTGCTTCGGCCGGAGTCTGTCCCCGGCATCCAATCCCGCATCACGGGTGTCCCGGCGGACATCGCGGCGCCTTCCCAGCAGGAACCACCGGTGACCGACCTGCTTCTCAGCCCATCGGGGGAACTCACGGTAACGGCGGAGTTGCCCGGGGGGCCCGGCCGCCAGGTGTCCATGACGATGAGTGCCGGCGATGCCAGGGCGGCGCTCAGCGACTACGGCCGCCACGTGCTGGGGCAGCTGAACGCCGCCGCGGTCCCGCGTCCGGCGACGGCACCGGCACTCCGGCATGTGAACTGCGACATCGTCCCGTGCGCTGCCTTGACGTACGACGACGGGCCGGACGCCCGCACGACACCGCAGCTTTTGGCCATCCTGGCAGAGAGAAAAGCCCAAGCCACCTTCTTCATGACCGGGTCCAATACTGCCGCCAACCCATCAATCGCGAAACAAGTGGCCGACGCAGGCTACGCGATCGGAAACCATACCTACAGCCACCCTTATCTCACCAAGCTGCCCATCCCCGCGGTCAAGAAGGAGATCGAGCGTACGGACGCCGCCATCCTGGCCGCCACCGGGTCCACCCCGGCCATGATGCGGCCGCCCTACGGTGCAGCTGATGCCGCCGTGCAGGGTGCGGTGGGCAAACCACTCATTATCTGGGCCGTCGACTCGCTTGACTGGCAGAGCAAGAACCCGGCGGCCTTTGTGCCCAAAGTGCTCAAGGAAATTACGCCCGGGGCCGTGGTGCTCATGCACGACGTCCAGCCAACGACAATAGCCGGACAACAGGAACTGATCTCCACCCTGCAAGGGCAGGGCTACCGGCTGGTGTCAGTCCCGCAGCTCTTCGAAGGAACGCCGCTCATCCCTGGCCACGTCTACAGGTCCCGGCCCGCGCGCCCATAGGCGGACGTTCCGGCCGCGTTGAAGCAGGATGCCACGACGCCGCGCGAAGGGGCGCGCTGGCCGCCGTGACGGGGGTCATTCCAGCAACAGGCCTCCGGACCGGGGTGCCAGGACGTGGTCAAGGACGATGCAGGCGGCTCCCACGGCCGTGATGTCCTCGCCGAGAACCGAACCCACCAGCTCGACTTCGTGGATCATTCCCATGGCCAGGCGGTTGGCAAGGGCGGCGTGGAGGACTTCAAGGTATCGGGTTCCGACCGGGGGCCAGGACGGTCCACCGAAGACGATGCCATCGACGTCGAGCAGGTTCGCGATGTCCTCCACGGCACGGGCAAGGCGGTCCGCTGCTTCCTGGAAGATCGACGAGGCGCTTTGGTCCCCGGCATCCGCCAACGCCGCCAGCTTGTGGAAGTGGTCGGTGATTTGGCGCAGGTCCGAATCGTCGACGGGGCCGGAGAGGATCCCCTTGACGACGGCGTCGTTGACCAGCTCGACGGGCATGATGGATATGCCCAGGCAGCCCTTGCGTCCGCAACCGCACAGCCGGCCTCCCTCACCGGTGGAAAAATGTCCGATCTCGCCCACATTGTTCGAAGATCCGCGCACCACTTCGCCGTTCATCACCACGGCTGCGCCGACGCCGCTGCCGAGGTAGACGAAGGCAAAATTCTGGTCTGATCTCTTGTCCCGCACCCACAACTCGGCGTGGGCTGCCGCGGCTGAGTCCTTATCCAGGAAGACGGGAAATCCCGTGGCTTTCCCGAGCGATTCCCGCAATTCCACGCGCTCCCAGCCGGTCAGCATCGGCGGCCCAACCACGGCGCCCTGATCGAACTCGATGGGTCCGGGTGCGGCGATGCCTACTCCCAGGACGCGCGTCCGGGGTATATCCGTTTCGCTGATCAGATCCTCAATGGCAGCCGCAATCCGTGCCACGGTTTCTTCCGGTCCGGCAACGGCCACCACCGGGAGGTGTTTGCGGTGCACCACCGTACCTGCCAGGTCCAGCAGCACGAACGTGAGCATGGATGGATCCAGGTGGGCCCCCACCGCATATTTGCTCTTCGGATCGATGGTCAGCGTGGTTCGCGGTTTGCCCTGGGGGACGTGCACTTTTCCGCTCTCCAGGATCAGTCCCAGATCCAGCAGCCGCCTCGCGATGTTGGACACCGTCTGCGTGGACAGGCCCGTTGCGCCGATGAGTTCCACCCTGCTCATCCCTGATTCCGAGCGGCGCACGAGGTCCAGTACAACGGCCTGATTGAAGGCGCTGACACGCTCCAGATTCGATCCGCGAGGCATCCGAACTCCCTAACTCAATTTATTTGACTAAGCCCGATCCTAGACTATAGTGGCCTGTATCACAGGCTGTCTGTTAGTTCGGACACTCCAACAAGTAGCTTCGCAGAGGCGGAGCTCTGTCTCCCAAAGGGATCCCCTGATATGACTAGGACGAGATTTTTTGCGGCTGCAGCAGGTCTGCTCGCGGGCACCGTTGCCCTGAGCGCCTGCGGCAGCTCATCTGCACCATCCCAGGCAACCGACCAGAATGCGGACGCCAAGGAGGTGACGCTGACCATTACCGCCAACTCCATCTCGGGCGGGAAAAATGCCGCCGGCGCCGACTGGATCACCAACTACGTCATCCCCAAGTTTGAGGAGGCGGAAAAGGCCAAGGGCGTCACGGCCAAGGTCAACTTCCAGCCCAACGGCGTGGATGACCAGGCCTACAAGACCAAAGTCTCGCTGGACCTGTCCACGGGGCAGGGCGCGGACGTCACGTCCATCGACGGCATCTGGCTGGGCGAGTTCGCTGACGCCGGGTACATCAGCCCCCTTGAGGACATTGTGGGCAAGGACAAGGTCCAGGCCTGGGACGGCTGGAAGCAGATCAAGCCTGCCGTTCAGCAGCTCACCACGTACGAGGGCAAGCAGTACGGCGTTCCGGACGGCACGGATGGCCGGGTCATCTACTTCAACAAGACCCTGTTCGCCCAGGCGGGCCTCCCCGCCGACTGGCAGCCCAAGAGCTGGGACGACATCCTCGATGCCGCGCGCAAGCTCAAGAAACTTCCGGACGTGACGCCCCTGCAGATCAATGCGGGCAAGGCAATGGGAGAAGCGGCAACGATGCAGGGGTTCCTGCCGTTGCTGCAGGGTACCGGCCAGCCGATCAACAAGGACGGCAAGTGGCAGGGCAACAGCCAGGGCGTCCAGGACGTGCTGAACTTCTACTCAAAGGTCTACGGTTCGGAGCAGCTGGGCGACCCCCTGCTCCAGCAGGACGCCAAGGGCCGGGACAAGTCCTTCCAGGAATTCTCGCAAAACAAGTTGGGCATCCTGATCGAAAGTGACTACCTCTGGCGCTCCGTGATCAACCCGGTGAAGGGTGTGTCACCCATGGCGAACCGGGACAGCGCAGTGGGGTGGGCAAAGATCCCCGCCCAAGCGCCCGGCAAGGGCCCCAACGGCGCTGACTTTGTCAGCATGTCCGGCGGTTCCGGTGAGGTTATCAACCCCAAAACCAAGTACCCGCAGCAGGCATGGGAACTGCTCCAGTTCATGTCCTCGGCGGACGCGATCAAGGCCCGAATCGGGTCAACTCCCCAGATCTCAGCCCGGGACGACGTCAACGGAGAAATCCTCAAAGCTGACCCGTTGCTGAACTTCATTTCCACCGAGGTCCTGCCGGTGACGGCGTTCCGTCCCGGACTCGCGGACTACACCCAGGTTTCGGCTGCACTGCAGGACGCCAGCGGGATGGTGGCCTCGGGCAAGTCGGCCGCGGATGCAGGCAGCTCGTACCAGAAGGCGTTGGAGGGAATCGTCGGTGGTAGCGACAAAACCTTCAAGTGACCCAAAAGTGGAGGCTCCGGTGACCGCTCCAGCAGCGGGCACCGGGCCCTCCCGGGCAGTCGTTGACGACGGCGACGTAGCAGGCCTGGGCAAAGCGAGGGCCATGGCCTTCCTGGCGCCGGCCCTGCTCCTGATCTCGCTGTTCCTCGTCTTCCCCGCCCTCTGGACGCTCTACCTGGGCATGACCAATTACCGCCTCAGTGGTTCAGCGGCCAAGAACCCGCAGTTCGTCGGGATAGACAACTACATCAATGCGCTCTCCGACGACAGGTTCTTCAACTCCCTGGGGCTGACGCTGATTTTCGTGTTCGGGTCTGCCGTCATCGGACAGTCCGCACTGGGGTTCGCCATCGCCTGGACCATGACCAGGGTCAGGAAATCGGTGCGGGCCGTCGTCGAATTCTTCGTGCTGCTGGCCTGGATCATTCCCAGTTCGGTCACCACCTTCCTGTGGTACGCAATGCTGGACCGCAGCGATGGCACGCTGAACGCGATGCTCTCCACGGGCAACACCGCCTGGCTGCTCGACTACCCGCTGCAGAGCATCGTTGTGTTCAACACCTGGGTGGGCACAGCATTCTCGATGCTCCTGTTCAGTTCCGCCCTCGCCTCGGTGCCGCCATCCCAGCTCGAGAGCGCGCGCATGGTCGGGGCCGGCGCCTGGGCACAGTTTCGCGACGTGGTGTTCCCACACATCCGTGGACACGTCCTGACCAACACGCTGCTCATCACGCTCTGGACTTTCAACACCTTCACCCCCTACCTGCTCACGGCGGGCGGACCCGATGACCGCTCCAACATCCTGCCGATTTTCATCTACCGGCTGGCCTTGAACGACGGAGCACTCGGGCAGGGCTCGGCGATCTCACTGATCATGATCATCATCAACCTGGTCATCGCCACCGTTTACCTGCGCCTGCTGAAGGAGAGAAAATCATGACCGCCGTGACTGGCTCCAAGCGAACCGCCAACGGTGAGAGCCGGCAGATGCTCACGCACTTCCTTGGGCTGATGGGCAAGAGCGTCTTCACCGCCCTGGTCCTGGCGTTCTTCGTCATCCCCGTGCTGTGGCTCGTCTTCGCACCTTTCGACGCCCACCCCGGCCTGAACGTGAAGCTGCCGGAATTCACCTTCAACAACTTCAAGATCCTGTTCGACAACCCGACCGCCATCGCTTCCCTTGGCAACTCGCTGATCCTGGCCCTCGGTTCGATGGTGGTGGTGCTGGTCCTCGGCTCGCTGGCTTCCTACTCGCTGTCACGCGTGAAAATACCCCGGCCGCGACCTGCTGCTCTACACACTGCTGCTGCTCTCGTCCATCATCACGGGCACAGCAGCCATGGTGCCCACGTTCCTGCTGATGGTGAAGCTGGGCCTCATTGACTCCCAGTTCGGTGTGATCCTCGTGCTCAGCGGCGGGATCCTCCCCACGGTGATCTTCATCCTCAAGGACTTCATGGACTCAACACCCAAGTCCTACGAAGAATCGGCACGCCTTTACGGTGCCAAGCCCCTGCGGATCCTGTGGGACGTCGTCATCCCGCTGGCCCGGCCCGGGCTCGCCACCATCGCCGTGTGGGCTGTCGTCCAGGTCTGGGGCAACTTCCTGGTTCCCTACATCCTGCTTAGGTCCCCATCCAAGTCGCCCGCGGCCGTGGTGATGTACACCTTCTACACCGAAGGCGGCCAGCCGAACCTCGCCCTGATTTCCGCCTTCTCACTGCTCTTTTCAATCCCCGTCGTCGCAATGTACTTCTTCGTCAACCGGCGCTACGGGTTCCGCTTCCATGGAGGTATCAAAAGCTAATGGCCAGCATCACCACCAGCTCCCTGATCAAGGAGTATCCCGGCGGAGTCCGCGGCGTGGACGAAATGGACGTCACCATCCACGACGGCGAGTTCTTCGCCCTGCTGGGTCCCTCCGGCTGCGGCAAGACCACCCTGCTTCGCACCATCGCGGGCCTGGAGAAATCCACGTCCGGCAGCATCAAAATCGGCGATCGGGAAGTCACTAACATGGAACCGGGGCAGCGCCGCGTCGCCATGGTGTTCCAGGACTATGCGTTGTTTCCGCACATGTCCATTGCCGACAACATCGCGTACCCGCTGAAGATCCAGAAGGTCGCCAAGACCGAACGCCACTCCAGGGCCGAAGAAGTCGGTGACAAGCTGTCCCTCCAGGGCTTGCTGGAGCGCCGGCCCGGGCAGCTTTCGGGCGGCCAGCAGCAGCGCGTCGCCCTGGCCAGGGCGGTGACCAGCCGCCCCGACGTCTTCCTGTTTGACGAACCCTTGTCCAACCTGGACGCCCGCCTCCGGCTCGAGGCCCGGACATTCCTGAAGAAGCTCCAGCTGGACCTCGGCGTCACCACGGTGTTCGTCACCCACGACCAGGCCGAAGCACTCGCCCTCGCCGACCGGATCGCGATCATGCGCTCGGGCAAGATGCAGCAGCTCGGAACGCCCCGGGAAGTGTTCCAGCGTCCGGCCAACACCTTTGTGGCGTCGTTCGTTGGCTCAACGTCCATGAACCTGCTCAAGGGCATCGTCGGGGACCACACAGTGACGATCGGCACCCAGCAGGTGCCGTTGCCCTCCGATGCCGTCGGCAGGGTAGCCGAGGGCCAGGAAGTCACCTGGGGAGCCCGGCCCGAATACCTGGGCATATCCCCGGCCGCGGCCCCCGGCAGCCTGGAAGGAACGGTCACCGTGTCTGAGAACCTGGGCGCCTCCGCCCTGATAACGGTGGAACTGGCGGACAGCGGGGAACCGGTCCAGGTTGTGGTCAGTGAGGACCATGAGCCCGGAATCGGAACACGCCTATGGGTCACGTTTGAGCCCCGGCGGACGCTGTTGTTCGATGCTGAAGGTCTGCGGATCGGAGACTGACGGTGCGCATCAGCCGGATGCTGACCCCGGAGGACCGGGCAGGGAACCTCTACTTCGACGTTCCCTTCGAGCTGGGACGCTGCGAATCTTTGGAAGTGCTCCTGGACTACGACAGGTCCCGGGCGGTCATTGATTTGGGCTGCATGGGTCCTGGCGGGTGGCGGGGTTGGTCCGGCGGAGCCAAGAAGCGGTTTGTGATCAGCAGGACCGCGGCGTCCACCGGCTATTGCCCGGGTGAACTTGAAACCGGTGTGTGGAAGGTTGTGCTGGGCCTTCACCAGATTCCGGCGGAGGGTGTCACGGTCGAGTTGACCATCAATACGCCGGCAACAGGGGCCGTGGAACCCGAGCCGCCGGCCCCCGCGCCGGCCGGCACAGTCCCGGCCAGCCGCCGTCGGAATCTTCCTGCCGCGGCAGGGATGCGGTGGCTTGCCGGGGATTGCCATGCACACAGCCTCCATTCCGACGGCAGCCTCTCCCTCCGGCAACTGGCGGGAGAGGCTGCACGGAACGGGCTGGACTTCCTGGCCGTCACGGACCACAACACCGTCAGCCACCATCCGCACCTGCAGGGCGTGGGCAATGAGTATGGGATCGCGCTTTTGCCCGGACAGGAAGTCACCACCGTCCGCGGCCATGCGAACGCCTACGGCCGCATTAACTGGGTGGATTTCCGGGACCACCCTGACGCCTGGCTTGACCAGGTTGAAGGCGAAGGCGGATTCCTGTCCATCAACCACCCGGTGGCCACCGATTGTTCGTGGCAATGGCAGTTGTCCCGGAAGCCCACCCACGCCGAGATCATGCATGAAACCTGGTTGCCCAACCGGCGCGATACCAGCATCTGGGCTTGGTTGAGCGCCTGGAGCGAGCCCGTCATTCCGCTCGGGGGCGGGGACTTCCACCGCCTCGAGGACGGCCATCCCACCGGGCTGCCCACAACTTGGGTGCAGTCTGCGGACCCGTCCGAAGAGGGACTCCTGGCGGCGCTCAAGGCCGGCCCGACAGCCCTCAGCCTGGGGGTCGACGCACCGCTGCTGTTGCGGGTCGACGGCGAATTGGTTGCTATCGACGCGGAAGGGACCATCCTGGTGGACTTCGAAGGCCGCCGGCAGCTCATCCGCGACCCCTATGCAGCCATCGACGCCCAGGGAGCCGGACCGTACCGGCTCGAAACGTCGGACCGCCGCATCCTCGCCCTCACCACATAGCCTGACCAAACAGATACGCCCCGCTTCTGGTGAAACGGGGCGTATCTGTTGTGGCAATTACTTCGAGGGAGTCAGGCGCAGTGTCCGGATTTCCCACGGATCCAGCTCGAACTTGTACTCACCGTCAGCCGGTTCCGAGGACAACGTCCGGCCCGCCAGGTCAACGGTGGACACGCCGCCGAAGGGGCCGGTCACCACGCCACCGGTGGGCTGTTCGGCCAGCAGGACAACACGGATTTCGACGTCGTCGCCCACCTGGCGCATGCTGCTCAACCGGATGCCATCCCCCCTGAGCCGCAGGCCTTCCGCAGGCGCCGGAACCGTGGGTGCCGGGGTGCCGCGGCCGCGTACGGCCAGGCCGGGTGCGTTGAAGTGGTCCGCGAGCCGCACCGCGTCCGCGCTGCGGTAACCCTGCGCGGAGGCCATGACCGCAAATTCGACGTCCACCTGGGTTCCTGCTTCTTCCGCGCCCGGGATGGGGATCTCGGAGGCGGCCGGTTCGTCACGAAGAGGGTGCACGTTGACGCTGATCGATCCCACGGCGCGCAGCAGCGTGAGCGCCAGTTCCTTTCCATCCACCACCTCATACTCGGTGGCGTCGTGCAGGAGCACGGTAGCTGGTCCCGCGGACACGAAGGTGTAGGCGGGGAACGTCGGAAGCGGAAATTCGCCGCCGCCGCCCTCTGCGGTAAGCGGGCGGGTGGTGATGGAGAACTGGCCTTCCGACGCGGAGGATTCCACGGGGCCAGGGAGCGGGATGTGCATCCGCAGCCGGTGGTCTGCTGCCTCGTTCGTGAACTGGACGCGAAGCCGAACGAATGGTTCACCGCGGCGCAGCTCCACGAACGTGTGGACCGGAACGTCGACGGTGTCGTTGTCCCGGCTCCCCATGCTGCGGTCCAGGGAACGCGGCCAGGAGTAGTGCCTGGTGACCTTGACGACTGCGCGTACGGGTCCGCGTTCGACGACCTCCACGGCCACCCGGGAAGGGTCAGTGACGATCCTGTCCACGGCTGGAGGGCCGTAGTTGTAGCTGTCCCCGCAGTCCCCGCCGTCAGCCAGCCTGCCGATACCGTGCAGGACGGTGCCGTCCGCCCCGGTCAGGGTGACGTCCCCGTCCGGGCCGATGCGCGCCGAGATGAGTCCGTTGTCCAGAATGCCGTCGTCGCAGCTGATGTGCTCCGGTTCGGGGCGTTCTGCCTGGAAGACCTTGAACGGGGTAATGCCCATGGCCGCGACGGGGACGCCCACCAGCACCCGGCGCCGGGGTTCGGCGACGATCCGGACTTTCCAGTCGCCGGGGTGTGCCTCGACGGCGGCTGCCAGTTCGGCCTTGAACGCGACGATGTCGAACACCGGGGCCGTGGGCACCTGCGCCACATCGAACTCGAGGGAATACGGTGCCACCCGGTACTGCTCGATGAGCTGGCCGAACAATTCGCGTCCGTGGATGCGGTTCATCATGCGTTCCACCAGGACGGAGGCGTCCATGGTCTCATCACCGAGCATGGTGGGGGCGTGCTCGGTTTCCTGCACCGGCAGCAGGGTGCCGTCGCCGGTCATGGCGGCCACGGGCAGTCCTGCTTCCGGGGCAGGTACGTCGAGTTCCACCACCACGTTGCGGTCCGCGGGCAACGTATTGAACGCCACGAACGCGTCGCTGGGGATGCCGCCGGCCACCGAGAGGGCCACTTCGTCGCGGGCGGCGCGGGCTATCTGGGCTGCTTCGTGCAGCCGCGCCTCTACCTGGCTGACGGTTTCATCGGTGCCGGAGCCCACCACGGAGTCGTGCGCGGTGGACTCGATGATGCGGCGCCAGGACATGCTGATGAAGGGTTCGAAGTCGACGCCCAGATGGGCTGCCGCCAGCCGTTCGGCGTCCAAGGCCATCCGCTCTGCGGCGGCCATCGCGATCTTGAGGTTGCGGCGGATGGAGAAGACACCCGGAAGGATGTTGCCCCGGGCATGGGAGCGGAGTTCCCCGCGCACTGCCTCCAGGCGCGCATCCTCCGGGTCGAAGGCCGAAACGTACTCTTCCAGCGTGCCGACGCGGATGGGGAAGGCGGGTGAACCGTACGTGTCCACGTGGCGCATCAGTGCCGTGTCCGGCGGCATGTGGTCGGTGCCGACCATGCCCAGGATGGGGTCGCCGCGGTACCTGTCGGCGGTTTGTTGCCGGTATTCCGCCAACGCGTGCGGGATGTGTTCGGGAATGGCCAGGAGGTCCAGGGCACTGCCGTATCCGTCGAAGAGGTATTCCACCCGGACGGATGATCCGTCCGGGGCTTCCCACCTGAACGAATGCCCGGAAACTTTGGCTGGCACTCCGCGCCAGAGGCAGGCGTGGGCGATGCCGGCCCGGCTCAGGATCTGCGGCATTTGGGCCACGTGGCCGAACATGTCGGGCAGGTAGCCCACATTCATGTACCCGCCCAGCCGCCGGGCGCCCGCCATGCCCATTTGGAGGTTGCGGATGATGGTCTCGCCCGAGCACAGGAATTCGTCGAGCAGGATCTGCCAGGGGCCCAGCGCCAGTTGACCACTGGCCACCACGGCGCGGACCCGCTCTTCGTTTTCGGGCCTGATTTCCAGGTAGTCCTCGATCGCGGCCGTCTGGCCGTCAAGCGTGAACCGGAACCGTGGGTCTTCCTCCGCCATTTTCAGGACGGTGTCGAACATCTGGACCAGCTTGAAGCGGAACACCTGGAAGGGTTCGTACCACTCCCGGTCCCAGTGCGTGTGGGGTACCAGGACGATGCCGGTCTCCTCTACCGGGCTCATGCCGAGGCCGCCTCTCCGCCGAGGGAGAGCTGCAGGGACTCGGCCAGGGCTGCGGCGATCAGCTGGGCGACCCGGACGTCCGCCTCACCTTCGGCGATCCCGGTGGGAGGTGTCGCTTGACCGTCCACCATCCTGTGGAAGGCGACGAGTTCCTGCTCAAATGCTTCCGTGACGTCGGCGAACAGGGAGTCGGAGACCCCGCTGCCGGCTTTCTCGGTGATCTGCAGCCTGGTGGGGGCGTTGAGGAGGTAGGGGACGGTGAATTCCAGTTTTCCGCTGCCCGTGGTGTGGTGGACGGTCACGGTTTCGCGGTACGCGGGGTAGTCGGCCAGGTAATGCCAATTGAAGTGCACGCGGACCCCCTCGGCAGCTGTCGCAGCTATTTCGATGGACCCCGGATCGTCCTGTTCTGCCCAGTAAAGGACGGAATCGACTGCCTGCAACGGGCCCACCAGCGCCCGGACCACCGCGATGTCGTGAATGAGGCTGCCAAGGATGACGTTTGAGTAGAGCCGCCGCAGCAGGCCGGGGCTGTCTTTGCCCAGGGCTGCATCCAGCTTTTGTTCGTCGGCTTCCACCAGCCCGGAGAGCACGTCGGCGGGGACGTCCCGGGCTCCCGGGTGGAGGTTGGCGAAGGCCAGCTGCGCGGAGCCGGCGGGGTGGAGCACTTCCACGTTGACGTACCGCGTGTCTTTCAGGCCTGGCAACCGTTCTTTCAGGGTCAGGACGGCGGGGTCGTACTCCTTCATGTAGCCCAGCAGGAGCATTGGCCGGCCCTGGCCCTGCTCGGCTTTGCGCAGCAGTTCGATCTCCCCGAGGGAGAACGCCAGTGGCTTCTCGCACAGCACCGCCACCCCTGCTTCGATGCACTGCAGGGCCGGCTGGCCGTGGGATCCCGAGGTCAACAGCAAGACGGCGTCCAGGTCCTCACCGGCCAGCATGTCGGTCAGGTTGTGGTACTGGTGCCCGGCCGGGATGCCGTATTGGGCGCCTACCCGGCCAAGCAGGGCGGGGGAGAGATCTGCCACCGCAACGAGGTCGAACAGATCCCATCGCCTTGTGATCAGGGGCAGGTGCACGGACTGGGCAACGGCGCCCAGTCCCACAACTCCGATTCGAAGCAAAGTCATTAGGGGATCCACTTTCTGAGTACGTTGCGGTTGATGGCATGGTGTTTGTCTGCAAGGTCTGGGTCGTCGCCAGGCTGGGGGATGGTGTCCTGCTCCACCACCAGCCAGCCGTCATAGCCTGTCCGCGCCAGACCGTCCATGAACGTCTCCACATCCAGGTCGCCGTCGCCCAGGGGCACGAATGCCTTCCCGGCCCAGACATCACGCATGTCCCCTTTGTCCCGGACCACGGCGCTCAGGACGTCGGCCCGGGCATCCTTGATGTGGACGTGGTTGATCCGTTTCCCCCACAGCCCGAGGCTTTCCACCGGATCACCGCCACCAAGAATGAGGTGGCCGGTGTCCAGCGTTAGGCCCACGTCAGTGCAATCGAGGAACTCCTCGATCTCTTCCGGTGTTTCCACGTAGGTACAGGCATGGTGATGGAAGGTGGGTTCGTACCCGCGGTCCCGCACCAGGCGCGCGGCGGTGGCCACGTTCCGGGCCACCGTGGTCCAGCCCTCCGCGTCGAGGGCCACGTGCGCGCCTCCTCCCGGATTCGCCCGACGGCGGTCGGAGCCGCTGTCCGCAAGAGTCGGCAGCGGCAGGTGGCCCCGCAGCCCGGCCGAGGCTTCGTCAAACACGTCAAGTACTACCGAGAGCGACGGAAGCGCCGCGGTAAAGGCGTCGTCGTCGGTGAAGGGAAGATCGATCCAGCCGCCGGCGAGGGACAACCCGTACTCCTCCAGCCGGCTACGGAGCCTCGGGCCGCGGCCGAGAAATCCGCACCGGCCCCAGATCGATCCCGGTATATCCGTGTTTACTCAGGACCGCGCAGACCTCGTCCGGCCCGGGCACGCGGCCTCCTGCTGTTGCGCCTAAGTCAAAGACGCCAAAACTCACGGGTGCACCCGCAACTCCGATCAAGGGAAACTCCTCGCAAGGCAAAAGGGAAAGTCACGCGGCCCCAGTGAGCCGGCAGCTTGAGCGGCCAGGAGGGACCAAGTCTGGACAAAAGTAATCTAGCCCACACTCCGCACTAAATCAATTTAGTTGAGTAAGAGGGTTGCTGGCCGCCCGTTGACCACAAACAACGGCGTGAGTACTGTTGGCCGCCTATTCATCCTCGCCGTGGAGGCACCAATGGCCGGCACTTCGAACAGCAGCACTGACTACGAATTCCTGACCGTCTGGCGCGTGGCGGGTACCCCGCGGGAGGTCATGGACATCCTGGGCGATGCCGGCACGCTTCCCCGCTGGTGGCCGTCGGTGTATTTGGCGGTCGAACAGTTGGTGCCGGGCAACCCGGATGGCACCGGGAAGGCGTTCTTCCTCCACACCAAAGGCTGGCTGCCGTACACGCTCAAGTGGCGGCTCACCGTCACCGAGCCCATCACGGAGCACGGTTTCGCCATCTCCGCGCGGGGCGACCTCAACGGCACCGGACGCTGGACGTTCAAGCAGGACGGGCCCGAAACGGTGGTCACCTACGAGTGGCGGGTCAGCGCGGCGAAGCCGCTGCTGCGGCGGCTGAGTTGGCTGCTCAAGCCGGCCTTTGCCGCGAACCACCGGTGGGCGATGGCGCGCGGTCAGGAGGCGCTGGCCTTGGAACTGCGCCGACGGCGGCCCGGCGCCGACCCTGCCAGGGTTCCGCCGCCAGCGGGGCCCACCTTTTCACGCCGGCCCCGCTGGCCGGGGAAGGCAACGCACGCCTGACGTGCCGGTCTGGTTTTGCTGGAAGGTTCGACGACGGCGGCGGGCCGGGCGCCGTCGTCGTAACCTGCCGCCGGGCTGCTTTCCCCGGGACCGTCAGGATGTGGCTGACGGCGTGGGGGAGTCCTGCCGCTGGTGCGAGACCCGCTGGATGAACTCGACCGTCTCGCGCTCGGTTTCGGCGCGGGTGGTGGGTTCGTTGTGCACCTCGTGCCGGACGCCGGGGAAGACGCGGGTGCGGACGTCCGCGTGGCCCGAATCAGCCAGGCGGTTGGCCACGTGGTAGGCCCCTTCGCCGTAGTTGGTCACGGGGTCCTGGTCGCCGGCGAGGATGAGGACAGGGAGGTCCGCGGGGAGCTGTTTGTACCAGTCGTCGGCGTTGACCTGGTCGTAGAGGTCCACGAAGCCCTGCAGGAAGCGCGCGCTCAGCGGTGCGCCGAAGTTGTTGAAGGGATCCCGCCCGTGGTCGGCAACGACGTCGGGGTCCAGCGCCACCCAGGCAGTGGGGCCGGCACCTTCGCCGAAGCGGCCCAGGAAACCGTCGAACAACTGGCCCACCAGTTCCTCGGGCGCGGGCTCCGCAGCGCGCTCGCCGGAGGCAAGCCGTGCCAGTTCGGGCCGGTTGATCATTGTCTCGATGCCCCGCATCTGGGCGGCGATGCCGCAGAGGATCAGGCCGGAAAGCTGCGCCTTTGGATTGATGGCCAAGCCGCGCGCAATCATGGATCCCCAGCTGTGGCCGAACACCACGTACGGAAGCTTGGGGAGTCCCTCCCGGGCTTTGGCCTGCAGGGTGAGTTCATCGGCAACCACCACGCTGGCGGCATTGTCTCCGGCGTCGCCCCAGGTGCCCTGCTGCATGGCCGTGCGCCCGTGCCCGGCGTGGTCACCTGCCACCACGATGAATCCCGTGTCCACCAGGGTGGAAATGAGGTGCAGGTAGCGGCGGGAGTGCTCGCCGAGCCCATGGATCAGCTGCACGATCCCCTTGGGCTTGCCGATGGGTTCGTAGACCCACGCCTGGATGGTGTCGCGGCCGTTGGCGGACGTGAACTCGATTTCCTGCAGTGACATGTATTCCTCCTGTGGCGGCGCCGTCGCTGGCTCGTGGTGAGCCTAACCCTGGTCAGGTTGATGCCGTCAAGGTTGGGGGCATTCCGCAAAAGCCATCTCCAGAACTTCAGTCACGGTGCGGAGCGGTTTGTGTGTCGCATTGGGGTAGTCGGTACGGCTCTCTCAGGCAGGCGAGCATGTGGAGAAGTACTTCAAACTTGTCAGGATTCTCAGACTGTTCGGCGGTCCGTGCAATCAGTCCCGTGTAGGGCCCTATTCTGACACTTACCACACCCCAACCGGACGTCAGGTTGGGGTGTAACTCATTAGGAAGGGTTCACAAGCCAAGGATCTTAATCATGATTTCCCCTTTTGCAGGTTTTGATGACGGGTTTCGTGAGTCACGCCGCATGGCACTTCCTGATCGACGCGGACGATGTACTTGCCGTAGTCGCGTTGTATGACGAGGATTCCCTGCTTGTGTTCCAAGGCGAAGGGTATGAGTACGTTGACCGCACGGCAAAGCTTTTCGTCTCTGCGCCATGGCTCCTCCACAGTGGTGACCTCAAGGGACAGAGGAAGCGGTCGGCTTGGGAAATTGTCGCCGCCCATTAGTGGGAAGGCAACGCTGGTCACCGATAGATGTGGTTCGTGGGACACGAGTCCTCCTTTGTTTCGTCGAGTCGATCAACGCCCGGTGTCGGAGGGCCGTGCGGGCGCGGGCACTTTCCGAACGAGACCGCTGCCCTGAGGTGCCTGTACCTGGTCGCCGGATCCCTGGGCCAACCGGCGGCGGCAGGGCACGCTGGGTGATGAGGTGGAAGCCTGCGCTAAGCGCGGCGGCCGCCTCGAAAGAGCCATCCCCTAATGAAAACCGGCCGGACTCCACACATCGTTTATCGGACAGTCCCGCAACCGATGGGGTGGGAGACTCTCCGAAAGCCGCTGGAGATAGTCCGCCGAATGAAGGATTCCCTTTGGGACGCTGACTTCTAGGTCTGTAGGATGCTCCGGCTCGGGAGGGTTGTACCTCCCGATTGGTTCCTGTCGTTGTTTTCTAGATTGATTGGGGGATAGCCAGGGAGGGAAGCTGGTTCAGCCCTGTCCGCTCCAGTAGTTCCGGGATGCTTTGGGGACGTCGGAGTGTGGTGAATTTTATGCTTCCTTCGGCGTCGATTTTTGCTCCGTATATGCCTGGTTCGAGCAATGAGTTGTAGCTGAAGGGTGTGGAGAAGTAGTACGCGCCGGTGTCGAGGAGGGTGATGATGTCGCCTTGTTCGAGCGGTGGCAGGAGCCGGTTCCGGGCGATCAAGTCGCCGGCGAAGCAGCAGGGTCCTGCGATGTCCTGGGCGACGGGTTCCCCTGGTTTTCGCCGTCCAAGGCGGTCGTGCGCTTGGACGCGAATGGGCCATGCCTCCGGCATGAATACGGTTCGGGTGGCGACTTGCGCCCCGGCATGGGTGATGGCGATCCGGCGGCCGCCGCTGGTTTTGGTGTATTCAACGTGCGCCGCCAGGAATCCGAACTTCGCCAGTATGGTCCGGCCGAATTCGGTGATGATTTCGTATTTGCCGTTGAACAGACCCGGCACTGCTTTTCGCAGCTCGCGGACGTAGGGATCAAAGCTCGATTCCATCGTGTCGCTCTCGAAATCGACCGGCAGGCCGCCTCCGATGTCTATGGCCCTGATCTGCTGGCGGCCGAGTGTTTCGTTTACTTCATCGGCGAAGTCCACAACCCGTGCTATCCCGTCTGCGATAAGCGCCAGGGGGCATCCCTGGGACCCAACGTGGGCGTGGACGCGGCTGAGCCAAGGATATTTACGGTAGGCCTCGAACAGGCGCGCCCTGCTGCCGGGGTCTGTCAATGCGATTCCGAACTTCGACGTCGCCCCTGCGGTGCTCATGGCCTCTATGCCGCCCAGGCCGACCTGTGGGTTGATACGGATGCCGATCTTGGAGGCCGACGGCGACTGGCCCAGAAGATGGTCGATGCGCTCGAGTTCCTGGAAGTTGTCGGCGTTTATGGCCACGCCCAGTGAGAGGGCTTGCCGCAGTTCCCCCCGGGTCTTCGCGGGGGAATCGAAAACGATCCTGTCGGGGGGAAACCCCGCGGCGAGGGCCTGGGCAAGTTCGCCCTCACTGGCTACTTCACAGCCCATGCCCAAGTCTTTGAGCATGGAGAGGACAGGGACGAGGCAATTGGCCTTGGCCGCAAATGCGTGGAGTGTGCCGGGGTTGCCGGGGAAGGCGGTGTGCAGGGCCTTGACGTTCTCTTCGACCGCGTCCAGGTCGATGAAACCCGCGACCAAAGCTTCCTCGGGGTGCAGCAGTCCTTGCCGGATGGCCGTCTCAAGGATCAGCTCCCGCCGCTGGGAGGCCTCTAGGTTTTTCACTCTTCGCCTTTCTCAAAAATCACTAATTCGTTCACTCTTGGCTTGATGGGGCGACCGTATGGGTCTGGTCTGGACCTCGCGTGGGAGGGGGCAATCACGACTGGGCATGCCGCCAAGGCACTGATCTGCTGGCGGGCAAATCCATCCGGGTCCTTATGCGGGGACGGATTCATAGGTTTGGGCCCTGGCGACAAACTCCTCGAAAAGCGGGTCGTGGCCGTCGGAACGCAGCCATTCCGGGTGGTACTGCACGCCGACAATCCAATGCGAACGATCGATTGACTCGATTGCCTCAATCACTTCGTCTTCGGAGCGTCCAACGACGCGAAGTGGAGGTGCAATGCGCGCTATCGCCTGATGATGGAGGCTGTTGATCCGCAACTTTGTCTGTCCGTGGAGCCGTCCTAGACGTGAATCCGGGTCGAGGTTGAGGTCATGGGTGGTGATATCAAGTTGCCCTTCTTGCTTGTGTTGGATTGGTCCAGGTTCCAGATCCTGGATGAGGCTGCCACCGAGTGCAACGTTGAGAATTTGGGCACCTCGGCAGATCGCGAGAATCGGCATGCTGCGACGCATCGCCTCGGCGATGACCAGGAGTTCCAGGCTGTCGAGTTCCTCGTCAATATTGGTAGTTGGATCAGGCGCTTCGCCAAATAGCCGAGGGTGTGGATCGATTCCTCCTGGCAGCAGCAAGCCATCGACGAGATCGAGAACGCTCTGTACTGCTGCGTGATCGAGCCCGGGCGCGATGGCGACTGGAATGGCGCCGGCAGCTAGCAGAGCGCTGTTGTATGCTTCGGCGATCCTGTAGTTGTTGGGGTCGTGGGGCAGGTCACGGCCCAGTGTGAGCGCAATGGTCGGGCGCTTGCTCATGATGTCCTTTCGGATGTGGTGGATGCCGCGTAGTGGGCGAGGAGTATGGCCCGCAGCGCAAGCGGGCTGGGCATTTGCCCGGCCTGGTGGACTGGCATCGGGTGAACGACGTCGTCTCCGATGGTTCGATTGGGGGGCGTTGCCGGCTAGGTCTCAGGACGCTCGGCTAGAGAACGCTGTGTAAGAAGGCGCGTGTCCGCTGATTCTGAGGGTTTTCCAACACGTCGCGGGGAGCGCCGGACTCCACGACGACGCCGCCGTCCATGAAGACAACCTGATCCCCGGCTTCGCGGGCGAAACCGATCTCGTGAGTGACCACAATCATCGTCATGCCGCTGCGGGCGAGATCGCGCATAACGCTGAGGACGTCGCCTACCAGCTCGGGGTCAAGCGCCGATGTTGGCTCGTCGAAGAGCATGAGTTTGGGTGACATCGCCAGAGCGCGGGCAATGGCAACTCGTTGTTGCTGGCCGCCTGAAAGCTGGGCGGGATAGGAGGATGCTTTTTCGGCAAGTCCGACGCGGTCGAGTAGTTCCAGTGCGGTGGCGCGCGCCTTCTGGCGGGGCGTGCGACTTACCCCTGTGGGCGCCTCCGTGATGTTTTCCAGAACGCTGAGATGGGGAAACAGATTGAACCGCTGGAACACCATGCCAATGTGGCGGCGTTGTTTGGCGATCTCCGCGGGCTTCATCTCCCGCAAGCCTCCGCGATGGGGTCGGTAGCCCATAAGCTCCCCGTCCACGTAGATGCTGCCACCGTCGAGGCGTTCAAGGTGGTTGACGCAGCGCAGCAAGGTTGACTTGCCGGACCCCGATGGGCCGAGCAGGCATAGGACCTCGCCTCGGCGAACGGAGAGGTTTATGTCATCCAGCACGCGCAGGCTGCCGAAGGCCTTGCGAACGCCTCGGACGTCTACGAGGACGTTGTTCGTGTTCTCAGCGGACATGTTTGTCCTCCTTCACGGCTTCTTCGTGGTCGGTGTGGGATGGATTGACGGGAGCGCGTTTGATCTGCATCTCCTGGAACTTGCTGCTGAGATGACGTAGCCGCTGCCACGGGGTGGTGACGCGGCGGCCTACACCGCGTCCATAGCGGCGCTCGAGGAAGTACTGCGGCACCGAGAGCACCGTTGTGAGGAGCAGGTACCAGATGCTGACCACGACCAGCAGCTCGACCTGGCGCAGATTTTGCGCGGAAATGTCGCTGGCACGGGTATATAGCTCTTGGACCGCGATCAGCTGCAGGAGGGCACTGTTCTTCAGCATCGAGATCGTCTCGTTGCCCATCGGGGGGATAATGATACGCATTGCCTGCGGCAGGACGATGCGCCGCAAGGTGTAGCGGGGCGACATGCCCAGGGAGTTCGCCGCTTCGACGTGGCCTGGATCAACCGAGAGCAGACCCGCTCGCACGATTTCAGAGGCGTAGGCCGCCTCGTTCAGTGCAAGTGCGAGCAGGCCGGCAATAAAGGGGGTCACTACGGTAGGGGTTGGTGCGGTGAAGATGGTGAGCTCCGTCATCGGAATCCCGACTGAAATGTTGGCATACAACAAACCGAGATAGCCCCAAAAGACGATCTGCACGAGCAACGGGGTGCCCCGGAAGAACCAGGTGTAGGCCCACGCGACGGTAGCCATGACAGGGTTTGACGATAGCCTCATGACCGCGAGGATGGTGGCCAGGACAGTTGCCAGCAGCATGCTGCACGCGGTCAGGACAATGGTCATGAGCACCCCGTTGAGGATGCGGGGGTCGAACAGGAACTGTGCGATGACGTCATGTTCAATGTTTTTGTTGTTCCAGACCGAAATAATCCCCAACGAGGTGCCGGCAGCGATCAGGGCGGCGGCAACCCATCTCCAAGGGTGCCGCAGGGGTCGGGCAACGATGTCATGGCCGCTGAGCCTCTTGTCATCGGTGGCCGGTTTCATTTCCAGGGCAGGCATCAGGCACCGCCGTTAACTTTGGCTGTCTGGACGGCGTATTGCGAGAGATGGTATTTGTCCAGCAGCTTTTGATAGGTGCCGTCCTCGATCAGGGACTGGAGCGTCTTTTGAAGAGCCTGGGTGAGGTCGGCATTTGCCTTCAAAACGCCGATGCCGGTCGGCGCCGCACCGAACCCTTTTGGATTGTGGGGATCGTTGATGATCTCGAAAAGCTTGCCATCGCCCGATGTTTCTGCTGTATTCACCGCAGGTGCGGCGTCCAAAACGTCGCCAACGGCCTGCCCGGAACGGACAGCCAGCAGCGCCTCTCCTTCGCTCGGCAACTCGAGCGGAATGATCGGGCCTGCACCTGCTTTTGCACAGCTGTCCGTCTGGTCCCTGACGAACTGGGCTTGGGTGGTGCCTTTGGCCACTGCCACAGTGTGACCGCACAAGTCGAGCAGTCCATGTATTCCTTCCGGGTTTCCCTTCTTGACGACGATGGCAAGGCCGGCCTGGAAATAGTCGACGAAGTTGAGCGCTTTTTGCCGCTCGGCCGTGTCATTCATTCCGAACATGATGATGTCGTGTTTGCCGGCTTGGAGGGAGGGAATGATGCTGGTGAAGTCCTGGGTCGTGAAAGTGAACTTGGTGCCAAGTCGTTCGCCAAGAGCCTGGCCCAGGTCGTAATCGAAACCGCCGAAATTACCCGCTTCATCTCGGGTGGTCATGGGCGGGTAGACCCCGCTGGCGACGTTTATGCCATTGGCGTACCGCTTGGGAAGAAGCGAGGCGAGCTTGGCGTCCGCCGTCGATGGCGGAGCCGAAGAGGTGCTGCACGCCGTCAGGCCTGTAAAAGTCAGCACACCGCAGAGCGCGGTGGCCAGCAGGTGTTTTCGGTTCAGTGACATGGGAAATCCTTAATGCCAGGTGCTGGGGATGGGTCGGGCGTTGGGTGGAACTAGTGACCGGTTCGAGCGGTTCCCTTAGCGTAGGTGCCCTAAATCCTTCAGTTCATCGTCCGACCGGCCTAGATTTGCTGTATGTCTTTGTCTGATCTTTCAAGAAACCCAGGCGGTAAGGGCGACGTAGCCACGCTCAGGGAAGTGCTCGCCAGGATTGGCGAGCCGATCGTGCGGGTTCTCGCTGCTCCGCGGGGACTTGATCACCAGATCCGGGGCACGTTTTTGCACGACCCGGCAGACCCCCTCCCTGAAGGGGTTGACGCGTTGCTGCTGGTACCCGGACTGACACCTGATTCCGCAGCTGCTACAGACCTTCTGAGCGCATCGCGCCTGCGGGGGTACTGCGGCATCGTTATCAAGCAACGAGGGGTAGATGCGGCAGACCTCGCCGCGGCGGCAATCGCTGCGGGGGTAACAGTCCTGACCGCCGACGATGATGTGCCCTGGCGCCATCTGGACTCACTCCTGCTCTCGCTGCTGGGCTCCCAGGGTGCCGGGGCAGGGGACACGCCCGCAGGCGACGACCTGTTCGCATTGGCCAACGCGCTGGCGGCCGTTGCCGGCGGCGCAGTCTCGATTGAGGACCTTGACCGCAAGGTCCTGGCATACTCATCGTTGCCCGGACAACCCATCGATGAGCTGCGACGGGAAGGGATATTGAACAGACGCGTCCCTGAGATCACACACAACCTGGGCCGGTACCGTGTGCTGTTGGAAGCGGCGGGTGTCATCCACTTCCCGGAGGAGCTCGGGACACGGCCGCGTTCGGCCATCACGATGCGTGCGGGCCGGCAACCCCTTGGAAGCATCTGGGCGATTGAGCCGCCGGAGGGCCTGTCGGCCGACGGAGAGCGTGCGCTGATCGATGGTGCTTCGCTAGCTGTCATGCACATCCTTCGCCGCCGCAATGCCGACGAACTGGAGTGGCATATGCGAGAAAGCGCAATACTTGGCGCCCTCAATGGATCATGGCCGGCTCATGACATTGCGTTCCGGCTCTCACTGCCACCAAATGCCGAACTCATACTCTGCGGGCTCGCTCTACTCCCGGACCCAACAGGTACCGGACCACTCATGGCCCATCTTGGTAGCGCCGTATCGCGCTACGTATTCGCGCTTCGCCCCGATGCAGGAGTTGCTACGACATCACGTGCTGTCTACGTACTGCTTCCATCCGGAGGGCTGGATGCGGCGCTTCGACTTGCCCGGGGCGCAGTGAGTGCAATGTCGCCAACGTTCAACGATCGGGTCCGGGTAGCGGTCGGTCAGGCAACAACCGACCCAGCAAAGCTCCCTGCCGTCCGGCAGGAAGTCGATGACGTCCTGCGGGTAACGTTAGCCGACGCCTCACTGCCAAATGTTGCGAGGCTGTCCGACGTCCACACAAGAGTGCTGCTTAACCATGTCGGTGACGAATTGGCCCGCGAGCCGCGCTTGCAGCACCCTGGAATCGCTGCGATGCTGGCATACGACCGGCGCCGGAACACGGACTTTGCCGCATCAATCAGCGCCTGGCTCGAGGCCGCAGGGGACGTATCGACCGCTGCGTCCGTACTTCACGTCCATCCAAACACCTTGCGGTATCGGCTGCGGCGGGTCTCCGAACTGTTCGGCCTAAACTTCAAGCACCCCGATGACCGGCTGGGCATCTGGATACAATTGCGCCACCTCGAGCGTGGCTCGGCTACTGAGCCGTAACAGGGTGCTGCCGTCGCGGCACTGACATGAGCTCACCGCTCGCCCTGCGAAAGCGGCTCGGACGGTACGGAGTGGCTTACGAATCACTTGTGTCCAGCTGCAAATACACTCGACTCGCTTTGCAAGGGCTGGGCGGTCGATCGGGCCTCCCGCAAGCCGGCTCCTCATTACGGGTGGTCTCGGGATCATCGCCGGGCATTGACGGAATCCACACAGGCATCCCGAGCATGGCAGGTACCTACCGAACGACGACTTGCAGCGCAAGCGGCCCAAGCCGATCTTGCTTCTTTCAGCGCCGCTTGATGCGCCAGTGGGGGCCTTTCGTGCTTCTGCGCTGGGCGGCCAGTTGCGCCTTGCTCTGGTGCGCCTACCGTGACTGGTTTGGGCATCGTGGCAGCGAAGGGCTTCACACCTCTTGCGGCCGAAGACCCGTAGATCGACGATCTCCGCCACTCCCTCACGCTGACAGAATCTTCATTATCGGCTTTCCGTCCTGGGACTTGTGCAACTGCGATCACCATGGACCTCCGTGCTCTAAACCAGGCCTAAATTCAACTTCCCACGGGCTGTTCTTGTCCGCGGCGAACTTGGCCCACTACGTAAGTGGGGCACCATCTGCCGCACTTTAGAGACGGGCGTGGAGTCGGTGCTTCCTCTTGACCTGCGACTGGCGTCAAACTAACTTGACGCCATGGATCAGGCGTCAGTGGAGCAGGCACTCAACAGCGGTGACGTCCACGAGCTGCTCAAAGTGTGGGAAGACTTTAACCGGGGCGAGGCATCGCCTGGCATTTCCCCCGCCGGCGATGATCCGGCGCTGGAAGCTGCAGCACATTTTCTGTCAGAGGTATCGGAAGTCGCCGCGCTGGAGGCGCTGCGGGCAAATGCCAAAGCAGTTGAGCTGCTCACGGCGAGGCGCTGGTATGTCATGAAGTCTGCCCGTGAGGGCGGCGCCACGTGGACACAGATCGGTGAGGCATTGGGGATCACAAAGCAAGCAGCCCACGATTTTTACCGCCGCAAGATCGAAGAACAGGAAAAGCACTTGCCGAATCTCCACGACATGGCAGCCGCTCGCGCCGTCCTCGAAGACTGATTTGAGGGACGCCACCACCCGCCGTCCCAGTACACGGGGAACGTAGCATCCGGACACACAGCGCAACGCAGGCGCCCCCGCCCGTAACCTGGTTAAATGCCTCGTTTCGCACTGGACATCGAGTCCGTCCCCCGCCCCGCCCGTTCGCAGGAGCTCCTGGACGCCGTGAACCACCGGGTGGTCATCGCCGACGGCGCCATGGGCACCATGCTGCAAGGCCGGGACCTGCAGCTCGAAACGGACTTCCAGAACCTCGAAGGCTGCAACGAGATCCTCAACGACACCCGCCCGGACGTCATCGCGGACATCCACGACGCCTACTTCGCCACCGGCATCGACGCCGTGGAAACCAACACCTTCGGCGCCAACTGGTCCAACCTCTCCGACTACGGCATCGACGACCGCATCGAGGAACTCGCACTGAAGGGCGCCAAAATCGCCCGAGAACGTGCCGAAGCGGCAGAAGAAACAGACGGCCGGATGCGTTGGGTCCTCGGCTCCATGGGCCCCGGCACCAAGCTCCCCAGCCTGGGCCACACCAGCTACGACTACCTCAAGCAGACCTTCGCCCTCCAGGCCGAGGGCCTCATCGACGGCGGCGCGGACGCGTTCCTCATCGAAACCAGCCAGGACCTCCTGCAGACCAAGGCCGCCGTCAACGGCTGCAAGCAGGCCATCGTCTCCAAGGGCATCCGGCTCCCCATCTTCGTCGAAGTAACGGTCGAAACCACCGGAACCATGCTCATGGGCTCCGAAATCGGCGCCGCGCTCACCGCCCTCGAACCGCTCGGCGTCGACGCCATCGGCCTGAACTGCGCCACCGGCCCGGACGAGATGAGCGAGCACCTCCGCCACCTCTCCAAACAGTCCTCCGTCGCCATCGCCTGCATGCCCAACGCCGGGCTGCCCATCCTCGGCGCCAACGGGGCGCACTACCCGCTTTCCCCCACCGAACTCGCCACCGCGCACGAACAATTCGTCCGCGAATTCGGCCTGGGCCTGGTGGGCGGCTGCTGCGGTACGACGCCGGAACACATGGCCGCCGTCGTCGAACGTCTTGCCCCCTTCCGCACCCAAGCCGTGGCCGCCACGGACACGAACGCCAGCAACGGCAAAACAGCCCCCGCCCGCGTCCCCACCGAACGCGAAGCCGGCGTCGCCTCCCTCTACCAGCACGTGAACTTCGACCAGGAGTCCGCCTACCTGGCCATCGGCGAACGCACCAACGCCAACGGCTCCAAGGCCTTCCGCCAGGCGATGCTCGAAGAGCGCTGGGACGACTGCGTGGACATCGCCCGCGAGCAGATCCGCGTAGGTGCCCACCTGCTGGACGTCTGCATCGACTACGTGGGTCGCGACGGCGTGGCCGACATCAAGGAGGTTGTGAGCCGTTTCGCGTCCGCCTCCACCCTCCCGCTGGTCATCGACTCCACCGAACCGCCTGTGTTGCAGGCCGGACTCGAACTCATCGGTGGCCGCCCGGTGGTCAACTCCGTCAACTACGAGGACGGCGACGGCCCCAACAGCCGCTTCGCCCGCATCATGCCGCTGGTCAAGGAACACGGCACCGCCGTGATCGCCCTGACCATCGACGAACAGGGCCAGGCCCGCACCACCGACGGCAAGGTAGCCATCGCGTCGCGCCTGGTCGACTCCCTGGTGGGCGAGTGGGGCATGCGCGTCGAGGACATCATCGTGGACTGCCTCACCTTCCCGGTCGCCACCGGCCAGGAGGAAACCCGCCGCGACGGCATCGAAACCATCGAGGCCATCCGCCAGATCACCGCCAAGTACCCGGGCATCAACACCACGCTCGGCGTCTCCAACGTCTCCTTCGGCCTCAACCCGGCAGCCCGCATCGTCCTGAACTCCGTGTTCCTGCACGAAGCCGTCCAGGCAGGCCTGACCAGCGGCATCATCGACGCCGCCAAGATCGTCCCGCTCGCCTCCCTCCCTGAAGAACAGCGCAAGGTGGCCCTGGACCTCGTCTACGACCGCCGCGAATACGACGCCGACGGCAACACCACCTACGACCCCCTCGCCAGCATGCTGGACCTCTTCGCCGGCGTCGACACCGCAGCACTGAAGGACCAGCGCGCCGCCGAACTCGCCGCCCTGCCCACCGGCGCCCGCCTGGAACGCCGCATCATCGACGGCGAAGGCAAGGGCCTCGAGGAGGACCTGGACCTGGCCCGCAGCGAAGGCATGACCCCGCTGGGCATCATCAACGACCACCTGCTCGAGGGCATGAAAGTGGTGGGCGAACGCTTCGGCGCCGGCGAAATGCAGCTGCCGTTCGTGCTGCAGTCCGCCGAGGTCATGAAGAACGCCGTGGCCCTCCTCGAGCCGCACATGGAAAAGGCGGATTCTTCCGGCAAGGGCACCATGGTGATCGCCACCGTCCGCGGCGACGTGCATGACATCGGCAAGAACCTGGTGGACATCATCCTCACCAACAACGGCTACAAGGTAGTCAATATCGGCATCAAGCAGGGCATCGCCGAGATCATCGCCGCCGCGGAGGAACACGACGCCGACGTAATCGGCATGTCCGGGCTGCTGGTGAAATCCACTGTGGTGATGAAGGAAAACCTCGCCGAGCTGCAGACGCGCGGCCTGGCCAAGAGGTGGCCTGTCATCCTGGGCGGCGCCGCCCTGACCCGCGCCTACGTGGAGCAGGACCTGGCGGAGCAGTTCGAGGGCACCGTCAGGTACGCCAAGGACGCCTTCGAGGGCCTTGCGCTCATGGAACCGCTGGTGCGCGTGGCCCGCGGTGAGGACCCGGACTCCGTGGGCCTGCCGCCGCTGAAGAAGCGCATCCACAAGGGCGGCCCGAAATTCACCATCACCGAGCCTGAGGCGATGCCCGGCCGGTCCGACGTCGCCACCGACAACCCTGTCCCCGCCCCGCCGTTCTGGGGCACCCGGATCGTCCGCGGCGTCTCGCTCCACGACTACGCCGCCTTCCTGGACGAGCGCGCCACGTTCATGGGGCAGTGGGGCCTCAAACCCGGCCGCGGCGAGGACGGCGCCTCCTACGAGGAACTGGTGGAGACCGAAGGCCGGCCGCGGCTGCGCTACTGGCTGGACCGCATCCTGGGCGAGGGCATGCTGGACGCCTCGGTGGCCTACGGCTACTTCCCCGTGGTCTCCGAAGGGGAACAGGTGGTGGTGCTGCACCACGGCGAGGATCCCGACGGCGTCCTGGGCCAGGCGGGCCTGCTCGCCCCCGACGGTGGTTCAGGCGGTCCGATCGGCACGGACAGGCTGCGCTTCAACTTCCCGCGCCAGCGCCGCGACCGGCACCTGTGCCTGGCCGACTTCGTGAAGTCGCGGGAATCCGGGCAGATTGACGTGCTGCCAGTGCAGCTGGTCACCGCCGGCTCCAAGATCGAAGAGTTCACCTCCAAGATGTTCGCGGCCAACCAGTACCGCGACTACTACGAACTCAACGGCCTGGTCATGCAGCTCACCGAGGCGCTCGCCGAATTCTGGCACGCCCGGATCCGCAAGGAGCTCGGCTTCGCGGCCGAGGAGCCCAAGGACACGGCAGGGTACTTCAAGCTTGACTACCGCGGCGCCCGGTTCTCGCTCGGCTACCCCGCCTGCCCGGACATGGAGGACCGCCGCAAGGTCACCGAGCTGCTGAAGCCCGAGCGCATGGGCGTGGTCCTGAGCGATGAGCTGATGCTGCACCCCGAACAGTCCACCGACGCGTTCGTGTTCCACCACCCGGAGGCCAAGTACTTCAAGGTGTGAGCTGGTCTCGCGGTCCTCTCAATGCTGCCCGAACCGCGCCCGGGCAGTTCGAGCGGATGTGCCGAGGGCGGCACCGATAACCTCCCACGAGTCTCCTTTCGCGCGGGCGGCGCTGACGGCTGCGTCCAGCTCGGCTGCGGCTTTCGCGGCAGCCGTACGGGCAGCGGAGATCCGGCGGAAGTCCGCGGCCTCCCTGTCCACAGGAGGAGCCGGGCTCAGGCGAAGGAGCGTGCCATCCACCCGCAGCGGCGCGGTTAGGTGCTCGAGGTGCAGGACGTAACCTTCTTCGGGCGCGCGCTGAATGTAGAGGGTGAGGACGGCCTTTCCCTCACCGTCATCAAAGTCCACTTTTCCGTAGCTCTCGCTGGGGCCAACAGGCCACGGGCGCGGCTTCAACCGCCAACCAGCTTCGTAATGCGTCGGCTCGTAGGTTGGTGCTTCGTGAGGGGTCATGCTGGCCGTTCTCCTTCAACTGTCTTGCCACTGCGCCCCGACGCGTAGGGGCGCAGCAAGGTCTAAGTCCACGGTACGGCCGCGGTCTAACGGGCACCCGGGTGGCAGGTACCCGAATTCAGCGAAGGCTTTTACCTGCGGTGGGCGTAGGTCGGGGAGGGCGCGGGCCTACGGGTGGACACTATTCCTGCACCCCGAGCAGTCCACCGACGCGTTCGTGTTGCACCACCCGGAGGCCAAGTACTTCAAGGTGTGAGCTGGTGCCGGTCCCTGGCGTGGGTGGACGGTGTCCGGGCGGGGCGGCCGTTTGCGCCGGAAGCCGGGCCAGCGACCGGCTTCACCCGCCGGAGCGCGGCCAGGACGGCCCGCCCCACCACCGCGATCCCGATGACCGTGGTGACGGCGCGGAGGGTGTCCCATCCCGCCGTCGACGTCAGCAGTGAGTAGAGCAGGAAGCTGCTGAGGTTGGTGCCCAGCGGTGCGCCCGGCACGTAGGAAATCCCGGTGCCGCTGCCCACCGCAAAGGGCCAGAACCACAGATTGAGCAGCAGGCCGAACACATAGGACGCCACCACGCCGTACCCGGCAAGCATCCACAGCTCTGCCCTGCCGCGCACCCGGCGGGGGAGCAGTCCGGCCCCCGCGCCCACCCACGCGCAGGCAAACATCTGGAACGGCGTCCACGGCCCGATCCCGCCCCACAGCACGCTGGAGACGGCGATGGTGGCCGCGCCGAGGAGCAGGCCAAACCGCGGACCGAACGCCCGGCCCGCCAGGACCAGCAGGATGAACACGGCTTCCACGCCGCCGACGCCGGTACTCGCCACCCGCACCGCCGAACCTACCGCTGCCAGGACGCCGAGCAACGCCACCGTGTGTGCCGAGCGGACTGAACCGTCCAGGGACACCACGACGGCGGCCGCGGCCAGGGGCGCGATGGCCAGGGCGGCGTACGGGGTGGCTGCAGCGGCGTCCTGCGGAAGTGCCGCGGCAAGCAGCGGCCAGCAGAAGGCCGCGAGGGCCAGCAGGTTTGCGGCTGCCAGGACTGCCAGCTCGGCTGCCCGCGGCATCCGGATACGGCGGCCCGGCTTCGCGCCGGGCAGGTCAGGCCGGTGCTCGATGGTCCGGGCCGGGGCCAGAGGTTGGGCTGCGGGAACGTCTGCTGACTCATCCGGACCGGCTGCCAGGGCGGAGGGCGCCACGCCGTCCCGCATCGGCAGGATCCGGGCCCCGAGCCGGTGCGCAAACTCGAGGTCGTGGGTGGCGAACAGGACCGCGACGCCCTCCGCGGCAGCGGCCCGCAGTGCTGCCGCGACCGCCGTCCGCGCGGTGGGATCGAGCCCGCGGGTGGGCTCATCGATCAGCAGCACTTGCGGCCGGTCCATGGTCTGCAGCGCGATGGCAAGGATCCTGCGCTCGCCGGCGGACAGGTCCCGGGGGTGTTCGTGCCCGATGGGCATGCTGACGTTGCCCCGGAGCCGGGCAAGCCGTGCTTCCGCCGTGCCGGGTGGAGGCTTCCCAGCGGGCTTTCCGCCAGAGCCTCCGCGCGTCTTT
This sequence comes from Arthrobacter sp. SLBN-112, assembly GCF_030944625.1. NCBI lineage: Bacteria > Bacillati > Actinomycetota > Actinomycetes > Micrococcales > Micrococcaceae > Arthrobacter > Arthrobacter sp. SLBN-112. The sequence goes on from NZ_JAUSXY010000001.1 coordinate 1,107,692, forward strand.
CCGCGCGCCAGGCGCCGCTCCGCCGCCCTCAACTCGGCGGCAACGGTGTCCCTGGTGAAGAGGTCGTCGGAGGCGTCCGGCACCAGGGCCACCCGGCCGCCGTCGTCCGTCCTTGCGGCGCTGGCGCCCTCACCCAGGGCCAGCGCCACCAGGAGGGACGACTTACCGGCCCCATTCGGGCCCACCAGCGCCACAATCTCGCCGGGGTGCAGGGCCAGGGATGCCTCCCGCACCAGGGGCGTGCCGCCGCCGTGCACGGCTAGGTTCGTGGCCGTAAGCACGGGTACGGTGTCCGCCAAAACTGGGGCAGGACCTTCAGCGGGATGCGCAGGAGCGGGAGAAGGCGCCGCGCCGGGCACCAGCGCGCCGCCCTCGAGGGTCCACCATGAACCGGCAACAGGGACCAGCGCTTCCGCCCGGTGCTCCGCCACGATCACGCACACACCGGAGTGGCGGGCGAGGCCGCTGAGCACGGCGATGACGCGGCGGCGCGCTGTGGCATCGAGGTCGGCCAGCGGCTCGTCCACCAGGAGCAGGACGGGATGGTCCACGACGGCGGCGGCGATGGCCACCAGCGTTGCCTCACCTGCCGACAGGGTGCTGACGTTCCGGTCCAGCAGTGCCGAGACCCCGATCCGCTCCGCCACCTCCAGCACCCGGGCCGTGGCGGCCGGCCGGGCCACGCCGCGCAGTTCCAGGGCCAGGCCAATCTCGTCCCTGACCCGCGTGGTGGCAAAGGCCGCGCGGGGATTCTGCAGGACCACCCCGGTCAGGCGGGCCGTGTCGCGCGGCGGGGCAGCGGCACGGTCCACGCCGGCCACGCGCACCGTGCCGGAGATGCCACCGCCGTCGACATGCGAGAGCAGCCCGGCGACGCCGCGCAGGATGGTGGACTTGCCGGAGCCCGTGGGACCGGTGATGACCGTGATGGATCCGGCGGGCGGCGTGAACCCGGCCGCGCGCACCTGCGCGCTGCCAATCCGGAACTGTGCGTCCCGGACCACGAGCGGCGGGGCGCTGCCGGAAACCGATTGGGGTGCGGGCCGGCCAGCGAATCCGCGCAACTCCAGGGCCGCGGCAACCCGGCCCGCATGCTCAAGGGTGCGCTCCAGCACAGGAACCAGGGCACGGGGTCCGAAGCGTTCGCCCCGCAACCGGAAGGCCAGGCGGACGGAGGCCACGGCGTCGGACAGGGCCGGGAGCGCCGCCCATGCCACCACCAGCACCCGGGCCACGCCCTGCAGTGGGCCGCCCCGGGCCAGCCGGACGAAGCCGCGGGACACATCAACCCACGCGTTGAGCAGCCCGAAGCCGAGGATCAGCCCGGCTATGGGCAGGGCGGACAGCACCGCCTGCCAGAGACCGGGCGCCGTAACCGGGCCGAGGAGGACCACATGCGCGTAGGGCGCGGGAAGCCGGACCTGCGGCATGGCCAGCAGGAGCGGCTCACCGATGCCCGCCCCGTTGAACAGGACTCGGTAGATGACCCGCGCCGCGATGAAGACGGCGGCGAGGGCCGCCGCCGCCCGTAACGGCGCGGGCCGGAAGGTCATGACGCGGGTGCTGCCGGTTCGTTGTCCACGGTGTAGAGCAGTTCAAGGCTCTCGCCGGGGCTGAGCTTGAGGCTGTCCAGGCCTTCCTGCGCGTAGGCCCACGTGCCGGCGGCGGGCTTCACCCAGAGGGCCCAATAAGAGACCGTGTTTTTGTCATCGCACGCTTCGCGGGTAGTGCCGCCCTTGTGCTTGATGTCGAAGTCCGCAGCGGGCACGCCGTTGACGCGGCACGCGAAGCTCGTGGGGTACTTGGCGGTGCCCTCGATCTTCACGTCGGCTTTGCTCAGCACGTCCGATGCCAGAGTGGGTCCGTCCGCGGGCACGCAGGTGGAGGTGTCGGCGGCAGCTTGCTTCAGGGAGGCGGAATCCACCACGACCTTCACCCCGGTGCAGGGCCCGGCGGAGGCAGAGGCGCTGGCTGATGCCGAGGCGGAAGCGGATGCGGATGCGGAGGGAGCGGACTGGGTGGCGGCCGGCGTGGAGCAGGCGGCGAGGGTCAGCAGGAGGCCGGCGGCGGCGAGGGAGCTCGCGGCGGCGGTGCGGGTCTTAGTCAATGTCACCTGTCAAGGGTAGGGCGTTGCTGCCCGGAGCGGGATGCTGCCGCGTTGTATGACGTCAGGTCTCCACTAGAACCACTATCAGTCGGGCTGTCTCCCGGCTACTCTCGAGACATGTGCCCAGCGACACAATGGCTGGCCCCTGCTGATGAGGCGAACCTGGTGCTTGACCACGCCGGCCAGGTCAACGTGTTCCTCGTCGCTGCGCTGCTCGCGCCCGGAGGCTTCCTGGCTCCGGACGGCACGGCAGACATCGCAGCGCTGAGGGCGGTCCTCCGTGAGCGGATTGCGGAGTTGCCGGCACTCCGCAAAAGCGCCGTCCAGTCGGGCCGTCGGCACCACTGGATTGAAACCATTCCGGACGTCGAGCACCACATCCGCGCCGTAGAGCCCGTGGATGGCCTTACAGGACTTGAGGACAGATGCGCCGAACTTATGGGGCAGCCGCTGGCAGGGGACCGTCCGTTGTGGGAGATCCTGGTGGTACCGGGTGCCACAGCGGGAGGACTTGGCGTCGTGTTGCGTATCCATCACGCGGTGGCCGACGGGATGACGGCGGCGCTCATCGTGCAGCGGCTTTTCGATCCCGGCGAACCGGGGGAGAGCCCCTCGAACCAGCCCCTTATGCGCCGGCCGACGGAGGCTCCCCGGCACCATCCCCGGAACGATCCCCGCAGCACACTTCGTCGGATTGGGACGGGGCTTAGCCGCATCCGCAAGACTTTATGGGGCCAGGGCGTGGGCCGCACGATGCTGCTGGGTGAGCGCAGCGCCCACCACGGCGTCGCTTTCCTGCGGACGGAAATCGAAGCCCTCGAAGCGGCGGTGCGCCCGCGGGGTGCCACCGTCAACGATGCACTGCTTGCTGCGTCGGCGGCCGGCTTCCGGGCAGCTTTGTTGGCGGCCGGTGAACCGGTTCCGTCTTGGTTGCCGGTCTCGGAACCGGTGGCTCTGCGGCGCCGCGGGACTGCGGGGAACCAGGTGGGAGTCATGCTGGTGCGGCTGCCACTCGGCGAGCCAGACCCGGATGAGCGCTTGCGGCTCATCGGTGCCCAGACGCGTGACGAGAAGCTGCGGGCGAGGGACCAGGGCACCCTGGAGTTCATGCGCGGCCCGATCGGCGCGCGCATCATGGACAGCCTCGCCAGACGGCAGCATCTGGTGGGCGGGTTCGTCACCAACGTGCCGGGTACGAAAGGAGCTTTTCTCCTCGCGGGGGCTCCGGTCACCGCGCTCTGGCCGGTTGCGGTGCTTGCCGGCAATGTGCGGCTCGGCGTCGCTGCGGTCTCCTACGCCGGCAACCTGTGTTGCGGCATCCACTTCGATGCCTCGAATGTCCCAGGCGATGTGTTTGCGCAGGCCATGGGGGAGGAGCTGGCACGTCTGGGCAGGTGAGCGTTGTGCTGGGATATCGCCTCAGAGCGGCAGGACCCATTCCAAAGCAAAAGGGTCGACGGCGGCACCCCAGGTGGGTGCCGCCGTCGACCCTTTTGCGTGAGGTGTTAGGCGGATTCTGTTGCCAGGGCCCCGTTAGCTGCCAGCGCCTCCTCCGGCGCGTCATACCGCGGATCGCCGGACGACGGGTGGGCAGAGACGGCCGCGGCGTGCTCGGCCAGCACCCCTGTCTGGTGGCGGATCTTAAGCCGGTAGAGCAGGGTTCCGCCGATCACCACGGCGGCCACGAAGATCACGCCGCCCCACTGCAGGTACCACTCGAACGGCGGCACTGAGTTGTAGATTTCCGGGCGGGGCCACACCAGGTTCACCGTCATGGCAGCGCCCCAAAGGACCGCCAGGATGTTCACGGGAACACCCCACTTGCCCATGCAGAACCCGGGCTCGGAACCGTCGTCGGCCAGCGGCCACTTCTTCAGGAACCGTTTGCGGAGCAGGGGAACCGTCACCAGGAGGTAGGAGAGGTAGATCAGGACGATGCTGATGCTGGACAGGATGGTGAAGATGGCCGGCTGCGTAACGTTGACCAGGAGCGGCAGAACGGCCAGGACACCGATGACGATCGCGGCCACGGTGGGGGTGCGGCGGACGGGATCAACCTTGCTGAGCTGCCGGCTGAAGGGCAGGTTGTTGTCACGGGCCATGGCGAACATCATCCGGATGGCGGCGGCGTGGACGGCCAGGGTGCAGACCACCACGGCCACCACGATGCAGGCCAGGAAGGCCTTGCCGAACGGGCCGCCCAGGACGGAGAGCACGATGTGCTGCAGGCCGCCGTCGGGAGAGCCGATTTGCGGGTCCGTGAGGTCCGGTGCGGCCAGGATGCCGAACAGCAGGATTCCCCCGCCCAGGAGGAACGACGCCGTGACGGCGCGCAGGATGGCCTTGGGAGCGGTCTTCTTGGGGTCCTTGGTTTCCTCGCCGAGGGAGCTGGCGGTGTCGAAGCCGTACATGACATAACCGGAGGCCATGGCGCCGATCAGGAAGACGCCGAAGAAGCCCAGATCGTGGCCTTCGCCGAAGCCGTTGGTCTGGAAGAAGACCTCAGGGCCCCGCACCACGTGCCAGCCCAGGGCGAGGATCAGCAGCACGGCCGCTACCAGCTCCACGAAGACGCCGATGCTGTTGATCCTGGTCATCAGCTTCACCCCGAACGCGTTAATGAGGGTGGAGATGGTGATCATGATGGTGGCCAGCACCACGCCGTTCATGGCGAAGTCATAGGGGCCGGTACCGTCACCAACGAACTGGAAGCCGGACCAGAGCTGCGGCAGCGTGATCTGCAGGGCCAGCGCCACCGAGCCCAGCGCCATGATCGAGGACAGCAGCAGCAGCCACCCGGCCAGCCAGGACGAGGTCCCCGACGCCAGCCGCTTGGCCCAGTTGTAGACCGAACCCGCCACCGGGTAGCGGCCGGCCAGTTCAGCGAAACACAGGGCCACCATCAGCTGGCCTACGAACACGATGGGCCAGGACCAGGCGTACGCCGGGCCGGCCATGGAAAAACCAAAGTAGAACAGTTGGAAAACACCGGTGAGGATGGAGATGTAGCTGACACCCGCGGCGAAGCTGGCAAATTTGCCGATACTTCGGTCGAGGGTCTGGGTGTAGCCGAATTCGTCCATGCCGCTTGAATCAATACTCTTGCTGGGTTCCAAATTGGACTCCTGGATCAGAAAGCACGATGGGACCGGCCGCCCTGGGGTGCGGCGGAATAACGCTTGTTTGAGGGTTGGTGCTCATGGGAGCGGCGACCCCGTGGGGCCCGCTCAGGCCAGGGAAGTGGTGAGCTCCTTGTCTGCGGCATCGGCGCCGGCGTAATCCGCCTTGATCAGGTCAGCGCAGCGCTCGCCGATCATCATGACCGTGATGTTGGGATTGACGGTGACATGCTCAGGCATGACGGACGCATCGGCGACCCGTAGCCCGGTGACGCCCTTGACCCGCAGCCGGGCATCCAAAGGCGACATATCGTCGTCGTCCGCGCCCATCCGGACGGTTCCCACCGGGTGGTACACGGTGTTGTGGGTCTTGCGGATGTAGTCCCGCAGTTCCTCATCCGTCTGCGCCTCGACGCCGGGCGACAGCTCGCGCCCGGCCCATTCCGCCATGGCGGGCTGGGCGGCGATTTCACGGGCCTTGCGGATGCCCGCCACCATGACGCGCATGTCGTGGCCTTCCGGGTCCGTGAAGTAGCGCGGATCCACCATCGGCTTGTCGCGGAAGTCGCGGCTGCGCAGCCGGACGGTGCCGCGGGACCGTGCGTGCGTGACGTTGGGCGTGAGGCTGAAGCCGTTCTCCGTGGTGGGGTAGCCGTGCCGCAGCGTGTTCATGTCGAACGGGACGGAGCCGTAGTGCATCATCAGGTCCGGCCGGTCCAGGCCGTCCTCGGTGGGGGTGAAAATGCCGATCTCCCACCACTGCGTTGAGGCCTGCACCATGGGCTGCTTGGCCTCCCACTGCACCACGCCTTCGGGGTGGTCCTGCAGGTGCTCGCCCACGCCGGGGGAGTCCACCAGGACCTCGATGCCGTGGGCGGCCAAGTGCGCTGCCGGGCCAATGCCGGAGAGCATGAGCAGCTTGGGCGAGTCGATGGCACCGGCGGACAGGACCACCTCGCGGTGCGCGGAGAGCCGGTGGGTCCGGCCGAACGCGGAGTCCACCACGTCCACGCCGGTGCAGCGCTTGTCCGCATCGAACACCAGCTGGCGGGCGCGGAGGCCGGTCAGCAGGGTCAAGTTGGGGCGCTCGATAATCGGGTGGATGTAGGAAACCGAGCTGGAGGCGCGGGTGCCGTCCGCCTGCCGGTTGATCTGGAAGAAGTTGGCACCGTTCACCACGGTGGTTCCCGTGTTGAACTTCGCACGGGGAATGCCCGCCTGCTCACAGGCGTCCAGGAGCGCGACGCCGGCAGGATCCGCCGGGGGCACGTTCATCAGGTGCACGGGGCCGGAGTCCCCGTGGTGGGGTGCGTCCGGGCCGGCGTCCTGGTTGGTTTCCAGCCGCTTGTACAGCGGCCACGCGGCGTCCGCGTTCCACCCGGTGGCGCCGTACTTGGACTCCCACTCGTCCAGGTCCTCGCGCGGAGCCCAGAAGGCGATGCAGGAATTGTGGCTGGAGCAGCCGCCCATCACCTTGGCGCGGGCGTGCCGCATGAAGGAGTTGCCGTTCTCCTGCGGCTCGATGGGGTAGTCCCAGTCGTAGCCGGATTCCAGCAGTTCCATCCAGCGGTCCAGCTGCAGGATTTCGGGCAGGTTCCGGTCGTCCGGGCCGGCTTCCACGAGGGCGACGGTGACGTCCGGGTCCTCACTGAGCCGCGCGGCGACGGCGGCGCCGGCGGACCCGCCGCCGATCACGACGTAGTCGAACCCGCGGTCGCTCACGTCCTCAATGTTGTCGTAGTGCATCTAGTTCTCCTTGCCGTGGTCAGCGAACCAGCCGGTGACCTGCGGGCTGGTGTTCTGGTAGATGTGCTTGGCTTCCTGGTATTCGGCCAGGCCGGTGGGGCCCAGCTCGCGGCCGACGCCGGACTGGCCGAAGCCGCCCCACTCGGCCTGCGGGAGGTAGGGGTGGTAGTCGTTGATCCAGATGGTGCCGTGCCGAAGCCTGCCCGCCACCCGCTGGGCTTTCCCGGCGTCCTGCGTCCAGACGGCCCCTGCCAGGCCGTAGATGGTGTCGTTGGCGATCGCCACGGCCTCGTCCTCGGTGCGGAAGGTTTCCACCGTGACCACCGGGCCGAACGCCTCGTCGGTGACCACGGACATGCCGCGCTGCACCTGGTCCAGGATGGTGGGCAGGTAGTAGAACCCGGCGTCGTACTTCTCCCCGGACGGCGCCGAGCCGCCGGTCCTGAGCCGGGCGCCTTCGGCGATGCCGCGCTGGACGTACTCGTGGACACTGTCGCGGTGTCCTGCCGAGATCAGCGGGCCGGTCTCGGCGTCGTCGTCGAAGGGGCCGCCCAGGCGGATGCCTTCAGCGCGGCGCACCAGTTCATCCACGAAGCGTTCGGCGATGGATTCCTCGACCACCAGGCGGGCGCCTGCGGAGCAGACCTGGCCGGAGTGGACGAATGCACCATTGAGCGCGTTGTCCACTGCGGCATCGAAGTCGGCGTCAGCGAAGATGACGTTCGGGTTCTTGCCGCCCAGCTCAAGCGCAATTTTCTTGACAGTGGCGGCAGCGGTGGCGGCGATGCGCTTGCCGGTTTCCAGCCCGCCGGTGAATGAGATGAGGTCGACGTCGGGGTGTTCGGACAGCGGTGCCCCAACCTTGGTGCCGGGTCCGGTGAGTAGGTTCGCGACGCCGTCGGGCAGGCCCAGGTCCTGCATGAGCTGCATGCACAGGATGCTGGTGGACGGGGTTAATTCGGCCGGTTTGAGGACGAAGGTACAGCCGGCTGCCAGCGCGGGTGCAATCTTCCAGGCAGCCTGGAGGAGAGGGTAGTTCCACGGCGTGATCAGGCCGCAGACGCCGACCGGTTCGTAGACGATCCGGCTGACCACGTCCGGATTCCCGGCGTCCACCACACGGCCCGGCTGCTGCCCCGCGAGCCTGCCGAAGTACTCGAAGCAGGCGGCGATGTCATCGATGTCGATGCGGCTTTCCACCATGCGCTTACCAGTGTCCAGCGATTCGGCGCGGGCAAACTTTTCCCGGTGCTCCCGCAGGCCAGCGGCAACCTTGAGCAGGAACGTGCCGCGCTCGGGGGCCGGGACGGAAGACCACACTCCGGAGTCGAAGGCTGCCCGGGCCGCGGCGATGGCGCGTTCGGCGTCCTCACGGTCGCCTTCGGACACCATGGCGACTACTTCGCCGTCGGCGGGATTGCGGATCTCCCGGGCGGCGCCGGAGGCTGCCGGTTCCCAGCGGCCGTTGATGAACAGGGTGCGGGGCGTGTCGCGGAGGGCGCGTGCGGCGGCGTCTCCGTCTGCTGTGGCGTAAGTCATACCGAGCACAATAATGGAGATTGAACGACTGTTCAATACTTTTCTTGAACAGTCGTTCAATGCTACGCCCGCCACTATCCGCGTGGTACGGCGGGTGGCCTCAGTCCAGGCCGGGTTCCGGGGAGGTTCCTGTGTCGTCCGGAACCGGTGCGAAGGCGATCTCCTCCGTACGGGCGATGCTCCGCTGGGTGGCAGCCCGGTCCACGCCGAGGAGGGCGGTCAACCACATGCCGTTTTGGATGACGACAATATCGGCGGCCCGATCCCTGCATGCCTTCCAAGGGAGTTCAGGAATCGCATTGGACACCAGTGTGGCGAGCCCGTCCAGGTACCGGTCGAACGCGGCGGCGTTGATCTGGGCGTAATCCTCGTCGGCCCGGGCCAGGGCCCACAGGTGCAAGCGCAGTGACAGGTAGCGGGTGGTCAGCAAGTCTGCGCCTGCCACCCGCCGAAGCGCTTTGCGCAATTGTTCGTCAGGGGGCAAGGACGGGTCCGGCGCAACCAGCAGGAGGTCGTGTTCGTCCACCCGCCGCAGGGCAGCCCGGATCAGCGTGGTCTTGTCGTCGTAGTAGTAGTTCACCAGGCCCAGAGCCACGCCTGCTTCGCGCGCCACGGCACGCATGCTCACCCCTGCAATGCCATGGCGGGACAACAGGTCCATCGCCGCCTCGAGGATGCGTGACTGCCTGTCCACCTGTTCGCCGGAGTTCACGGCATTCGTCCCCATCTGGCCAGACTATTGCCTAACCGGCCGGAAGCGCACTTTGCCGGACCCGGGCGGGCGCCCGGCTGAGCTGTATGCCGTCACGGCTGGGCGTGGTCCGCGCGCTCAAGCAGGCGGGACACCCCGTAGCCAATCACCAAGCCCCAGAATGCGGCGTGGATGTTGAAGAGGTTCATGCCGGAGATGGTCACCACGAACGTCACCAGCGAACCCAGGGTGAAGCTCGTGGCGAAGGCCGTGACGAAGGCCTGCTGAAGGGCGCGCAGCATCGCGATGCCGCCCAGCGCCAGGACGAACTCCTTGGGCGCGGCCAGCATCAGCCGGGTCAGGGTGGGGGCAAACGCGGCGAATACCAGGGCCAGCAGGCCGTACGCCACGGCAGCCGTGTATTGGCGCTGGCGCTTCCCGGACGACGTCAACAGGGCGTTGGTGGGACCCGTGACGCATGCCGAAACTGCGCCGAATCCGGCATTCAGTATTGAAAACGCGCCCGAGGCGATGGCGAAGGCATTCACCGGCGGCTGATGGCCGGCGGCGCGGAGGACGGCGATGCCCTGGCCGTTTTGGACGAACAGCACGGTGAGGGCCAGGGGAACCACCAGCTCGAGCTGGGCAGCCCATGTGAAATCAGGGGCGGTGAAAACCGGGGTGGCCAGGAGCGGTCCGCCGGGCGCAAGGTTGAACTGGCCGCTGGCCGCCACGGCGATGCAGCCTGCCACCAGGGTGCCCAGGACCGGCGGCAGGTACCTGCCAAGCCTGGGAACTGCGGTGAGGACCAGGAACGCGGCCACCATCGGAGCAGCCACCGCCGGGTTGTCCTGGGTGGAGGCAACGATGTCAGTGCCGAACTTCAGGAACACCGCGGCCACCATGGCCATCACGAGCGGCATGGGCACCAGCGCCATGGCTTTACGCACCACCCCGGTGGCGCCCAGGGCGAGGATCAGCACGCCGGAGGTGAAGAAGGCCCCGACGACTTCGGGGAAGGCCAGATGCTGAAGGGAAGGTCCCAGGAGCACCGTGCCGGGGATGGACCAGGCGAAGCCCAGGGGCTGCCGGTAAATGAGCGACATCAGCAGCGTGGCCGCCCCGCCGGAAAAGAGAATGCCAAAAACCCAGGACGACAGCTGGCCCTGGGTCAGGCCGCCGGCCGTCCCGACAGCCAGGGTGACGGCGATCGGTCCGGACGCCGCGAAAATGAGCCCGATGGCCCCGTTGGAGACATACGACAGGCCCAGGTCGCGAAGAATCCGGCGGGGGCCCGCGGGCCGGACCCCCGGGCGTTCCAGCAGGGGTTCCGGTGCCGGCGCCGGCGGGGCTGCCGGATCGTGGCGGGGACGGCTCATCGGGGCTCCTGGCTTGGGGAAACCCTGAGACGCTCCGAAGCATCAGCTCTGGAGCGCCTCCAAGGGTATCTCCCTGTTTGCGTGCTGCCCTGCTTTGCCAGGACGTAGTCATAAACTACTTCCTCGCCCTGTCCATCGGTACGGGGGCGGGGGCCGCCTACTTCTTGGGCAGGCCCGCCGGGTTAAGTTCGGACTTCTGGACGGCCTCGGAGGAGAGGCCCCAGCGGTCCAGGATCTTGGCGTAGGTGCCGTCGTCAATCAGGTGGTTCAGCGCGGCCTGTGCGGCAACCGCCAGGCCGTTGCCCTTCTCGGTGGTGAAGGCGATCTGCGCGGTCAGCGGCCAGCCGCCGTTCAGGGTGCCCACCTGCTTGGTCTTCCCGTCCTGCGCCGACTTGTACGCCGCGGCGGCGTTGGGTCCAAAGGTCAGGTCCGCACGTCCTGACTGGAGGGCCAGGCTTGAGGCGGAATCGTCGTCGTAATACTGGAACTGGACCGGCGCCAGGCCGTTCTTTTTGTTCTCCTCGTCCCAGCGCACCAGGATCGCTTCCTGGTTGGTGCCCGAGCCCACGATGATCCGCTTGCCCGCCACGTCCTTGGCCTCCTTGACCTCCCCGATGCCGGAGTCGCTCTTGGCGTAGAAGCCCAGCAGGTCGTTGCGATACGTGGCGAAATCGAACTTTTCCTTGCGCGCCTCGGTGACGGTCACGTTGGACAGTACGGCCTCGTACTTGGACGATTCGATGCCCAGCGGCCAGTCCGCCCAGGCGACGGGCAGGACCTCGACGTCAAGCCCCAGGGCCTCGCCCACGGCGTATGCGATGTCCACCTCGCTGCCGATCAGGGTCTTGTTGTCCGTGGCGAACAGGCTCAACGGCGCCGCGCCGCCCGTAGTCACCACCGTGAGCTTGCCGTCGGCCTTGACCGCCTCAGGCACCAGGGCCGCTGCCGCGGCGTCCGTGGTCACCGGGAAGCGGTCCTGCTGCGGTGACAGGTTGAAGGTCTTGCCCGCGGCGCCGGCAGTGGATGACGACGACGGTGCTGTCGCCGCCGAGGCGCCCGGGTCGGAGCAGGCAGACAGCCCCAGCAGCGCTGCGACGGTGAGCGCCACGACGGCGGACGGCTTGGGTTTGATGGCCAATGGTTCCTCCTTGGAGGTGGGTTGGGATGCCGCGGAATGTGCGCGTTGCAGCAACTATCCGGCAGCCCCGCCGGGGGAACCAAAGGGCGCGAAATCCGGAGATACAGGGAGTAATGGCGGTTAACCGGAGGACCGCGGCAGTCACATTCCGGGCCGCTCCCGGCGCCTGCGGCACGCAAAAGGGGGACCGGCGAACCGGTCCCCCTTGCACTGCGCTGCCTGCCTGGCCTTAGCTGAGGGCTGCCAGGACTTCCTTGGCCACGGCCTCGCTGGACTGCGGGTTCTGCCCGGTGATGAGGTTCCCGTCCCGCACCACGTTGGAGGACCAGGCGGCCCCGTTCTCCACCACGGCGCCCTTGTCCTTGAGCGCGTCCTCCACCAGCCACGGCGTGTTCTCGCCGGTTCCGCCGCCGAGTTCTTCCTCGTTGGTGAAGACCGTCAGGCGCCGGCCCTTGAAAGCGAACCCGCCGTCGTCGTCCGTTGCGCTCAGCAGGCCCGCCGGTCCGTGGCAGAACGGCGCAATGACCTTGCCGTCCCGGTTGGCTGCCACCAGCAGGCGGCCAAGGTGGGCGTCCTTGTAAAGGTCGGCCATGGGGCCGTGCCCGCCGGGCATCACCACGGCGTCATAGCCGTTGATGTCGACGTCGGCGAGGACCAGCGGGTGCGCCAGCTCGCCGTCGATCTTCGCCAGGTAGTCCCGGAAGCCCTGCGCGCGGTCCTCACCGCCTGCCGATTCGGGGGCCAGGCTCACCTGGTCCACCGTGGGCTTCCTGCCGCCGGGGGTGGCGATGTGCACGGTGTTCCCGGCTTCGGTCAGGGTCTGGTGGGATACCACCAGCTCCTCCGCCCAGTAGCCGGTGGGGTGTTCGCTGCCGTCCTTCATGGTGAGGGAATCGGCGGCCGAGACGACCATCAGGATGTTTGCCATGGTGTTTCTCCTGTCTCTGGGTTTCTACTTGCCGGCGGCTTCGAGCTCGGCGTACGTATCGTCGTCGAGCGTGATGCCGGCGGCGGCCATGTTCTCTTCGAGGTGGGCCACGGAGCCGGTGCCGGGGATGGGCATCATCACGGGGGAGCGGCGCAGCAGCCAGGCGAGGGCCACCTGGGAGGTGGTGGCGCCCAGGCGCTTGGCGGCTTCATCCAGCGGTCCGCCCGGCTTGGCGAGCTCGCCTGCGGAAATGGGTGCCCACGGGATGAACCCGATGCCATTGTCTTCCGAGTACCGCAGCACGTCCTCCGATGACCGGTCGGTCAGGTTGTAGCGGTTTTGGACCGTGGACACGTTGAAGTGCTTTCCGGCCGCTTCCAGCTCCGCCACGCCCACCTGCGACAGGCCCAGAGCGCGGACCTTGCCCTCGTCCTGGAGTTCGCGCAGCACGCCGAACTGCTCCTCGGCGTCCACCTTGGGATCGATCCTGTGCAGCTGCAGCAGGTCCAGGGTGTCCACCTTCAGCTTCCGCAGGCTCAGTTCCGTCTGCTGGCGCAGGTATTCGGGGCGGCCCACGGGGATCCACTTGTTGGGACCGGTGCGGGTGAAGCCCACCTTCGTGGCGATCTTCAGCCCCGCCTTGTAGGGGTGCAGGGCCTCGGCGATGATTTCCTCGCTGATGTTGGGGCCATAGGAGTCGGCGGTGTCGATGAAATCCACGCCGAGCTCCACTGCGCGGCGCAGCACGGCCACGGCGGCGGCGCGGTCGGCGGGCTCACCCCAGACCCCGTCGCCCACGATGCGCATGGCACCAAAACCGAGCCGGTGCACGGTTCCCAGGTCCTTGAGGTCGATCGTTCCGGACAGTTCCAGCTGCTTCGTTGAATCTTGGCTCATAGGGGCGGCAACATCATCAGTGTGCTGAGTATTCCGCATCTCACAGAAATAAGCCGGGGCCCGCCGTCGTTATACACAAAGTGCCCGCCGCAATCCGGCCGGCACGCCCTACGAAACGTTTTTTTGAAAGGCCGGCACCTGACGTGACTCTTCCCCTCTCCATCCTTGACCTGGCAACCATCGGCAAAGGCCAGACGGCGGCGGAGAGCTTCGCGGGCAGCGTGGCCATGGCGCAGAGTGCAGAGAAGCTGGGGTACCGGCGGGTCTGGTACGCGGAGCACCACAACATGTCCTCCATCGCCTCCTCCGCCACCAGCGTGCTGATCGCCCACGTCGCCGCACACACCGAAAGCATCCGGCTGGGCGCCGGGGGCATCATGCTGCCCAACCACTCGCCGCTGACCATCGCGGAACAGTTCGGAACCCTGGAAACCCTGCACCCCGGCCGGATCGACCTGGGCCTGGGCCGGGCACCGGGCAGTGACCAGAACACCATGCGCGCCCTGCGCCGGGACCCGATGTCCGCGGACAGCTTCCCGCAGGACGTCCTGGAACTGCAGGGCTACCTGACCGGCCCCACCCGCATCCAGGGCGTCGAGGCAACGCCGGGCAAGGGGACCAACGTTCCGCTGTACATCCTGGGCTCGTCCCTGTTCGGCGCCCGGCTGGCGGCGCAGTTGGGCCTGCCCTACGCCTTCGCCTCGCACTTTGCCCCCGCCGCCCTGCAGGACGCCGTGGCCATCTACCGCCGCGAGTTCAAGCCCTCCGCACAGCTGGACGCGCCGCACGTGATCGCCGGCGTCAACGTGATCGCCGCCGACTCCGCCTCCGAGGCCCAGGCCATGTTCCAGGCCACCAAGCGTGCCCGGGTCTCGCTGTTCTTCGGCGGCGGCCGCGAATTCACCGACGACGAGGCGGACATGGTTCTGGACTCCCCGCAGGGACAGCACGTCGCCCAGATGATGCGCTACTCCGCGGTGGGGACGCCGGACGCCGTGGTGGACTACCTGGCTGATTTCGGCAAGCACGCCGACGCCGACGAACTCATCGTGGCGCACCAGAGCACCGGCACCGAGGCGCGCCTGCGGTCGGTCGAGCTGCTGGCCGAGGCTGCCGGACTGGCGCGGGTCGGCGCCTGAGGGCTTCGCCGCACGCGGTGCCCCGGGCCCTGTCCGCGGCTTTTACACAGACGCAATGAAAGCGACTTTCGGGGGAAACCCCCGCGGCTGAAGATGGGTACTGCCCCGTCAGGGATAGCTGGGATTTCCGGGCGGGGCACCAACCGGTAGTCCGCAGGCGATCCAGCGGCTGAGTTCCCGGCCTGGTCGTGCCTCGAAGGGGTACCTGGATGCCTACGCCGTTGAACCAAAGCGTGGCGGAATCCGCGCTGCTCACCCGCTCCCTCCCGCTGGACATGCTCCGCACCTTCATCCAGTCGGATGCGGCCGGAAACGGGCTGACCCCGGGGCTCTTGGCTGAACTCAAAGTGCTGGCCCGCGTACCGTCCCTCCTGGTGGCCTGCAACTACGGCGGTACCCTGTGCGAGGCCGAAGGCATTTCCACCGAGGTCCTTCCCCTGGGCAATGCGGCCATCGCCCTGCGTGCCCTGGCGGCACTGCCCAACACCCACGCCGCAATCATTTCGGGCCGGTCACTCCGTGACCTGGCGGCGGTGTCGCGGTTGCCCGTGGAGGTGCACCTCATCGGGTCGCACGGGGCCGAGACGGACATGGGCTTCGCGCACGCCCAAACGCTGGCCACCGAATCCGTCCTGCAAAAGGTCAACGCCGCCCTCAACGAGGCCGTGGGCTTCCAGGAGGGCATCTGGATTGAACGCAAACCCGTCGCTGTCTCCGTCCACACCCGGCCCGCACCGCCGGAGGTGGTGGAATCGGTAACGGAGACCGCCCGCGAGATTGCCCGCCTCCATGGGCTCTTCTTCATTGTGGACGGCTCCGTGCTGGACCTCTCCGTGGTGGAACCGTCCAAAGCCGAGGCGCTGGAAATCCTGCGGTCCCGGCTCGGGGCAAGCGCCGCCATGTTCGCCGGGGATGCCTACAGCGACGAACTGGCCATCGCCACCCTGCGCGGCCCCGACCTGGGGCTGCGGGTAGGGCCGGGGGAGACCGCCGCCGCGCATCGTGTCCGTGACCCGGAAGCCTTTGCCCGCGTCCTTGCCCTCCTCTTCGAACTGCGCCGTGCCTGGCTCTTCGGGGAGGACGCCGTGGGCCTGGAACGGCACTCGATGATCGGCAACGGATCCTCCACCGCGCTGCTGACCCCGGACGCGAAGATCTGCTGGATGAGCCACCCGCTGCCGGATTCCGGGTCCCTGTTTGCCCACATCCTGGGTGGAGACGCCGCCGGCCACTTCTCCGTGGAACCGGTCAAAGCCTCACAGGTGCTGGGCCAGCGGTATGTGGACAGCACCATGATCGTCGAAACCCGGTGGGCGGACGTCACGGTTACCGACTACCTTGAGCCCGCACCGGAAGGCATTACCAGCCTGGTGCGGGTGCTCTCCGGCCATGGCGCCGCCAGGATCACTTTCGCTCCCCGGCCGGACTACGCCAACGCCCCGTTCAGCCTGGAGGCCCGCGGTGACGAACTGCACGTGGTGGGAACCTCTGAGCCCATCATCCTGTTCGCTCCGGGCGTGACCTTCAGCATCACCTCGGACGGCGTCCACGCTACAGCCACGGCTTCCGTGAACCTGCAGGACGGCCCGGTGGTGTTGAACCTGCGCTGCGGCGATACCGAACCGCAGCCCGCGGATCCCGAAGGCGAGACGGAGCGCCGGGCGGGGGTGGCCCTGCAATCGCGCCAGTGGGTGCAGGACCTCGCCCTGCCCTCCGTCAAACCCTCCCTGGTGCGGCGCTCGGCCCTGGTGCTCCGCGCCCTGGTGCATGAGCCCACGGGCGCCGTCCTCGCCGCGCCCACCACGTCCCTGCCCGAGGGGATCGGCGGGACACGGAACTGGGATTACCGGTACTGCTGGCTCCGGGACGGGTCCATGACGGTCAACGCACTGGTGGACCTGGGCTCCACCGCTGAGGCGGCGGGCTTCCTGGACTGGCTGGGCCGCATCCTCGAGCACGCACCCGGCCCCGAATGGCTGCACCCCCTGTACTCGGTGACCGGCGCGCCGCTCTCCACGGAGGCCGTCGTCGACAGCCTCCCGGGGTACGCCGGTTCCCGCCCGGTACGGATCGGAAACGCCGCGGACCACCAGGTCCAGCTGGACGTCTTTGGGCCCGTCGCCGAACTGATCCATGCGCTCAGTGAACGGGAGGGCTCGCTCGACGACGCCCACTGGGAACTGATGGTGCAGATGGCATCGGCCGTACTGGCCCGCTGGCATGAACCGGACCACGGGATCTGGGAGGCCCGGCGTGCGGCCCGCCACCACGTCTATTCGAAGGTGATGTGCTGGGTCACCCTCGACCGGGCGCTGCGGACGGCGGCCCGCCACGGACGCCAGCCGGACCAGGCCTGGGCGCCGACGGCGGCAACCATCCGCGATGAGGTGCTGCGCGAAGGCTGGGACGAATCGGCCCAGTCCTACACGGTGGCCTACGACAGCCCAGACCTCGACGCCGCCGTCCTGCACATCGGCCTCTCGGGCCTGCTGGAGGTCACGGACCAGCGCTTCCTGGACACCGTCACCGCCGTGGAAAGGGAACTGCGGGTGGGCCCCACCGTGTTCCGCTACCGGTACGACGACGGCCTGCCGGGCCTGGAGGGCGGGTTCCACATCTGCACCACGTGGCTGATCGAAGCCTACGTTGCCGTGGGCCGCATCGATGAGGCCTGGGACCTGTTCGACCAGTTAGTGAACCTCTTCGGCCCCACCGGACTGCTCCCGGAGGAATACGATCCCGGCACCGAGACCCACTTGGGCAACCACCCGCAGGCTTACTCGCACCTGGGCTTCATCCGTTGCGCCCGGCTCCTGGACGCACACCAGGGCAGACGGTAGTCGGCGTCGGTTGCGGGTACCTAGAGTGGAGGTAACAGGGACCCAAAAAGACTGAAACGAGACTGATGATGACCGCCCGCGCCCAGGGAGTGGGGTTCCGTTCCGAACGGGGCCCGATTCTCATCGCTTTGATGCTGTCCACCGGACTGGTGGCCATCGATTCCACCATCGTCGCCACCGCCGTGCCCTCGATCGTCCGCGACGTGGGCGGCTTCTCCTCCTTTCCCTGGCTCTTCTCCGCCTACCTGCTGGCGCAGGCGGTTTCGGTGCCCATCTACGGCAAACTGTCCGACATGACAGGCCGCAAGCCCATCATCCTCACGGGTATTGGCCTGTTCCTGCTTGGCTCGGTCCTCTGCGGCCTGGCGTGGAGCATGCCCTCCCTGATCGCCTTCCGGGCCCTGCAGGGACTCGGCGCCGGTGCGGTGCTGCCGGTTGCCGTCACCATCGCCGGCGACATCTACACGCTTCAGGAACGTGCCAAGGTCCAGGGCTACCTGGCCAGCGTGTGGGCCGTCTCCTCGGTGGTGGGCCCCAGCCTGGGCGGCATCTTCTCCGCGCTGGGCATCTGGCGCGGCATCTTCCTGGTGAACGTGCCGCTCTGCCTGCTGGCCGGCTGGATGCTGGTCCGCACCCTTCATGAGGACGTGGAACGCGCCAAGCACAAAGTGGATTATGCCGGCGCCGTACTGCTGGCAGGATCCCTGGGCCTGCTGATCCTCGGCGCCCTGCAAGGCGGCCAGGCCTGGGCGTGGAACTCTCCCATCAGCATTGCCGTGTTCACGGTGGGCGCCGTCCTGCTGGTCGCGTTCCTCCTGGTGGAGCGGCGCGCGGCGGAACCCATCCTGCCGGCATGGGTGGTGTCCCGCCGCCTGCTGGCCACCACCACCCTGGTGTCCTTCGGGGTCGGGGCGGTCATGATCGGCCTGACCTCCTACGTGCCCACCTACCTGGAGGGTGCCCTGTCTTCCTCGCCGCTGGTGGCCGGCCTGGCGCTCGCCGCCCTGACCCTCGGCTGGCCCCTCAGCGCCTCGCAGGCCGGCAAGTTCTACCTGCGGATCGGCTTCAAATCCACCGCCCTGATCGGCATCGCCATTTCCGTGGCGGGGCTGCTGATCCTGGCGCTGACGGCGTCTTCGCCCAACGTGGCGCTGATCGCCATCAGCTGCTTCGTCGTCGGGCTCGGCCTGGGCCTGCTGGCCACGCCCACGCTCATCTCCGCCCAGTCCAGCGTGCCGTGGCACGAACGCGGCGTGGTGACCAGCACCAACATGTTCGCCCGTTCCATCGGCAGCGCCCTGGGCGTGGCCGTCTTCGGTGCTGTGGCCAACTCCATCTACGGCGGCAGCAGCGGCGGCAACACCGATCCCGCCACGGTGATCAGCGCATCCGGGGCCGTATTCCTGGCCGCGCTGGTGGCCGGGCTGCTCACCGTGGCAGCCGTGCTGGCCATGCCCGCGGTGAAGGCTGAGGACGCCGGGAAGGCAGAGGAGCAGCCGGTCCCCACCAGCGCGGAGGGCAGCTCCAGCTAGCGGGACGCCTCGGCCAGCGGGCAGCTCCAGCTACCGGGATGCCCGGAAGATGGTCGGCGCGTCCCGCGTCCCGGTGGCAAGGTCCGCCAGGATCCGGCCGATGACCGGCGTGAACTTGAAGCCGTGGCCGGAGAACCCTGCGCCGATCACCACCGGCCCCACCCGGTCCAGGATGAAGTCCTCGTCCGGGGTGGTGGTGTAGGTGCAGCTGATGGCCTCGAACTGCTCGGCGTCGACGCCCGGGAGCCACTGCCGGGCGTACTCCTGCAGGGCGGCGAGCTGGGCCGGCTCCGGCAGGAAATCCCGGTGGTCCGGATCCACCACAGGGCCAACACCGTGCCAGCCGGCCTTGATGCCTTCGCCGGGAGTCTGCATGCCGTACACGGGGGAGTACCAGTCCCGGTAGTCCGGGCCCGGGTAGTGATTGAACCCCGGCCACACTGCCCCGGCGTCCGCCACCCGGAAATGCGCCGGCTGCTCCTGCGTGACCCGCAGCTCCGGGATCCGCACACCAGACGAATCCTTCCCGGCAGAGGTGGCCAGCAGCTTCTCCGTCCAGCCGCCGGCAGTCACCACGGCCTGGGCTGCGGTGACCACCTCGGTGCCCGCAGCGTCTTCGAGCGTCAGCCGCACGCCGTCGTCGAACACCTCGAAGTCCACCACCTTGGTGTGGTGCCTGATCTCAGCGCCCCGGGCCGCCGCCAGCCGCTGGAACGCAGGAAGCGCTGCTTCCGGATTGAGCTGGCCGCCGTCGGGCATATGCAGGACCTGCCGGTCGAAACGGATGCCGCGCCACCGCTCACCGGCTTCCTCCGGCGCCAGGAATTCGGCGCGGATCCCGGCCGAGGTGAGCGCGGAGGCAACCTGCTGCGGGTCGAAACCGGGCCCGTGGTTGACGATGCCAGTGCGCGCCAACAGCTGCACGCCGCTGTCCTGCTCCAGCTCTTCCCACAGCGACAATCCCTCAGCCAACATGGCCACATAGTCCGGCTGGTGGTAGCCCGGGTTCAGGTTCCGGGTGGCGCCGTGCGACGCGCCGATCTTGTGTCCGGGACCGAACTGCTCCACCAGCGTCACCTCGCGGCCGCGGCGGGAGAGTGCCCAGGCGGCGGCCGAGCCCATGGCGCCGCCGCCGATCACCACGGTGTCAAGAATGGTATTCATCAGCCCTCCAGACTGGGGTCATGCGGTCAAAAAGCTACGCCAACAGGAGCGCGACGCCGATCATGGCCGGCACCGCCACCACGGTGGTGATCAGCACGGTGTCCTTGGCCACGGTGAGCCCGGTCTGGTAGCGGCTGGCGGCGACGAACACGTTCTGGGCTGTGGGCAGCGCCGAGGTGACCACCACCGCGAACAGCGCGTGGCCGTCCATCCCGAGCGCGAAGCGGGCCACAATGTACGCAAGTGCCGGCTGGACGGCGAGCTTGAAACCGCTCGCCAGCAGTGTGTCCACGCGGCGCCCGGCGGAAGCCTGCAGGGGGCGGGTGCCGTGCAGGCTCATCCCGAACGCGATCAGCATGGCGGGAATCGCGGCGCCGCCGATCAGGTGGATGGGTTCCATCACCAGCGGCGGGACCTGGAATCCGGTGCCGGCCACCACCAGGCCCAGGGCGGAGCCGACGATCATCGGGTTCCGCAGGATCATCAGCACAAAGCGCAGGGGAGTGGTGCGGTGGGCACTGGTGCTTGAATCCAGGACCATCAGGAACATCGGCGTGAAGAACGCCAGCTGGAAGATCAGCAGCGGTGCCACGTAGCTGGCGTCGCCCAGGACATATACCGCGATGGGAATACCTAGGTTGGCCGAGTTCGCCAGTGAAGCGGACATGGCGGACATCAGTGATTCCGGGAGCGGCCGCTTGAGCCAGAACCGTGTGAGCAGGAAAAAGATTGATGCCGTTGTGATCGCGGCCACCGCCGTCACCAGCAGCGGCTGGGCAAAGACTTCCTGGAGGCGCGCCTTGCCCAGGGTTTCGAAGAGCAGCGCCGGGCTGGCCACGAAGAAGGTCAGGCCGCTCAGCACCGGCCGGGCGTTCTCGCCGAGGATGTTCCGCCGGCCGACGAACCATCCCACCAGGATGATGCACCAGACCACGAAGAATCCCGCCAGGACCCCTAGCACGGGATCCCTCCGCGGCCGCGGCGGGAGCGTCTAACGGACTTCACGCTCCAGGTTCAGAGGGTGGCGTTGTTCAGCGCGAACGGCGGACGCATCATGCCGGCGGTGAGGCCCTCGGCGGGGTCGTTGCCCAGCTGGATGATCCGGTTGTCCTGGTCCACATGGACCACCCGGGGCTCGTACGCCTTGGCTTCCTCGGTGGTCATCTGCGCGTAGGTAATCAGGATGACAATGTCGTTCTCGTGCATAAGGTGCGCCGCTGCACCATTGATGCCGATCACGCCGGAGCCGCGCTCACCTGCGATGGTGTACGTCTCCAGCCGCGCCCCGTTGGTGACGTCCACGATGGACACCAGCTCGCCAGGAAGGATGTCCGCAGCCTCAAGCAGGTCAAGGTCAACGGTGACCGAGCCGACGTAGTGCAGGTCGGCGTGGGTGACGGTGGCCCGGTGGATTTTGGACTTGAACATTGTTCGATTCATAACGGACCCAGTCTAGACCCGTGCTCCCTCACCCCGCAGTGACGCAGGAAACACACCAGTCACGTACGACGGCGGCCGGTCACCCGGCGTCGTTCCCCGCCACCGCCGCGGCGGCTGCGGCGAGCGTCTCGCGGGCCGCGAGGATCGCCGGGCGCTGGACGCTGGAGCGGCGGACCGAGGTGAAGATGGTGCGGTGCGGCTTGCCCGGAAGCTCAAGGAGTTCCGCCGTGGTGCCGCGGCCGGTCCACACCAGGTCCGGCATCAGCGCCACCGCGTTGCCGGACTCGATCAGGCGGGCCTGTGCCTGCAGGTCGGCGGTTTCAAAACGGACATCGGGCTCGAACCCGGCGCTGCGGCACGCCTGCTCCGCCCAGTGGCGGGACGCGGCACCCCGCGGTTCCATGACCCAGGCCAGGTCCGCCGTGTCCGCCAGCGAACGGATGGCCGGGCCGCCGTCGGACGCCGGGGGAACGGCGAGCCGGATGGCGTCGGTGGTCAGCTTCACCCGGTCCAGTTCGGGGTAGCGCGGGGCCGCGTGCCCCGGATACTGCTCCGCGACCACCAGGTCGAAGTCCCGCGCCCAGGTCTCGTGCAGCGCCGTCTCCGGCTCCCGCTGGATCATTTCGATCCGCACCTCGGGGTAGGCGGCGGCCATCCGCGTCAACGTGTCCGGCATCAGCGCCAGCGCGGCCGATTGGAACACCGCGATCCGCACCGTCCCGGTTACGGTGGTCAGGGACGCGGCCAGGTCCGCCTCGGCCTGCTCCATGGTTTCGAGCAGCTGCGCGGTATGCGCAACCAGTACTTCGGCCTGGGGTGTGAGCTGCACGCGGCGGCCGGTTTTCCGGAGCAGCTCCACGCCTACCTCCTTCTCCAGGAGTGCAAGCTGCTGCGACACCGACGACGGGCTGTACTGCAGAGCCTCAGCCACCTCGGCGAGCGTCCCTCGAATGCTTAACTCTCGCAGGAGCCGGAGCCGGCGGACGTCGAGCATAGCGGATTCCTGACTGAAACTAATCAATATTGGTTAGAAGGATTCACTTTATCTAACGCAACCGCCCACGCATACTGTTGGAACCGAGTTACCCCCGTCACAGCCCATTCACTTGGCGTGCCGCGGCGGGGTCGCACCCCAAAAGCAGGAGTTCCTGATGAGCAGAGACATGACCCAGTCGATCATGCGGCGCAAGCCCATCGACGACATCGAAGAAGAAAGTAAGCACAGCGGCCTCTTCAAGTCCCTCGGGCTGTGGCAGCTCACCGCCATCGGTGTTGGCGGCATTATCGGCGTCGGCATCTTCTCGCTCGCGGGACTGGTGGCGGCCGGCAGCGATGGAACTCCCGGGGTGGGGCCCGCGGTACTGATCTCCTTCCTGATCGCAGGCCTCGCCTCCGCGGCGGCGGCCCTCTCCTACGCGGAATTCGCGGGCATGATCCCGCGCGCCGGTTCGGCCTACACCTACGGATATGTGGCGCTCGGGGAGGTTATCGGCTGGTTCATCGGCTGGGACCTGCTGCTGGAATACATTGCGATCGTCGCTGTTGTGGCCATCGGCATCTCCGGCTACCTGGACGCCTTCCTGGCCGGCATTGGCATCCACCTGCCGGCCTGGATGACCTCGACCTTTGACGAAGGCAAGGGCGGCATCATCAACGTCCCCGCCATCCTGGTCTGCCTCCTGGTCACCTGGATCCTGTCCCGCGGCACCAAGGCGTTCGGCCGGTTCGAACTGGCGGCAGTGGCCATCAAGGTGGTCCTGATCCTCTTCATCATCGGGCTTGGCGTGTTCTACATCGACACCAACAACTACAACCCGTTCATGCCCAGCGGCTTCGGGCCCGTGGTTGCCGGCTCCGCCACCGTCTTCTTCGCCGTGTTCGGCTACGACGCCATGAGCACCGCGGCCGAGGAAGCCAAGGACGGCAAGAAGCACATGCCCAAGGCCATCGTGCTCTCGCTCATCATTGCCATGCTGCTCTACGTTGCTGCCACGCTCGTCCTCACCGGCATGCAGAACTACAAGGACATCGACCCCAAGGCGGGCTTCGCCTCGGCCTTCACGTCCGTGGGGCTGCCGGTGATTGCCACCATCATCTCGGTGTTCGCCGTGCTGTCCATCCTCACCGTGATGCTGACCTTCCTGCTCGGCGTCACACGGGTCTGGTTCTCCATGAGCCGCGACGGACTGCTCCCCGGCTGGTTCGCCAAGACGGACCACCGCGGCACCCCGCAGCGGGTCACCTGGATCGGCGGCGTCGCGTCCGCCTTCCTGGCCGGCGTCTTCCCCATCAAGGCGGTTGCGGACCTGACCAATATCGGCATCCTGGCCGCGTTCGTCGTCGTCTGCCTGTCAGTGATCATCTTCCGTTACAAGCGGCCGGACGCGCCCCGCACGTTCCGCCTGCCCCTGATGCCCGTGATCCCGGCGTTCGGCGTCCTGGCCTCGGCCTTCCTGATGCTGCAGCTGCACTGGGAAACCTGGCTGCGGTTCGTGGTGTGGCTCATCATCGGCCTGGTGATCTATTTCGGCTACGGACGCAAGCACTCGCTGATGAACCCCAACAGCCCGCGCCACCAGGAGCTCGCAGACATGCACCGCCCCCTGGCGTAACCTCCTCCCCGACGCCCGCTCACGTCTGGCGGTTTCTCCCGGAACGCCCGCTCACATTCGGTTAGAACAGGTAACCCTCCTGCGCATCACGTGCAGGAGGGTTCCTCGTTCAACCGCCGAACGTGAGCGGGCGTTTGGAATTTAGCCGCAGGATCTGAGCGGGGGTTGGGGGTATAGGTGTCAAAGGTGAGCGGGGGTTGGGGGGTAGGTGTCAAAGGTGAGCGGGGGTTTTGAGGGCCTTGGAAGCATTGGCTTTTCTAACCTGTATTGGTTGGAAAAGATCGCTTTATCTTATGTGACTCGAAGCTCATACTGGTGGAAAGACCTCCTCCATACCCCAGGAAAGATCGGGAAAACCATGACCCACGTTGCAATGGAACCGGCAGTCGCAGTCGCTGCCACGCCGCAGACGGTCGACGTCGACGTCCCCCAGGCGAAGGCACTCGCCGACGAAGCGGTCACCTTGGTCCGCCGCTGGCTCACGGAGGCGTCGAAGGTCCCCGTCGACGCCTCCGCCCAGCAGTTGGCAGGCGTGCTCAAGGACCCCAACGGCCTGGAGTTCACGGTCGGATTCGTGGACGGCGTGGTCCGTCCCGAGGACGTGAACGTCGCCGCCCACAACCTGGCCGCGCTGGCCCCCAAGGTTCCGGCCTTCCTGCCCTGGTACATGCGCAGCGCCGTGGCGCTCGGCGGCACCATGGCCCCCGTCCTGCCCCAGGTGGTCATCCCCGTGGCCCGCAGGGTCCTGCGCGAAATGGTGGGCCACCTGATCGTTGACGCCACCGACGCCAAGCTTGGCCCCGCCATCGCCAAGATCAAGAAGGACGGCGTCAAGCTCAACGTCAACCTGCTCGGCGAGGCAGTCCTCGGCGAGCACGAGGCCTCCCGCCGGCTCGAAGGCACGCACACCCTGCTGGCCCGCCCCGACGTCGACTACGTCTCCATCAAGGTCTCCTCCACTGTGGCCCCGCATTCCGCCTGGGCCTTCGACGAAGCCGTGGAGCACGTGGTGGACAAGCTCACTCCGCTGTTCCAGCGCGCTGCCTCCTTCGCCGGCCCCGGTAAAAAGGCCAAGTTCATCAACCTGGACATGGAGGAATACAAGGACCTGGACATGACCATCGCGGTCTTCACCAGGATCCTTGACAAGCCGGAGTTCAAGGACCTCGAAGCCGGCATCGTGCTCCAGGCCTACCTCCCGGACGCACTGTCCGCCATGATCCGGCTGCAGGACTGGGCCGCCGGGCGCCGCGCCAACGGCGGAGCCGGCATCAAGGTCCGCGTGGTCAAGGGCGCCAACCTCCCCATGGAGCAGGTGGAATCTTCCCTGCACGATTGGCCGCTGGCCACCTGGGGTTCCAAACAGGATTCGGACACCAGCTACAAGCGGGTCATCAACTATGCGCTGCACCCGGACCGGATCAAGAACATCCGGATCGGCGTGGCCGGCCACAACCTGTTCGACATCGCCTTCGCCTGGCTGCTGGCCAAGCAACGCGGTGTGGAATCCGGCATCGAATTCGAGATGCTGCTGGGCATGGCGCAGGGCCAGGCGGAAGCCGTCAAGAAGGACGTCGGCTCCCTGCTGCTCTACACCCCGGTGGTCCACCCGGCCGAGTTCGACGTCGCCATCGCCTACCTGATCCGCCGCCTGGAAGAGGGGGCCAGCCAGGAAAACTTCATGTCGGCAGTGTTCGAGCTCAGCGAAAACGAGGGCCTGTTCGAGCGCGAAAAGCAGCGCTTCCTCGCCTCGCTGGAAGCCCTGGACAACACCGTTCCGCTGCCCAACCGCCGGCAGGACCGGAATCTGGCTCCGGAGGCCTTGCCTCGCACCGGCTTCGGAAACACCCCCGATACCGACCCCGCGCTGCCCGCCAACCGCACCTGGGGCCGTGCCATCCTGGAGCGCGTCCCGTCCTCCACCCTGGGCAACGCCGCCGTCGAGGCCGCTTTCATCAACGACGAAGCCGCGCTCACCTCAGCCATCGAAACCGCCATCGAGAAGGGCAAGGCCTGGGGCGCCCTGTCCGGCGACGAGCGGGCGGAGATCCTGCACCGTGCCGGCGACATCCTCGAGGCCCGCCGCGCCGACCTCCTGGAGGTCATGGCCAGCGAAACCGGCAAGACCATCGACCAGGGTGATCCCGAGGTCAGCGAGGCAGTGGACTTCGCGCACTACTACGCCGAGTCCGCACGCAAGCTGGACGCGGTCGACGGCGCCACGTTCGTCCCAGCCAAGCTCACCGTGGTGACCCCGCCGTGGAACTTCCCGGTCGCCATCCCGGCAGGGTCCACGCTGGCGGCACTCGCCGCCGGCTCCGCCGTCGTCATCAAACCTGCCAAGCAGGCCGCCCGCAGCGGTGCCGTCATGGTGGAAGCGCTGTGGGAAGCCGGTGTCCCGAAGGACGTCCTGACCATGGTGCAGCTGGGGGAGCGGGAGCTCGGCCGGCAGCTGATCAGCCACCCGGCCGTGGACCGCGTGATCCTCACCGGCGGCTACGAAACCGCCGAACTGTTCCGGTCCTTCCGCAAGGACCTGCCGCTGCTGGCCGAAACCAGCGGCAAGAACGCCATCATCGTCACTCCCAGTGCAGACCTGGACCTGGCAGCCAAGGACGTGGCCTACTCCGCGTTCGGCCACGCCGGCCAGAAATGCTCCGCGGCCTCACTGGTGATCCTGGTGGGCTCCGTGGCAAAGTCCAAGCGGTTCCACAACCAGCTGATTGACGCCGTCACCTCGCTCAAGGTGGGCTACCCGCAGGACCCCACCAGCCAGATGGGCCCCATCATCGAACCCGCGAACGGCAAGCTCCTCAACGCGCTCACTACCCTGGGTGAGGGCGAAGACTGGGCCGTGGAACCGAAGAAGCTCGACGACACGGGCCGGCTTTGGAGCCCGGGCGTGCGCTACGGCGTCAAGCGCGGTTCCTACTTCCACCTCACCGAATTCTTCGGCCCCGTCCTGGGTGTGATGACCGCCGAAACCCTGGAAGAAGCCATCGCCATCCAGAACCAGATCGAGTACGGCCTCACAGCAGGCCTGCACTCGCTCAACTCCGAGGAACTGGGCATCTGGCTGGACACCATCCAGGCCGGCAACCTCTACGTCAACCGCGGCATCACCGGTGCCATCGTGCAGCGCCAGCCGTTCGGCGGCTGGAAGAAATCCGCCGTGGGCGCCGGGACCAAGGCCGGT
Organism: Arthrobacter sp. SLBN-112; assembly: GCF_030944625.1. Taxonomy (NCBI): domain Bacteria; kingdom Bacillati; phylum Actinomycetota; class Actinomycetes; order Micrococcales; family Micrococcaceae; genus Arthrobacter; species Arthrobacter sp. SLBN-112. Next base: position 1,135,159 of record NZ_JAUSXY010000001.1, read on the forward strand.
GGCCCCAACTACCTTGCCGGCCTGGGCGACTGGGCACCTGCCACCAGCACCGCCACCGCCGCCGTGACCCACGCGGGTGTCCGCCGGATCCTCGACGCGGCCGGCCCCGCCATTGAGGCCGCCGGGTTGGAGTCCCTCCACCGGGCCCTGGCATCCGACGCCGCAGCCTGGGCTGAGGAGTTTGGCACCGCCAAGGACGTCTCAGGCTTGAGCGCGGAACGCAACATCTTCCGCTACCGGAACCTCCCCGTCACCATCCGCCTCTCCGAAGGTGCGCCGCTGGCACACCTCGTGCGGACCGTGGCGGCCGGTGTACTGGCAGGCTCGGCGCTCACCGTCTCCACCGGCGTCGAACTTCCCGCCCAACTGCGCGCCGTGCTCACCGCACAGGACATCGAGGTGACGGTGGAGTCCGACGCCGGCTGGCTGGCTTCGGCGGGACGCCTCGCCTCCGCGGGCAAGCTGTCCGGTGGCCGTATCCGCCTGATCGGCGGTGACGCCTCCGCGCTGGCCGATGCGACAGGCGGACGGCCCGATCTTGCGGTGTACGCGCACCCGGTCACGGAAGCCGGGCGCGTGGAGTTGCTGCCGTTCCTGCACGAGCAGGCCGTAAGCATCACTGCGCACCGGTTCGGAACCCCTAACCACCTCTCCGATGCCCTGATCTAGGCCCGGCACCACACGCAAGAAAACGGTGGTTGAGCTTGTCGAAACCTGGGTTTCGACAAGCTCAACCACCGTTCGACAGGCCCAACCACCGGCCTTCTTGTTGTTAATGTCCGCGCCGTCTGCGCGGCATGAGACCTGGCCTGTTTTTACCCCAGGTACCAGCCCGGGCGGTGTCCAGGTGACGGGGACGTTGTGGGCCGAGAATTCCTCGCAGTGGGTGCAGGTGTAGGCCACTTCGCCAAGTGCGGCCACGCTGCCATCGCGCCGGTACGTTGGGGGGATGTAGGACTCAAGGTAGACAAATTCGTCGGTCCGGCACTTGTCGCACGTGGGCTTCCCGACGTATCCGGTGTCAACGGAGGCCCGTCCGCTGCCGAGGGTGTTCTGGCGGGTGGACGGCCGTGTTTCGGCGTACGGGCGAGCGTGCGCGGAGTTGAGGTGGGTGTTCCTGGCTGTCGTCATTGGCTGCCTGTCCCAAACGCGGGCCGGCATGCGGAAGCGCGTTTGTGGTGGGTGAACGCGGCCTGCTGCTGGACCTTGGTAATAGAGCATAGGGGATGGAATCTCCCCTATCAATGGACACGGACCCCCTAATCAGGCCAAATGCTGGAATTTGGGGCGCCGCGGGGTTAAGTTTGCCGGTTAATGGTCCTGCCGACGATCGATTGGGTGAGGGCGTCGATCACCTCGGAGTTCGCCAACGGATTGCGGATCAGGGTGAAGTCCACATCCCCCACCGCCGGAAGATCGAAGCGCCGGGTAATGATCTTCAGGTCCTCGGGGACCAGCGACGTCGGCATCACGGCAACGCCGATGCCCGCCCGGACGGCCGCGAGGACTCCGCTGATCTGGCGGGTGGTGCAGGTAATCCGCCAGGTCCGGCCATGGGCTTCCAGTGCATCGATGGCCAGTTTCCGGCTCAGGCTGGGGGAGGGGTAGGCGATCAACGGGACGGGTGTCCCGGGTTCCAGTGCGGTTTGTTCAAGGCCCACCCAGGAGAACGAATCATGCTGGACCACCGTGCCGTCCTTCGCCCCGGCCACCCACTTCACGAAGACCAGGTCCAGCTGGCCGGCATTGAGTTTGCGGTAGAGCTGGTCGCTTTGCCCCACCGTGAGCTCCAGGTTGATCTGCGGGTAGATTTGCCGGAATTCGCGCAGGATGCGGGGAAGCCCGGTGATGGCGAGATCGTCCGCAGTGCCAAACCGAAGGCGCCCCCGCATTGCGGAGCCCGAAAAGTAGCGCGCGGCGGCATCATGGGCCGCCAGGATATTCCGGGCGAATCCGGCCATGGCGTCGCCGTTGTCGGTGAGCCGCACGTCCCGGGTATCCCGGGCGATCAGGCTGCGTTTGGCGGCCGTTTCAAGCTTGCGGATGTGCTGGCTGATGGTGGGCTGGGCCAGGCCCAGCCGCTCGGCGGCCTTGGTAAAGCTCAGGGTATCTGCCACCGCCAGGAAGGAGCGCAGCTGGGCTGGTTCAAACATTTCGGTACTCCCGCGGCGTTCAGTCTCGGCATCTATTGCGTTCTGCAATACGAGTTATAGGGACCATACCGCTCCATAATTGCCTCCGCCAGCCTAGCGTTAAGGACATCCCAGACCGCCCGCAATTTTGAGGACACACCTGTGGCACCCCCACCGCCTTCGTCGGCCTCCGTCACCCAGCCAGTCATCGACGCGGCGGGCTCATCGCCGCCGGACAACCAGACCCAGCCGCTCGCCGTCGTCGCTGACAGGCTCCCTTGGCGGCATACCTTCATCTCGCTACGGGTGCCCAACTTCCGGATCTTCGCCGTCGGCCACTTCATCGCAGTCATTGCCATCTGGATGCAGCGCATCGCCCAGGACTGGCTGGTGCTTCAGCTCTCCGGATCGGTGACCGCCGTGGGGTTCACGGTGGCACTGCAGTTCACGCCTTCCCTCCTGCTTGGGCCGTGGGGCGGCATGATCGCCGACCGGTTCGCCAAGCGGAAGATCCTCATCCTGTGCCAGAGCATGGCAGCGATCCTGGCGGCGGCCCTGGCCGTCCTTGCCCTCACGGGCGTGATCATGGTGTGGCATGTTTACGTCATCGCCTTCGTCCTGGGGCTGGTGACCGTCCTTGACCAGCCGGCACGCCAGGTGTTCGTCAACGAACTGGTGGGGCCCACGTATTTGCGGAACGCCATCAGCGTCAACTCCACCACGTTCCAGCTGGGCGGCTTGATTGGCCCGGCCATCGCGGGCCTGCTCCTGACGGCAGTGGGGGCGGGCTGGGCGTTCGCCGCCAATGCCCTGGCGTGCTGCTCAACGGTGACCATGCTCCTGGTCCTGCGCAAGGACCAGCTGTACGTCAGCGCCCCGGCACCCAAAAGCAAGGGCATGCTCCGCGAGGGGCTGCGCTACGCCCTGAGCAAGCCCACCATCTACTGGCCATGGCTCATGGCCGGGTTCATCTCAGTGTTCGCCATGAGCCTGCCTGTGCTGCTCGCCGCCTTCGCGGACCACGTCTATCAGGTGGGAGCCGGCGGCTATGGACTCCTCAACGCCCTGGTGGCACTCGGTGCCCTGTCCGGCGCCGTGGCGTCCACCCGGCGTCGGCAGCTCCGCCTGCGGTCCGTGGTGTTCTGCGCGGGGATGTACGGCGTGATGCTCTGCCTTGCAACCCTCGCACCGTCCATGGTGTGGTTCGGGGCCGTGATGGTGCTGTCCGGATTCTGGTGCCTGATGTTCCTCACCGGGTCCAACCAGCTGGTGCAGGTCAGCTCCAACATGGCGATCCGCGGCCGGGTGATGAGCCTGTACATCATGGTGTTGATCGGCGGCCAGGCGCTGGGAGGGCCCATGCTGGGCTGGATCGCCGAACACGCGGACCCGCACGCAGCGCTGCTGGTGTCCGGTGGCGTTCCGGCGCTGGCGGCCCTGACGGTGGGCGCAGTGCTGGCCCGCAAGGGCGGCCTGCAACTCCGGATGGACCTGAAGTGCCGGCGCCCACTGAGGATCGTCAGCCGCCACGCCGGCACCTAAGGAGGTGCGCGGGGAGCAGTGCCGGGCACTGCTCCCCGGCGCGGTGCCTAGACGGCGGCCAGGTGCAACGCCTTGTGCGGATACTCCGGGCCGCGCTCCTGGAACTGCAGCACGGCGTCATTCCGGATGACGCCGTCACGGATCTCAATGGCCCGCGCTATGGTCTCGTTGCCTTCCCACGCGCCCGGGCCTCCCATCACGGTGGCGAGGAACGGCTGAAGCGCCTGGCTGAGCTCCCAACTGGAGGAGTTCCAGAGGTAGGAGGGGCTGTGGTCCACCGCGTAGTAGTTGATGTGGTCGCCGACGGTGATCATAGGTGCGGCAAACGTGGTGGAACGGGCCCAGCTGAAACCCATGCCCTCATCGCAGGAAACGTCAACGATGAGGCTCCCCGGGCTGAAGGCCGCCAGGTCCTCCGTCCGCAGGTACGTGAGCGGGTTGTTCGGGTCCTGCAGCGTGCAGTTGACCACGATGTCGCTTTCGGCGAGGAACGGTGCCAGCGGAACCCTGCCCCGTTCGGTGATGACCTGGCTCAGGAAGGGGGCCTCGTCGTCGTGGTCGAACTGCACGATGTTCACCGAATGGATGGGGGCGCCCACCGCTGCCACGTTGCGGTTGGTCAGCACCTGGACGTCGTGGATGCCGTGGGCGTTCAGCGCCGTCACAGCCCCGCGGGCCGTGGCGCCGAATCCGATCACGACGGCGCTCAGGCGCCGCCCGTAATCCCCGGTGGAACCGGTCAGCGCAAGCGCATGCAGGACCGAGCCGTAGCCGGCCAGCTCGTTGTTCTTGTGGAACACGTGCAGGCCGAACCCGCCGTCGCTGGCCCAATGGTTCATCGCCTCAAACGCGATGAGGGTCAGTTTCTTGTCAATCGCCAGCTGGGTGATGGCGCGGTCCTGGACGCAGTGTGGCCACCCCCAGAGGATCTGCCCGTCACGCATGTCCGCCAGGTCTTCCGGCTGCGGTTTGGGCAGGAGTACGACGTCGGCCGAGGCCAGCAGCTCTGCCCGGGGCGCCATTCGTCCCACCAAAGTGGAGAGATGGCTGTCCGGGACGCCGAAGCGCTCGCCGTAGCCCTGCTCCAGGATGATGCTCCGCCGCAGTGCGGGGGCGATCCGTTCGAAGTGCAGGGGATGGATGGGTACGCGGCGCTCGTCCGGTTTACGCGTGGAGGCCAGGACGCCCAGGCTCAGCTGGGGTTCTTGGCCCCTCACTTCTTCTTTGCGGCCTTGGTGGACGTGATGTCCAGGGAGCTGGCCGGCGCTGCGGCGGCCTTCTTGTCTGCGCGCTTTTCCTTGATGGACTTGCCGGACTTTTTTGATGCACTTTGACGCGGGGACTTGTCAGCCATGATTGCTCCTGTAGCGGAACCGAAAAGGTTCCTGGCTATCGACCCTACACCCCTGTACCTAATGGGCGGCGGGGAGATTGCAACATGCGGGGAAGGAGGTACCAGAGCGGCTGACGGGAATCGAACCCGCGTATCAAGCTTGGGAAGCTAGCGCTCTACCATTGAGCTACAGCCGCAGTGCCGCCACTCGCGCGGGGCAGAACTTAGCTTAGCGCAGATCGGCGGGCTCCCCGCCAACCATGCAAGCGGGCGTTGCGTGTCCCGCAAACCACCTGCGTCATCCAGTAACTCTTCAATAACGCCGGCCCTGCCGGCTAGGTCCGGCGGACGGGCGCTGGCTAACCTGATCCGGGTAGCGGCCACATTGGGGGAGGCAGTTACTGCGGCAGCCGACGTCAACCACAGGAATATCTTCATGGCAATCGCAGAATACGAGGTCCTCATTGGGCGCGACGCCATGGCCGTGTACCAGTACCTCCTTGATGCAACCAACCTGCCCGCCTGGCGGCACGACGTCCGCAGCGTCAAACTCGTGCAAGGCCCGGCCGACAGCAGGGGCGCGGTGTACCGCAAAATGGTGGCGGGCCGTTCAGGGCTGAGCATTCCCGCGGAGCTGGAAATCACCAACGTCCGGCCCGGGGCTGAGATCGAGTTCCACATCGTTTCCGGGCCCGCCACCCGCTGGGGCGGGTACTACCTCAGCACCGAAGGCTCCGGGACCCGCGTCCGGTTCGCCATTGAAGCCAAACGCGAGGGCCGGTTCAGCATCCTCAACCGGCTGGGGATCCTGGACGGGATGCTGCAGCGGCGCGTCAGCTCCGACGTCGCACAGCTCGAGCGGCTGAAGGACGTCCTGGAACTCCAGCCCGCCGTCTGAAAACCGGCTGGGCCCGCCGGCCCAAACATCCCGGGGCCTGCTGACCGGGCCTACTGCGCCAGCCGCTGCCCGGTCCAGGGCCCGGCAACGTTCGACGGCGACGCGAGGCTTCCGGAGGTCAGGTCCCAGTACTGCACGGTGTCGTTTGCCCGGCGCAGCGCCACCCCCGTGGAGTTCAGCCCCGTGACATTGCGCAGCGCGCGGATCCCGGTGACATCCGTCCAGCCCGTGGCCACGGTAGGCCGTGCCTCAGCGCGAAGTGTGGTGGTTCCCAACCCGCGGTACAGCGTGACGCTGCCGTCGGCCTTCAGGGCAAGGACGTCCTGGAAGCCGTCGGCGTCGTAGTCCACCATGGCCAGCCGGGAGGCGGAAATACCGGTGGCAATGGTGACGCGGTCGGCGATATCGCCGGTGCCCTTGTTGGCGTAGAGGTAGAGGTTCCCGGAGCCGTCGAGGGCCAGGATCTGGGGCATCCTGTTGTTGGCGCACCAGCCTCCCACCGCCAGGGTCAAGGTGCTCCAGCCGCCCGTGCCGAGTGTGATGGGCGCCTGGAATCCGCCGGCCGCGATGCCCCGGTACAGGGCCAAGTTACCCGCCGTCCACTGGGCCAGGACATCGTAGGTGCCGTCGCGGTCCCAGTCCGTCACGAAGACTTCCTTGGCGCCGGCGAACCCTGAGCCGATCACCTTCGCTGCAGCGTAGGTGCGCGGCCCGGTAGATGCCCTGTTCAACAGTTGCCCTGCCGAGTCGACCGAGACGAGGTCCGCCGGGCCCGTGATCGCGGCGGCGGAGAGGTTCAAGGTGGGCGGCATGTGCCGTACCGGGGGATCGCACAGGCTCGGCGACGGTGCCGGGAAGGGCCCGCCGGTTCCTGCGCCGCCCGGGGAATCGAGGGTGCCGGCGGGCAGCGTGGTGTAACCAAAGAAGTTGACCACTCCCCAGATCTGGTAGGTGGAGTTGGTGTAGGAGATTCCGGCGCCCATGACGTTGAACCTGGGGTCCAGCAGCATGGCGTTGTGCCCGGGGGAGCCCTTCCACCATTCCACGAGCTGGGCGGCGTCGCGGTCGGTGCGGATGGCGATGATCTCACCGGCCCCGTTGTTGGGACTCAGCGCGCGGGGGTCGGTCCAGAAGGAGGCCCGGTGCTCCACCACTTCCCGGGTGGCGATATTGTCCGACCATTCCTGGGACATGCTTGCCACGGTGGGGTGGTACTTCACCTTGTTCAGGCCGTTGGCCACCCGGTACTCGTTGATCTTGGTGAAGACCGTGAGGATCGCTGCCGCATTGCTGTCCGGGACCAGCGCCTCGGTGGACGGAAGCGCGGTGGCGGATTCGGGTGCGGCCAATGGGGCCGGCGCCGGGGTGGCAAGTTCCTGGTCCGGTGCCCACAGCGGAGGTACGGACGGCACGTCGGCCGCCGGCGCCGCCGGGGTGGTGGCAGGGAGTGCCTCCGTGGAAGGAGCAGCGGCTGGAGAAGATACCGCAGCCGCTGATGATGTTGCAGGAGCGGACGTGGCGGTGGGCGCCGGGGTGGGCGCGGGCAGCGGCGAAGCGGCCCGGATGTCCGGGTCCACGGCCGGGGTGAGGTTGCCGGTGCCGGCGTCCGCAGCAGGGGACCTGCCGGCGTCGCGCACTAAAGGAGCCGCGAGGGTGATGCTCGCCGTGCCCGCAGCCTGGCCGAACTGCGGCGCAGGAGGAGCTGCGGCGGACGATGAAACCAGCGCCAACGCACAGAGCACGCCAATGAAAGACGGTGCCACCAATTTATTCACAACATCCCCAGCTCTGTCATGCCTACCCGGGAGACCATTCCGGCGGCTTTCATTCGCAACATTAGCCCCACGAGGCCACAGCAACAACGGGAAAGTGCGGGTGTGGATAACCGATGCGGTAATTTGGGACCCGTGCTGATCTCTGACCGCGACATTCGTGCCGAAATTGATTCCCAGCGGATCGTGCTGGAACCTTACGACCCCGCGATGGTCCAGCCATCGTCCGTGGATGTCAGGATCGACAAATTCTTCAGGTTGTTCGACAACCACAAGTACGCGCACATCGATCCCGCGCTGGAGCAACCCGAGCTGACGCGGCTGGTGGAAGTGGAGCAGGACGAAGCGTTCATCCTCCACCCGGGGGAGTTCGTCCTGGGGTCAACGTACGAAACCGTCACCCTGCCCGATGACATCGCAGCCCGCCTGGAGGGCAAGTCATCCCTGGGCCGCCTTGGCCTCCTGACGCACTCCACCGCAGGCTTTATCGACCCCGGTTTCTCCGGGCACGTCACGCTGGAGCTGTCCAACATGGCCACGCTGCCCATCAAGCTGTGGCCCGGCATGAAGATCGGCCAGCTCTGCTTCTTCCGGCTCAGCTCCGCCGCGGAATACCCCTACGGCCAGGGGGAGTACGGCAACCGGTACCAGGGCCAGCGCGGTCCCACTGCGAGCCGCAGCCACCTGAACTTCCACCGCACCCGCATCTAGCACCCGCTTCCAGCCCGGGCGCTGCGGCACCCCTGGACCCGCGCTGGCGGAAACGCTAGACCTGGGGCGCGACGGCGGGCCGCCGGATGGCCGCCTTGGCCAGTGGTTCAACATAGCGTGCAGCCAACGGGCCCAGCACCGCCATCAGCAGCACATAGGCCGTTGCCAGCGCCGCCAGCTGGTGCGGAACCGCTCCGGAAGCGACCGCCAGGCCCGCGATCACGATGGAGAATTCGCCGCGCGCGATCAGGGCGGCGCCGGCGCGGAAGCGGCCCGGACGGGCGATTCCGGCCCGTTTCGCCGCCCAGATACCGGTCAGCATCTTGGTGGCCGCGGTGGCTGCCGCCAGGACCAGCGCCCAGCCCAGGACCGGCGGGATGGATGTGGGGTCTGTATTGAGCCCGAACGCCACGAAGAAGATGGCGGCGAAGAGGTCGCGCAGCGGTTCGAGGATGCGGGTGGCGCTGTGGGCCGTGGCGCCGGAGATGGCGATGCCCAGCATGAAGGCGCCCACCGCCGCGGACACCTGCATGGCCGACGCGGCTCCAGCCACCAGCAACGCAGCACCCAGGACGTTGAGCAGGAAGACCTCAGAGTTCTCGCTGTGGACGGCCTTGGAGACATGGTGTCCGTGGCGCAACGCCACCATCAGCACCAGGCTCACCACCGCCAGGGCTATACCCACCGTGGTGAGGCCGCCCAGGAAGCTCACGCCGGCGAGCATGGCCGTGAGGATGGGCAGGTAGACGGCCATGGCCAGGTCCTCGAACACCAGGATGGACAGCACCACCGGGGTTTCGCGGTTTCCCAGCCGGCCCAGGTCCGTAATGACTTTGGCGGCAATTCCGGACGAGGAAATGTACGTGACGCCCCCCATGACCATGGCCCCCACGCCGCCCCAGCCCAGGAGCAGCGCGAGGCCGGCCCCGGGCAGGAAGTTCAGGACGAGGTCCAGGACACCGGCCTGCCACGAACGGCGCAACCCGGTGAACAGCTCGGCCGCCGTATATTCCAGTCCGAGCATAAGCAGCAGGAGGATGACGCCGATCTCGCCGGAGAGGTGTGCGAACTCGTGCATCCCTTCGAGCTTGACGATGCCGCCCGCCCCGAAAGCGAGCCCGCCCAGCAGGTAGAACGGGATAGGGGACATTCCAATCCGGCCGGCAAGCCTGGCCAGCAGGCCGAGGCAGAACACGACGGCCCCCAGCTCAATGAGGGTCTGGGCCAGCGGATCCATTCGACTTAGCCGTTACGCAGGATATTGGCCGCAGAGTCCAGGCCCTCCTGGGTGCCCACCGCCACCAGCAGGTCACCGGGGTGGAGGACGACGTCGGGCCCAGGCGAGGGCAGCACCTCACCCTCGCGCATGATGGCCACGATGGAAACGCCGCACCGGGTGCGGATACACGCCTTGCCCATGGGCTGGCCCTGGAACGGGGAGTCCGCAGCGATGGAGAACTGGCGGGTGACGATACCGGGGACGTCCTTGTGCTCTTCGGCGAGCTTCATGGCCAAGTGGGTGCCACCCAAAAGGTTGCCCAGGGTGGCGGCTTCATCGCTGGTGAGCGGAATCGAGGCCTGGCAGGTATCGGGATCGTCCCAGGTGGAAACGATAAGTTCCGTTTGGCCTTCCCGAAGCTCCACCACACCTATGCGGCGTCCCGAGGCGGTCATGAAATCCCTCCGGCGGCCCAGGCCGGGCAGGTTGGTTTCGTCCACGTTCATGGTTCCAGCCTAGTCTGCCTGGCGGGACTTGGCCGGGCTCCGGCGGGGTGCCGGACGCCGCGTCAGGCGGCGGGAACCACGGCGATGGGAGCCTGGTCCGGAGACTTCACCGGCAGCAGGACCAGGAGCCCGGCCAAGAGCACCACCATGATGCCCAGGATGCCCCAGCGCTGCGCCTGCCCTGCCGGTACCAGCGGGGTGGCCACCGTGATGCAAAGGGTGAACAGGGCGGGTGCCAGGAAGCTGACCGCCCGTCCGGTGGTGGCATACAGGCCGAAGAGCTCTCCCGATTCCCCGTGCGGCGCCAGCCGGGCCAGGTAGGCGCGGGACGAGGACTGGGCCGGCCCCACGAACAGGCAGAGGAACAGCCCGAACACCCAGAAGGTGGTGCTCCCGGCCCAATCCATGCCGAAGAAGGAATAGTTTCCGTTGCCGAGGACCAGGATGGCGGTCCCGGCGATCAGGAGCCCCACGAGGGAACCCGTGATGACGGCCTTGGGGCCCACCTTGTCGTCGAGGAAACCGCCAATCACGGCGCCGATGGCCGCCACCACGTTACCGAAGATGGCGAAGAAGATGACCTGGGACAGGGCGAAGCCGAAGGTGCCGGCAGCGATGATGCCGCCAAAGGTGAAGACGGCGGCGAGGCCGTCCCGGAAAACGGCACTGGCGAGCAGGAAGTAGATGGTGTGCGGGCTGGTGGCGTAGATGGCCTTGATGCGCCGGAGCAGCAGCCCGTAGCTGGCCAGGAAGCCCAGGCGTGCGGCCTGCGTGGTGCGGGGCAGTTCGGGGACGGCGAACAGGACCGGGAGGGCGAAGACGAAAAACCAGAGGGCGGAGAAGACGGCCACCAGCCGGATGTTGAGGCTGTCCGTGGTGGATGCCCCGAACCAGTCGAAAGCCGGTTGGACGAACAGTTGCAGGACGATCAGGAGGGCCACGATTCCGCCGAGGTAGCCTGCGCCCCAGCCGAACCCGCTGACCTTCCCGATGTTCTGCGGCGTGGAGACCTGGGCAAGCATGGCGTTGTAGTTAACCCCGGCGAATTCGAAGAACACATTGCCCAGGGCGATCAGGCAGGCACCAAGGAGCAGGAATTCCGGGTGCGGAAACACGAAGAAACACAGGGCGGTGAGGATGGCGACGGCGGCGGAGTTCACTCCCAGCCACAGCTTGCGGCGGCCGCCCGCATCCGAGCGCTGGCCGGTGACCGGCGCCAGGAGTGCGATGGCCAGCCCGGCAACGGCCAGTGCGGCGCCCAGGACCGCGGAGGCGCTGTCCTCCCCGCCGAAGGCATTGGAGGTCAGGTAGACAGTGAACACGAACGTGGTCATGACCGCGTTGAAGGCCGCCGAACCCCAGTCCCACGAGGCCCACGCCAGGATGCGGCGCTTGCTGGAGGTCCGGGTTCCGGTTTCGAGTTCCGAGGCAGGCCGCATTGCCCCCTGAGCGCTGGCGCTGTTCATACGTTGAATCGTATCCGCCCGTGGCGAACACCCGGCGGAGCACAGGCCCCTGACGTCGGGGAATTCGCCCTCCGGGCCCGCGCGGACCAGAAAAGCTGGTGCCGGTGCCTTGATAAACTGAACCCTCCCGGATCTAACTACTTTTGCCGCCTGCTCCAACTTTTGACAATCGAATCCCTGACGTTGCGGAGATACCAGTGATAACAGTCCTTGCCGTGCACTTTTCGGTGGCTGTCCTGGCGCCTTTCCTCTTCAGGGCCTGGGGCCGGAATGCGTTCTACGCGCTGGCGGCGGTCCCGGCTGTTTCCTTCGTTTGGCTGGTCTCCCAGTACGGTTCCGTCTACTCCGGCCCGGGTGCGGTAGCGGAAGTTTTCGAATGGATTCCAGGCCTCCATCTCGAGTTTGCCTTCCGGATGGACGCGCTGGCATGGGTGATGTCCCTGCTGGTGCTCGGCGTCGGTGCGCTGGTGCTGCTCTATTGCGCCCGGTACTTCAAGCGGGAGGACCAGGACCTCGGTGGCTTCGGCGCGCAGCTGCTGGCGTTCGCCGGCGCCATGTTCGGGCTGGTGCTGGCCGATGACCTGCTGCTGCTGTTCGTCTTCTGGGAACTCACCACCATCCTGTCCTACCTCCTGATCGGGTTTGCCCGGACCCGGCTCGCGGCCCGCCGGTCCGCCCTGCAGGCGCTGATGGTCACCACGGCCGGTGGCCTCGCCATGCTGGTGGGCCTGATCATGCTGGGCTACACCGCAGGCACTTACCGCGTCTCCAGCATCCTGGAGCAGGCGGCCGCCCTGGTCTCCGGACCCTCGGGTGCCACGGTGAATGCCGCCGTCGTACTCATCCTGGTGGGTGCCATCACCAAATCCGCGCTGGTCCCGTTCCACTTCTGGCTCCCCGGCGCCATGGCTGCGCCCACCCCCGTCAGCGCGTACCTGCACGCCGCGGCGATGGTCAAGGCGGGAATCTACCTGGTGGCCAGGCTGGCCCCGGGCTTCGCCGGGACGGCGTACTGGCAGCCTGTGGTCCTGGGCCTGGGCCTGGCCACCATGCTGGTGGGCGGCTACCGGGCGCTGCGGCAGTCCGACATCAAGCTGATCCTCGCCTACGGCACCGTCAGCCAACTGGGGTTCCTCACCATGGTGGTGGGCTTGGGAACGCCGGACGCCGCCTTGGCCGGCCTGGCGATGCTGCTTGCCCACGGCCTGTTCAAGGCCACGCTCTTCCTGGTGGTAGGCATCATCGACCACCAGTCCGGGACCCGCGATGTCCGGGAACTCTCCGGGGTCTTCCGGTCCTCCCGCGCCCTGGGCATCGTGGCCGGCATCGGCGCCGCATCCATGGCAGGCGTGCCGCTGCTGGCCGGGTTCGTTGCCAAGGAATCTGTGCTCGAAGCGTTCGTGCACCACGCCACCGGCCCGCACGCCGGCCCCTGGGGGATGGTGGTCCTTGCAGGCCTCGTGGTGGGATCCATCCTTACCTTCGCCTACAGCGCCAGGTTCATGTGGGGCGCCTTCGCGGCCAAGCCCGGCGTGGAACCCACCCCGTTCAAAGCCATCAGGCCCTCCTTCCTTGCCGCCCCCGCGGTCCTGAGCCTCCTGACCGTCGCCTACGGGCTCTGGCCGCTTCCGGTGGATGCCTGGATCCAGCCTTATGCTGCGCTGTTCGCGTCCACAGTGCCCGACGCCGGGACGCCGGCCGAGCAGGCGGGCCACCTCGCGCTGTGGCACGGTTTCACCCCGGCGCTGGGGCTGACGGCCGTCACTTTCGTGCTGGGCGCGGCCATGTACTTCGGGCGCAATGCCGTGGCCCGCGCCCAATCCCTGGTCCCGGCCTGGGTGGACGGCGACCGGGCCTACCAGCTGAGCATCGGGGCCCTGGACGACGCCGCCGTCTGGATCACGGGCCGGACCCAGCGCGGTTCCCTCTACTTCTACCTCGCCGTGATCCTCAGCGTCGCATTCGTCCTGCCGCTCACCGCCATCCTGCTCAGCGGCAATGCCCTGCCGCATGACATCTACCTCGTGGATCCGCACTCCCCGCTGCAGCTCGTGGCAGGGGTGGGCATCGTGATTGGTGCCCTCGCCGCCGTCAAGGCCAACAAGCGCTTCCTGGCGGTGCTGATGGTCTCCGTCACCGGATACGGCATCGCCCTCATGTTTGCCCTGCAGGGAGCTCCCGACCTTGCCCTCACGCAGATGCTCGTGGAAACCATCATCCTGGTGGCGTTCGTCCTGGCCATGCGCAGCCCTTCCACCCGAGTTGCGCGACCGTACCGGCGGAAAATACCGGGTGGTGCGCGTCATCATCGGGCTGGGATTCGGCGCGACCATGGTGTTCGCCGGGATCTTCGCCATGGGAGCCAGGACCGCCATCCCGGTATCCCTGCAATTTCCGCGGCTTGCCTACGAGGGCGGCGGCGGCCTGAACGTTGTCAACGTGACGCTCGTGGACATCCGCGCCTGGGACACGTTCGGTGAGATCAGCGTCCTTGCCCTGGCCGCCACCGGCGTGGCCAGCCTGATTTTCGTGCGCGGCCGCGGAGACCGCCTGCAGAGGTCCGCGTCCGTTGCCGAGGGCACGGTGGGCCGCTACCACGGTGTGGACCCCGGCTCCCGTGACGGCGCGGCGCTGGCCATCAGCCGGAAGTTCGCCGCTTCCGCCCGGGACGCCTGGATCGTGGCAGGCAGGACCCTCGCCCCGGAACGCCGCTCCATCATCTTCGAAGTGGTCACCCGCCTGATCTTCCACTCGATGATTATCTTCTCGCTCTACCTGCTGCTGGCAGGCCACAACCTGCCCGGCGGCGGTTTCGCCGGCGGCCTCACCGCCGGGCTGGCCCTGACCATCCGCTACCTCGCCGGCGGGCGGTTCGAGCTGCGGGAAGCCGCACCGCTCAGTGCCGGTGCATTGCTGGGCACCGGCCTGGCCCTGGCCGCCGCCTCCGGCGTGACGCCCCTGCTGCTGGGCGGCCAGGTGTTCCAGTCCGCCATCATCGAGGTGTGGCTGCCGGTGTTCGGCGACATCAAGTTCGTCACCTCCACCATTTTCGATATCGGCGTGTACGTCGTGGTGGTGGGCCTGGTGCTGGACGTGCTGCGCAGCCTCGGCGCCGAGATCGATGAACACATGGAGGAGCGGTCCGCGGCAGCCGGGCCCGAACCGGCACAGCAGGACCAGGCACCGGACCGTATTCCTGCCGAGGCCACCGCAAAGGGCAACGCATGAGCGTCAACCTGACCCTGCTGATCGTCATGGGCGCCCTGTATGCCTGCGGCATCTACCTCATCCTCGAACGCAGCCTGACCCGCGTCCTGCTGGGACTGATGCTGCTGGCCAACGCCACCAACCTGCTGATCCTCTCCACCGGCGGATACGCCGGCCTGGCCCCGTTCTTCACCAAGGACACGCCCGCCGCCGATTACAACGACCCCCTGCCGCAAGCCCTGATCCTGACCTCGATCGTGATCTCCTTCGCCGTCACCGCGTTCATGCTGGGCATCATCTACCGCACGTGGGTGCTGGCACGCGAGGACGACATCCAGGACGACGTGGAGGACCTCCGGGTGGCGGAAACCCCCAGCTTCGACGCGGAGGATGACGCCGAAGTCCCTGCTGAAACATCCGAGTTCCCGCTCGCCACCGTCACCGCGGGAGGCCGGGAAATGCCGGCCGAACACGCAGCCGCGGAGGAAAAACCGGGCTCGCTCAACATTGAACCCGGCCCGGAAGGCGGCAAAAAGTGAACATCGCCAGCCTGGCCCCGCTCGCCGTCGTCCTTCCCATCCTGGGCGCCGCCCTGACCTTCCTGCTGATCCGGCACTCCCGGGCCCAGCGGGCAGTGAGTATCGGACTGTTGTCGCTGACCCTGGCGCTCGAATGCCTCCTGCTGGCATCCGCGTGGAGCAGCGGGACCGCAGCGGTGACCATCGGCGGCTGGCTGCCGCCCTGGGGCATTGTGATGGTGGTGGACCAGTTCTCGTCACTGATGCTGGTGGTCTCCTCGGCCGTGAGCCTGGCCGTGCTGGTGTACGCCACCGGGCAGGGCATGGCCGACGGCGACGAGGACGCCCCGGTCTCGATCTTCCACCCCACCTACCTGATCCTGGTGGCAGGGGTGTCCAACGCGTTCCTCTCCGGGGACCTCTTCAACCTTTACGTCGGCTTCGAGATCCTCCTGACCGCAAGCTACGTGCTGATGACCCTCGGCGGCACCGGGCCACGCATCCGAGCCGGCGTCACCTACGTGGTGGTGTCGGTGGTGTCCTCGGTGCTGTTCCTGATCGCCATCGCCATGGTGTACGGCGCAACGGGCACCGTGAACATGGCCGACCTCGCCCTCAAGCTGGGCGAGCTGGACCAGGGCACCAGGACCCTGCTGCATGTCATGCTGCTGGTGGCGTTCGGCATCAAGGCCGCCGTCTTCCCCCTGTCCTTCTGGCTCCCCGACTCCTACCCAACGGCGCCGGCACCTGTCACCGCCGTGTTCGCCGGCCTGTTGACCAAGGTAGGCGTGTACGCGATGGTCAGGACCGAGACGCTGCTGTTCCCCGGCGACACCCTTAACACGCCCCTGATGGTGGTGGCGCTGCTGACCATGGTGGTGGGCATCCTTGGTGCGCTGGCGCAAAGCGACATCAAGCGTCTGCTCTCGTTCACCCTGGTCAGCCACATCGGGTACATGGTGTTCGGGCTGGCCATGTCCTCCGTGGCCGGGCTGGCGGCGGCGGTCTTCTACGTGGCCCACCACATCACCATCCAGACCAGCCTCTTCATGGTGACCGGACTTATTGAACGCCGCGGCGGCAGCTCCTCGGTCGACCGGCTGGGCGGCCTGGCCAAGCTCTCACCCATGCTTGCGCTGCTGTTCTTCATCCCGGGCATGAACCTGGCCGGCATCCCGCCCTTCTCCGGGTTCCTTGGCAAGGTGGGCCTGCTCCAGGCCGGCGTTGAGCTGGGCACCCCCCTGGCCTATGCGCTGGTGACCGGCGGGGTGCTGACCAGCCTCCTGACGCTGCTTGCGATCGCCCGCGTCTGGAACCGCGCGTTCTGGCGGAAGCCGGAGGACGCCGAACATCCGGACCCGGTGCTCCTGGCCGGCCCCTCGGGGCGCGCCGCCGGGCCGGGTGCCAAACTCAACACCGTCACGCTCCTGCCGCGCACCATGGTTGGCTCAACCCTGGGCCTGGTGGTCCTCGGTGTCGCCCTCACCGTGTTCGCGGGGCCACTGTTCGGGCTCTCCGGCCAGGCCGCGCGGGACATGCTTGACCGGGCGCCGTATATCCAGTCGGTCCTCGGCGAAAATACCGCTGTCCCGGCCACCGTGACGGGAGGAGGACGATGAGCCGCAAACGGATTTCGCTGCGCCAGGAGCTTCCGCTGCTGGTGTGGCTGGTGATTGTCTGGGGCGCCCTGTGGCAGGACTTCAGCCCCGGAAACCTGCTCTTCGGCGCCCTGCTGGCGGTGGGGGTTGCCCGGTTGTTCTACCTTCCGCCGGTGGAGCTCAGCGGCCGGTTCAACATCCTGTACGCCGTACCCTTCGCCTTTGCCTTCCTGGGGAAGGTGGTGGTGGCCAGCGGCCAGGTCCTGTACCTGGCGACCGTCCGGGGACCCAAGGTGACCAACGCCGTCGTCGCGGTAAAGCTCCGCAGCCACCAGGACCTGATCGTCACCGCCACCGGGCACGTGATCTCCCTGATCCCAGGCTCCCTGGTGGTGGAGGTGGACCGCCCGGCCTCCACCCTGTACCTGCATGCACTCAACATCACCTCGAAGCAGGACATCGAGGGCCTGCGGAACGAGGTACGGTCCATCGAGGCCGGCCTGATCCGCATCATGGGCTCCGTCGAAGAACTTGAAGCCGTCCGAATGGAGGCATCCGCATGATGCCCGTTGTCCTGGCGGTCACGGCCGTCATTTTCTCGCTGGCCGCCGGCGGGGCCATCATCCGGATTGCCCGCGGCCCTTCGCTGCTGGACCGGGTCCTCGCGGCCGACGTGCTGCTTGCCATCCTGGGCGGGGCCCTGTGCGTGGACATGGCGGTGAACCGGCACCTGAACAACTTGATGCTGGTGGTGGCCATCTCCATCATCGGGTTCATCGGGTCAGTGACGGTGGCCCGGTTCGTCGCAGACCGGAGGGTGAACCCCAATGAATCCTGACGTCTCCGGCGCCGACGCGTGGATTGACCTTGTCTCCGCGGTGTTCATGGTGGTGGGTGCGCTTCTGTCGCTGGGCGCCGCGATCGGGCGTGCTCCGCTTCCCGGACCTGATGAGCCGCATGCACGCCGCCACCAAGCCGCAGGTCCTGGGCCTGTTCCTGCTGCTGGCAGCCATTGGACTCCAGATGCGGACATGGTGGGTCTGGCCGGTGCTGGTGGTGGCCTGGATCTTTCAGCTGCTTACGGTGCCCGTGTCCGCGCACATGGTGGGCAGGGCCGGCTACCGCACCAAGCACCTGCACAGGGAACTGCTTGCCGCGGATGAGCTTGAAGCCGTGGTGCAAAAAGCCGCCGCCGAGGCTGCCCGGACGGACAACCCCGACGACGGCGAAACCCGCCAGTAGCTAGACGATGTCCTGCGTCTTGGCGAACCGGGTGATGGCGCGCTGGGTGCCCCGGTTGGCCAGGACCTGGATGATCGCGCTGACCGAGGCGGAGATAAGCGCGAATGTCAGCGCCGAACGGAGGCTGGTGGGCACGTCCTCGTTCTTTCCGGTAGGCGGCTTCTGCCCGGTGGTCTTCTCCCAGATGGCGTTGACGAGCTTGGTGCCGACCAAGCCTGCGCCCAGGCTCACCCCGGTCCCGAGCAGCTTGATGAAAAGGTTCATTCCTGGTACTCCTTGCGGGCGGAAAACGGACTTCCTCCAGCCTAGCCGTACACCCGTGCCGGTCCGGGCAAAGGCGTGGCGGGCTGCAAGCGGGTTGTTCGGCTAACCGGCCGACGGGCCGGTGCGGAACTTGATCATCTTGTGCGTGCCGTCGCAGTAGGGCTTGATGGCCGAGGCGCCGCAGCGGCACAAGGCAACGGTCTTGCGGTCGCGGGGTACGGCGTCCCCGGACGGCGTGACGATTTCAAAATCGCCCCGGACGATCAGGGGCCCGTCCGGGCAGACCACGATGGAGCCCGTGGCGGATTCCTGGTCCATGTCGGAGCCGGTTCCACGCTGTCCGGGATTCATGCCTGCACCGCTTTCATCGAGTTGTTGCCGTTCTTGGCGGGCCCGGCTATCGGGGGTGCAGGCCTCATGCTGCCGCCGCTACGGCCGTCCGCAGCGATGATGCCCCGGCCTCCCACGAGGACATCAGGTGGGTGGACAGCCTGCTGTCGAGGGCCATGACGGCACTCGCCCCAAACAGGACGTCCGCGAGGAGGTGCGGCTCGGCCTCGACCAGGCCGCCGGCGAGGTCACGGCCTGCGATCTGTTCATGGACGGCGTCTGCCTCCACATGCTCATCGAAGTAGTGGGTAACCTCGGCGCCGAAACCGTGCCGGCGGAATCCGTTACCGTAGAACCGGTTGGGCTGGGAGGACGTCATTTCGTAGATCGCCAGGTGGCCGGTGATGGCACCCCGGAGCCGCCGGTTCAGGCCGCAGAGCGACATGAGGTTAACGGTGGCGAGGGAGACTGCGGGGACGGCATCAACGTAGGCGCCGTACCTGTCGTCGAGGCCCAGGCCGCGCATGGTCCGGGCGAACAGCGCGCTGTGCATCCGCTCGGGCCGGCCGCCACCGTATTCGTCCGCCTGGATTTCCACCAAGGCCGCCTTGGGCCGTCCGCTGAGCCGCGGAATGGCCCATGTGTGCGGATCGGCTTCCTTCAGCTGGTACACCGACTTGTGGACCAGGAATTCCCGGAGCTGCTCCAGGCTTGCCTTCCTGGCAACGTAGCGGGAGAGGCTGGGACCGGTGTCCATGGCGGCGAGGCCGAACAGGACGTCGGCTACTTCGTCGCTGGTTATGGCGCCGCGGTCGGGCAGTTCGAAGTCTCCGGCCGCCTGGTGTGCGGCAGCGCGGAGGGCCGCCTCGAACGGTTCCTCGACCAGCTGCCGGACCCTGATCAACGCCGGCTCCCACTCCCAGTTGTCCGAGACGCTGTCCAGGCCGGAGTAATGGAGCTCGTAGAGGCAAAAGAGTGCCAGTTGGATGTCCTCGTCCCCAATGATGTCACCGGTGCCGGCCACCTGCCGCGCCGCCAGGCGGTAGAGCCGGTCCAGCTCCGTCCCTGCGGCACCCGGTGCCTGGGCCAGGACTGTGAACAGGGCGCTGGTGAGGGGGCCTCTGGTGTCCGGGATTCTCATGGTGCTCCTTGGCCTGCCGCGGGGACGGGAACGAACGCCGGACCGCCATGGTGACTCCCATGCCCTGTCCTCTCGAAACCCGGGAAACAATATAGTAAGCATGGTTACTAATAAAACCTAAGCAGGCTTTGCGCAGAGGCTCCTGCAGGTCCACTGGCGCCCGGGCAGGCAGCGCTCAATAGGGGTAGGCAACCGGACGGCATTCTGGCGGGGCTCGGTTCCAGCGAGCCCTCCGGCTGGGCGCCCGCCGAATCCGGATCGTATCCTGTCACATCCGGTGGAATGGCGCTCACAGCCCGCTATCCACCCCTGCCAGGTGTAAACTTGACCACGCCCGGAAGGGCAATCAAAAGCCTTACCCAACGAACAACAACACCAATAACGACAGGGGAGCGCCGCCGTCGGACAACCTGGCTTGCCAGGAACCGCAGGTGGGCGCTGAGAGTGCGGAACAGCCGCAGACCCTCGAACCTGATCCGGTTAGTACCGGCGCAAGGGAGTCGAGTTCTCAAAGTGCCGCGGCTGCACGGCAACAGCCGTCAGCCGGGTCCACTTTCCCCTCCTGTTTCCCAGGAGGATCACATGAGTACTGCAGCAATCAAGAAGACCACCAGTAAGTCCTGGCGCGTCGTGGACATCGTCGTCGCCGCGCTGGTGGCCATCGCGGGCGGCGTCATTTTCTGGGCATGGGACCAGGGAGCAGCCGCGCTGTCTGCCCCCATGAACGCCGCCTACCCGCCCCTGACTGGGCTGCTGGCGGGTGGCTGGATGATTCCCGGCGTGCTGGGGATGCTCATCATCCGCAAGCCCGGTGCCGCCCTGTTCTGTGAAACCGTGGCCGCCACCGGGGAACTCCTCATGGGTTCCCAGTACGGCGCCTCGGTTCTCTTCTCCGGCTTCATCCAGGGCCTCGGCGCCGAAATCATCTTCGCCATCTTCGTGTACCGCAAGTTCAACCTGCCCGTATCCCTGCTGGCCGGCGCCGCGGCTGGATTCTTCTGCGGACTGAATGACTCGTTCGCGCCGTGGGGCTGGAATATCGCCTACTCCGGTGCGGACAAGCTGGCCTACATCGTGTTGACCACCGTCTCCGGTGCCATCCTCGCCGGTGCCCTGTCCTGGCTCGCCACGCGCGGGCTGGCGCGCACCGGCGTGCTGAGCTCCTTCGCGTCCCGCAAGGCCGCTACGGAGCCTGTCTTCTCCTGATGGCACCAGCCCAGGGCGCCGTCCGCCCCGCCGCCGTCACGGCCCGGGGCTGGGGCTGGCGGCATGCCGGCCGGGCAAAACCTGCCGTCCATGCCCTCGACCTGGACATCAGCCCCGGCGAGCGGGTGCTCCTGCTCGGTCCCTCGGGTGCCGGGAAGTCAACGCTGCTGCATGCCCTCGCCGGGGTGCTGGGTGATATCAACGACGACGGCGAGGCCGGCGACGCGGACGAGTCCGGTTCATTGCTGGTTGACGGCGCCCGGCCCCGGGACAGGCGCGGCCGGTCCGGCCTCATGCAGCAGGACCCGGAGACGCAGGTGGTCCTCTCCCGGGTCGGGGACGACGTCGCCTTCGGCGCCGAGAACCTTGCCGTGCCCCGCGACGCCATCTGGGCGCGCGTGCACGAGGCGCTTGCCGACGTCGGGCTGTCCCACCTCCCGCTGGACCACCCGACGTCGGCCCTCTCCGGCGGCCAGAAACAGCGCCTGGCGCTGGCCGGCATCCTCGCGATGCGCCCGGGGCTGATCCTGCTGGACGAACCCACCGCCAACCTGGACCCGGACGGCGTGCTGGAGGTCCGCGACGCCGTGGCGCGCTGCCTGGACAAGACCGGAGCCACCCTGGTGGTGGTGGAGCACCGGGTCTCCGTGTGGAAGGACCTGGTGGACCGGATCGTGGTCCTGCAGCCGGGCTCCGCCTCGGATCCCGCCGTGCTCCTGGACGGGCCCCCGGACCGGGTGCTCAGCGAAGCCCGGGCCATGCTGACGGCCGCCGGGGTGTGGGTGCCGGGGTACGTGCCGGCAACCCGCCGCCGGGCGGACGTCCCGGCCGCCGGAACCGGCAACCTCCTGCTGGCAGCCGAAGACCTCGGCGTCTCCCGCGAGCGTCCCCGCCGCAAAGGCTTCCGGAAAATCCCGCCGGTTCCGGTCCAGGAGGGTGTTGCCGCGCAGGTCAGGGCCGGCCAGGCTCTGGCCGTCACGGGCCCCAACGGCGCCGGGAAATCAACGTTCGCGCTAACCCTCGCGGGGCTCCTGGAGCCGGTGTCCGGAAAAGTGTCCGCCACGGTGGACCTCAGCCGCGGTGCCGGGATCGACCCCTACACGTGGAAGGCCGAGCAGTTGATCTCGAGGGTGGGCACCGTGTTCCAGGAGCCGGAGCACCAGTTCGTGACCGGCAAGGTGCTGGATGAGCTGCTGTTCGGGCCGCGGCATCTGGGCCACGGCGAGGACCGGGTGGAGGAACTGTTGGAGCGGCTGCGGCTCACCCAGCTGGTGGACGCAAACCCCTACACACTGTCCGGCGGTGAGAAACGGCGGCTGTCCGTGGCCACGGTCCTGGCCGCCAGCCCGCAGGTGCTGGTCCTGGACGAGCCCACGTTCGGGCAGGACGCCAACACCTGGGCCGAGCTGGCCTCGTTCCTGTCCGAACTCCTGGACGCCGGCACGGCAGTGGTGTCCGTGACCCACGACGCCGAATTCACCGCTGCCCTGGGCGGGGCCGAGCTGCGGATGGCTGCGGCGGAACCGGTGGCGCCATGAGGCAGCAACTGACGTTGAGCGGCAACCACGCCCTCCTGGCGCGGGCCAATCCGCTGAGCAAGTTCGCCGCCGTCGTGCTCATCACGGCGGTCCTGGCGCTGTCCATCGACTGGGTGTCCGCTTCCGTGGCCCTGGCCTTCGAGCTGATGTTGTTTCCCCTCGCGGGGCTCACCCTGTCGCTGCTCTGGCAGCGGGGCTGGCCGCTGATCCTCGCTGCCGCCATCGGCGGGTGGAGCACGTCCATCCTGGCGCCGGACAGCGGAAGGATCCTGCTCGACGCCGGCATCTGGACCATGAGCGAAGGGTCCCTCCAGCTGGGCATCGGCTTCCTGCTGCGCGGCTTCGCGATCGCCCTTCCGGCGGTGCTCCTGATGAGCTGCACCGATCCGACCGACCTCGCGGATGCACTGGCGCAGAAGGCGCGCCTGCCGCACCGGTTTGTTTTGGGAACCCTGGCGGCGATGCGCCTGGTGGGGCTCATGGCCGAGGAATGGCAGACGATCGGCATGGCCCGGCGCGCCCGCGGTGTTGGTTCGCGAGGGAACGTGGTCCGGCGGGTGCAGGCGATGCTGGGGCAGAGTTTTGGACTGTTGGTGCAGGCGATCCGCCGCGCGTCGAGGCTTGCCGTCACCATGGAAGCGCGGGGCTTCGGCGGCGGGGACCGGACGTGGGCCCGCGAATCCACATTCAGTGTGCTGGACCTGTGGGGTGGTGGGCGGCGGCGTCTTGGTGGCCGGGCTTGCCCTGGGCGCGGCGCTTGCCGCGGGCAGTTGGAACATGGTGTGGTTGGGCAGCTAGGCCGGTTACTCGCGGGTACTATCGCATGTGGCGGGTAGGGTGCCCCCGATTGGCTACCACACACGATGATCCTCGGCACGCTAGCTCATCTATGATATATTTTTGGCATGACTCAGGAGACCGCCGGCCACGTGGCCGCCATGTTGAGGGACGCCCGGAACGAAAAGGGCTGGACGCAGGGCCAGCTGGCTTCCGAACTCGGTACCAGCCAGAGCGCCGTCGCCCGGATGGAACAAGGCAAGCAGAACCTCAGCCTCAAGATGATCCAACGGCTGGAGAACATCTTCGACCGGAGCATCGTCAACGTGGGCAAGCCCAGGATGACGCACCTGCGTGTGGAGGGCGGCCGCACCTTGTCCGGCGCCGTGGACGTGAACAGCAGCAAGAACGCTGGTGTGGCGTTGCTGTGCGCCAGCCTGATCAACCGGGGCACCACCGTGCTCCGCCGCCTGGCCCGGATCGAGGAAGTCAACCGCATCGTTGAAGTGCTGACCAGCATCGGCGTGGAATGCACCTGGCTTAACGACACCGATCTCCGCCTGCGCCGCCCGGCCGTCCTCGACCTTAACGCGATGGACGTGGACGCGGCACGGCGCACCCGCAGCGTCATCATGCTGCTGGGCCCGCTGCTGGACGAGTCACGGGAATACCGGCTGCCCTACGCCGGCGGCTGCGACCTGGGAACCCGCACGGTGGAACCCCACATGCAGGCACTGCGCGAGTTCGGCCTCTCGGTGGAGGCCACCGCCGGTTTCTACACTGTCCAGGCGCCACCTGCGGACAACCAGGACCGCTCCTTCGTCCTCACCGAACGGGGCGATACCGTCACCGAGAATGCGATCATGGCGGCAGCGCACCGGCCCGGAACAACCGTGATCCGCAATGCCAGCCCCAACTACATGGTGCAGGATCTCTGCTTCTACCTGCAGATGCTCGGCGTCACCATCGAGGGCGTGGGAACCACCACGCTTCGAATCACCGGCCGGCCCGCGATCGACGCCGAGATCGAGTATTTCCCGTCTGAGGACCCCATCGAGGCCATGAGCCTGATCACGGCCGGCATCGTCACCAACTCCGAGGTCACGGTCCGTCGGGTACCCATCGAGTTCATGGAAATCGAGCTGGCCACCTTGGGCCAAATGGGACAGAAGCTCGAAATCTCCGGTGAGTACATGGCCCGGAACGGCCGCACGCGGCTGGTGGACGTGACCACCAAGCCCTCGGAGCTGCGCGCCCCCGAGGACAAGATCCACCCGATGCCGTTCCCCGGGCTGAACATCGACAACCTGCCGTTCTTCGCCGTCATCGCCGCGAATGCGCACGGACAGACCATGATCCACGACTGGGTGTACGAGAACCGGGCGATCTACCTGACGGAGCTCAACCGGCTCGGGGCACAGGTGCAGCTGCTGGACCCGCACCGGATCTACGTCAATGGACCCACCAAGTGGCGCGCCGCAGAGGTGGGCTGCCCGCCGGCGCTCCGGCCCGCTGCCTGCCTGCTGCTGGCCATGCTCGCCGCGCGGGGCGTCTCCGAGCTGCGCAACATCTACGTGATTGAGCGCGGCTATGAGGACCTGGCGGAGCGCCTGAACACCATCGGCGCCAAAGTGGAGTACTTCCAGGACTAGGCGTTCACGGTTCGTCATGATCAGTGGCGGCTCCCGGAATTTCCGGCCCCTGACGCAGAATGTTCGTATGCGTACTTTCGGCGTGGAGGAAGAACTCCTGATTGTTGATCCGGAGTCCGGAGAGCCGCTTGCCCTGGCTGACGCCCTCCTCGCCGGACACCGTGTCGCGGCGGACGATCGTCCCGTGGACCCGGACGTCCACCCTTCCGGGAAGCAGGCGGACCACGACGACGAGATGGGCTTGAGTGCCGAGCTGAAGCTTGAGCAAATCGAGACGCAGACCCGGCCCTGCCTGGAGTCCGCGGGCCTGCTCGAACAGATCCGGGCCGGCCGGGCAATGGCCAACCACGCGGCCGCCAAACATGGTGCCAGGGTTGCTGCGCTCGCCACCTCACCCCTGGCATCCACCAGCCATACGACGCCGGACCCGCGCTACGCCAGGATGCTGGAACGCTTTGGCCTCACGGCGCAGGAGCAGCTGACCTGCGGTTTCCACGTCCACACCTATATCGAATCACCGGAAGAAGGCGTCGCGGTCCTGGACCGGATCCGCGACAAGCTGGCCGTGCTGACGGCGTTGAGCGCCAATTCGCCGTTCTGGAACGGCGTTCCCACCGGATTCGAAAGCTACCGCACCCAAGCCTGGAACCGGTGGCCGACTGCCGGCCCGGCCGCCATCTACGGAACGTACCCCGCGTACCGGAGGGTTGTCACCCGGCTGCTGGAAACCGGCGTCATGCTCGACGAGGGGATGCTGTACTTCGACGCGCGGCTTTCCCGCAACCACCCGACCGTGGAGGTGCGCGTGGCCGATGTCTGCCTCCGTGCCGAGGACGCAGCCCTGATCGCCGTGCTGGTCCGTGCGCTGGTGGAATCAGCCAGCAGGGAATGGTCCGAGGGCGTGGATCCGGCCCCCGTGCCCACTGTCCTGTTGCGGATGGCGTCGTGGCAGGCCAGCAGCTCAGGACTTAGCGGGGAACTTTTGGACTTTGGGAATTTCCGCCCGGCCCCGGCCGCCGACGTCGCCCGTTCCCTGGTGGACTACCTGGCGCCTGTCCTGCACGAACAGGGCGAACTGGCCTTGGCCCGGCAGGGCGTGGAGCACATCATCGCCCGCGGCACCGGGGCCGCCGAGCAGCGTCGGGCCCGCGACCGGGCTTTGGCCGGACCACCTCCCGAGGACATGGGGTTCGGCGCCGTGGTCCGGCACGCCGTGGACGTCACCATGCGCGGCGCGCTGGATCTTTCAGACGTGGAGGACACACCGGAACTCCTGCGGGTCCGCCAGGCCTGACGCTTCAGATCTGCTTGAGGGCCTGTTCCAGGTCGCGAATGAGGTCATCCGCGTCCTCGAGCCCCACCGAGAGCCGGACCACGCCATCGCTGAGGCCAATGGCGGCCCGCCCCTCCGGCCCCATGGCGCGGTGCGTGGTGGTGGCGGGGTGGGTGATCAGGGACTTGGAATCGCCGAGGTTGTTGGAGATGTCGATGATCCGCAGGCCGTCCAGCAGCGCGAAGGCGGCCTCCTTGCCGGAGCGCGCGCCGGAAGGAGCCAGCTCAAGGGTGAGGACGGTGCCGCCGGCACTCATCTGTTTCGCCGCCAGCTCATACTGCGGATGCGACTTGAGTAGCGGGTACTTCACCCAGCTCACGGCAGGCTGCTCTTCGAGCCATTCGGCAAGCCGCAGCGCGGTGGCCGAGGAGTGCCGGACGCGCAGGCTCATGGTTTCCAGGCCCTTGGTCAGGACCCAGGCGTTGAACGCTGAAAGCGCCGGACCGGTGTGGCGCATCAGCTGCTTCACCGGGCCGTCGATGAATTCCTTGGTGCCCAGGATGGCGCCGCCCAGGACGCGGCCCTGCCCGTCGATGTGCTTGGTGCCGGAGTACACGATCACGTCCGCGCCGAGGTCCCCGCAACGCTGCAGCAGGGGAGTGGCGAAGACGTTGTCCGCAACCACCTTGGCGCCGGCGGCATGGGCGAGTTCACTCACCGCGGCGATGTCCACGATTTCCTGCATCGGGTTGGACGGGGATTCGAAGAAGACGGCGGTGGTGGGCTTGGACAGGGCCTCGCGCCACTGGTCCAGGTCCGGGCCGTCGACGAAGACCGTTTCCACGCCCCACCGGGGAAGGATCTCGTTCAGGATCACAAAGCACGAACCGAACAGCGATCGGGCGGCCACCACGCGGTCGCCGGCGGCGAGCAGCGCGCCCAGGGCGGTGAACACCGCGGACATGCCCGACGCCGTCGCAAAGCAGGCCTCGGCGCCTTCCAGCAGCCTGAGCCGTTCCTGGAATGTGGCCACGGACGGGTTGCCGTAGCGCGAGTAGACAAAGCGTTCGTCCTCGCCGGTGAAGGCGCGTTCGGCCGCCGCTGCGGATTCGTAGACGAACCCTGAGTTCAGGAAAATGGCCTCGGAGGTTTCCTGGAAGTTGGTGCGGTCCAGGCCGCCGCGGACCGCCTGGGTATCGGGGTTCCAGCCGGGGGCATCTTGATTGAAAGTCACTTAATTCTTTCCGAGGTTGGTGGGCAGGCCGCGGTTCTTCCAGCCGTTGACGGTCCGTTCGCCGTAGCGGTCCGGCTCGCCTTCGAAGCCCTCCAGGACGTTGTAGGAGGTGAAGCCGGCCTGGGTGGCCGCAATGGCTGCTGCGATGGAGCGCTGGCCTGAGCGGCAGAGGAACACCAGTTCCGCGCCGGGGTCCTCGGGCGCCTGCTCCGTCAGATCCTTCACGAAATCGGGGTTGGGGATGCCGCCAGGGAAGGTCCACTGGATGAACAGGGGATCGTTGTCCGTAGCCTTGGTGTCCGGAATGCCGATGTGGGCCCATTCGCCCTCGGTGCGGACATCCACCAGGATGGCGCCCTGCTCCAGCTTGGCCCATGCTTCCTGCGGCGTCAGGTCTCCTGCGTAGCTCATGCGTGGCCCTCGCCGTCGAACTCGCCCTCCAGGTCGTCAACGGCCGTGGCCACCGCGGCGTCTGCCGAGGCGATTGCGGCCGGGAGGACAACTGCCTGGGCCACGATGACGCTGCTGCCGTTGAAGGTGGCCGCCGGGCTGCCGTGCAGGACGTAGCCGTCCGCGAGTGCAGCCGAGATCCGCTCACAGAATGAGCGGTCGTCGGGGCCCGTAATCAGGCGGTAGGACAATTTTTCGTCAGGGGCGGGTGCGTCAGACACGACGGATCTCCTTCTTTCACGCTTGCAGCTCGAATCGGTCGATATGCCGAGTATTCACCTGAGGCACCCCGCCGCGAGAGGAGGGTTGCCGACCGGCCAGTCAGGGCTTAACACCGGTACTCATTACTCCCCAAAAACGTAACACCTGCCGCGCCAAGCCGCACGGCCGTCGTCGTCATGTTCCGTAATTGAGAGCTGGCAGCCGCTGCGCGTCACGGGAACGCTGCAAGGCGGCCGGACCGATAAAGTTTCTACCTGGGCGCCGCCCTGCCGTCACAGTGGGAGTACCGGGGGGTTTGCCAGCATGCGAACTGGGCTGGTTCCTGATCCCGCTTGGCCGGGCAACGCTTTACGTGTTCATCATGCACGTGGTGCTGGGGCTGCTGTGGGTGATGGTCCGCACCAGGTTCCTGTTCCGGCTCATTCCCACGTAGCGGCCGGGCGACGCCCGGTATGCGGTGCCCGGGCATGAAAAATGCCGTGGCACGGTCGGTGCCACAGCATTTATCTCAAGTGCCGAATGCTCGGTGGGGGAGGCCCCGCAGTTCCGGTGTCTTAGACCAGCTCGGGATAGGAAGCGACAATGTAGTCGGCGGCTGCCGCACCCTTCATGCGCAGGCCCTTGCGGCTTCCCGGCAGCCGGTCCTTCATCGCTGCCCAGAACGTTGTTTCCGTGCCTGGCAGGTGCTGATTGATGAAGCACCAGCTCATGTACAGGCCGTAGAAGCGGTCGCGTTCCAGCGTGGAGTCGGATGTCTGGTCGAAGTAGGTGGCGTCTTGGAGAAAGAGATCAAACTGGGAATGTGCCATGAGGGCGTCCCTTCGCTAAGTGCGTGGCGCCGCCGTTCGGCTACAGCAGCGGACTCGATGCCGTGCACTGGTGGCAATCGGGTCCATAGATTCGATCCCCGGAAAAACTGGGGTCGTTAGCGCCGTCAACGCCTGTCTACGCTGTAGACTTTACTCGTAGACTACATATGAGGCAACCCTCTCGGAAGAAGCCGGGAGGCCGCCCCCAGCAAGGATAAAGCCATGACCTCCCCCAATCCGTCCCGCGCCGGCAAAGCCAAAGCCAGGCTCAGCCGGGACATCGTGCTGGCTAAAGCGCTGGAAATGGTGGATGCCGAAGGCCTGGACGCGCTGACCATGCGCGGCCTGGGCCAGGAGCTGGGGCGGGACCCGATGAGCCTCTACCGCTACGCGGAAAACCGGGCCGCCTTGCTGGACGGGGTTACGGAACTGGTCCTGGGCCAGCTCACCATCCAGCCGGAGGACCCGGACTGGAAGGCGCAGTTGCGGAAGATCGCCCACAACCTGCGGATGCTGGCGCTGCGGCATCCCAATGTTGTGCCCCTGCTGGTCACCCGGCCCCTTTCCACCCCGCTGGGTTTGCGCCCGCTGGGCACGCTGCGGCCGCTGGAACAGATCCTGACGCTGCTGGCGGCTGCCGGATTCGAACCGGCCGACGCGCTGCACGTTTATCGCGTGTACTACGGCTTCCTCTACGGCCACATCCTCAACGAACTGCAGGAGTTCGTGGTGGACCCGGAAGAGAACGAGGTTCTGCTCCGGCTGGGGCTCCACCGCCTTCCTGCCAAGGAATTTCCCAGGCTGCGGGCGCTGGCGCCGGCGCTGTCGGATTACGACGGCGCCATCGAACTCGACCAGGGGCTTACCATCCTGCTGTCCGGGCTGGAAGCGCAGCTTTCCCGGCAGGCGGCAGTACCGCTCGGTTAGCGCGGAAGCGGCAAACGCAAGATTATTCGAACGAGGCCCGGCGGCGGTCCTGCACGCGGGTGTTCCAGACATCCGGCCGGTTCACCTGGAACCTGCGGCCGGTCAGGGCCTTGGCGTTGAGCCGGACATAGTTGGCCTTTTCGCCGGGCTGCCACGGTTCCAGACCAAGGCCGTCCACCTGGTCCTTGACCGCCTGGTCTTCGATGATTTCGGTATCGCCGCGCACCACCACGCTCCACGCCAGTTCGGTGGCGGGGTCGTAGCCGTCGATCTCCAACGCGGCCGGGCGTTCCATCTTGGCGCCCCAAAGCTTGGAGCCGGGCGCGGTGCGGAAGACGATGCTGCGCAGGTGGACGATGTAGTTCACGGGGAAGATTTCGGGATGCTCGTCCACCACGATGGCCAGCCTGCCCACGGTGTCATTGGCGAGGAGTTCCCAGCAGTCGTCAAAGGAGAGGTTTTCGATCGGCAGCTTGTGCGAGTCCATGGTCCACACCTTACGGCTGAAGCCCGAAGCGCAACAGGGCCGGTGGCCCTGTTGCGCGGCTACTGGATCCCGGCGAAAAGCCCGCTCAACTCGGCGGTCAGTTCCTTTTGGATGGCCGGCGCGCCGATCTCCTTGCCGTCGATCCGGTTCACGGGGGCCAGCAGGCGCACGCTGGAGATAAGCCAGACCGCATCCGCATCCAGCAGGTCCCGGGGTTCCAGCGGGCCATACCCCAGCTCCCAGCCCGCCGCCTTGGCCGCCGCGAAGAGGGCACCCTGGGACGTTCCGGGCAGGATGCCGCTGTCCAGCTGGGGCGTGATGAGGCGCTTGACCGCCGTGCCGTCGTCGGACTTTTCCACGTGCGCCAGCAGCACGGTGGAGGTGGGGCCTTCCAGGACGCGGCCGTCGGATGAGGTGAAGATGACGTCATCCGCGCCCTGCTTGTGGGCGTACCGGAGGGCCGCCATGTTCACGGCGTAGGACAGCGTCTTGGCTCCCAGGAGCAGCCACGGAGCCCGGTCGGCCACGTCGCTGTCGTAGCCCCGGTCCAGGAGGATCACGTCAATGCCGGTTTCCCGCTGGCGGCGGCCGACAGCCCCCGCAGGCGATACCTGCACCCAGGCGGTGGGGGCGGGGGCGCCTTCGATGCCGCGGGTCACTACAAGCTTGACCACCAGTTCGTCTGCGTCAGCGTCCGACGGCGGGTTCTCCGACCGGTGCCGCGCCACGGCAGCCGCAATGGCGCCCCGCCACGCGTCCTGGTCCGGGATGTCCAGGTCCAGTGCTGCGGCTGAGCCTGCCAGCCGGTCAAGGTGGGCCTGCATTTTCCGCACTGTTCCGCCCACGGCCAGCATGGTTTCAAAGACGCCATCACCCCTGGTAACACCCAGGTCCGTGACCAGCAGCTGGGGTTTGGACGCATCGGCCACCCGGCCGTCGGGGAACGCGGGGTCAAGGAAGATAAGAACCACTGGGGCTGGAGGGGTCATGGCACCAGCTTAGTGCGGCTCCGCGGATAAGCTGGGCAGAGTGCACCGGCCGGAAGCCGTCCTCCGGAGCCCAATCTCTCCGGGAGTTATAGACGTGTTGTGGCCTTTTTCGCTTGCCGGCACCGCGCCGACGTGGCTGGTGGTGCTCCTGGGTTTCGCGGACCTGGTCATCAGGGTCCTGGCCCTGGGCATAATCCCCGGCAATCGGCGGCCCACCACGGCCATGGCCTGGCTGCTGGGAATTTTCTTCATCCCGTTTGTAGGCATCGTCCTGTTCCTTTTGTTTGGGAACTTCCAGCTGTCCAGCCGCCGCCGTGCCCAGCAGGAACAGGTCAACGACCGCGTACGGGCGGGCATCACCGCACTCTCGGACGTGGAAAGCGACTACCCCGGCCCGGAGTGGGTCACATCCGCCGCTGAGCTCAACCGCACCCTGGGTTCGCTGCCCATGGTGGATGGTAATTCCGTGGACCTGATCCCCGGCTACCCGGACTCCATCCTGGAAATGACGCACGCCGTGCGGAAGGCGAAGAAATTCGTCAATGCCGAGTTCTACATCATGAGCTCGGACCATGTGACCAATGACCTGCTCACCGCCATGGAGGAAGCCGCCGAGCGGGGCGTGGAAGTGCGGCTCCTGTTCGACCACATCGGTACGCTGCGCATCAAGGGCTACCGGAAGCTGCTCAAGCGCCTCAGGTCGGGCAAGATCCAGTGGAGGCGCATGCTTCCGCTCCTGCCCATCCACGGACAGTGGCGCCGGCCGGACCTGCGCAACCACCGAAAGATCATGGTGGTCGACGGCGAAATCGCGTTCACGGGGTCGCAGAACCTGATCGAGCCCTCCTACAACAACCCCCGCCACCGCAAGGCCGGCCGTGAGTGGGTGGAGCTGATGGCGTGCCTGCGCGGACCGATCGTGACCACCCTGAACGTTGTCTTCGCCACCGACTGGCTCAGCGAGACCGACGAATCACTGGAACACCAGCTGCAGCTCCCGGCTAACCCGGAGCCCGGCCACGTCACGGCCCAGGTGGTGCCCAGCGGCCCGGGGTTCATCACGGAAAACAACCTGCGTCTCTTCAACACGCTCATCTACTCGGCGCAGCACCGGATCTCCATCTGCAGCCCGTACTTCGTCCCCGATGATTCACTGCTTTACGCCATCACCACCGCAGCCCAGCGCGGCGTTGACGTGGAGCTGTTCGTATCCGAGAAGGGCGACCAATTCCTGGTCCACCACGCCCAGCGGTCCTATTACGAGGCCCTCCTCGAAGCCGGCGTGCGCATCTACCTGTACAAGGCCCCGTTCGTGCTGCACGCCAAGCACTTCACGATTGATGACGAGGTGGCGGTCCTGGGCTCCAGCAACATGGACATGCGCTCGTTCTCGCTGAACCTTGAGGTGTCCGTGATGCTCCTGGGGGAGGACATCGTGAACAAGATGCGGGCGGTGGAGGATACGTACCGGGGCATCTCCCACGAACTCAGGCTGACGGACTGGCTCAACCGGCCGCTCGCCGCGCGCTATGTGGACAACGTGGCCCGCCTGACCGCCACCGTGCAGTAACCGGCCGGCCCGCAGGGGTCAGTCGTCCGGGAACTCCGCCCCCAGGGTGGAGAGCACACCGAAGGCCTTGGTCCGGATCTCCTCGTACTCCTCCTCCGCCACGGAGTCCGAGGTGATGGCACCGCCGACGCCGAGCGTCAGGTCCGCCGCTCCGCCACCCCGGGCGTCAATCACCAGGGTGCGGATGGCGACGGCGAGATCCGTCGCCGAGTTCAGTGAAAAGTACCCGATGGCCCCCGAGTAGAGTCCGCGGGGTCCGGCCTCCAGCCGGTCCAGGATGGCCATGGTACTGATCTTGGGGGCGCCGGTCATGGAACCTGCCGGGAAACAGGCCGCCACCGCCTCGGCCCGCGGCGCCCCGGGGAGGAGCCGGGCGTCAATGGTGCTGACCATCTGGTGGACGGTGGCGTAGCTCTCGATCGCGCAGAGGCGGCTGACCGTCACGGAGCCGGGCACCGCAAAGTGGCTGAGGTCGTTGCGCAGCAGGTCAACGATCATGATGTTCTCGGCACGGTCCTTCAGCGACGCAGCCAGGTCCGCACGCAGTTGCGAGTCTTCCTGCGGATCAGCAGCCCGGCGGCGGGTGCCCTTGATCGGTTCGGCGCGCATGCCGCCGTCGGACGCTATTTTCAGGAACCGCTCGGGCGAGGTGCTGGCGACGGCCAGGCCGCCCAGCCGCAGGTAGCTGGCGAACGGGGCCGGGTTGCGGCGGCGCAGCGCCAGGTAGGTGGTCCAGGGATCCAGGGTATCCGCCGGGATCCGGGCTTCCAGGGTGGTGGTCAGGCAGACTTCGTAGGTGTTTCCCTGCGCGATTTCGTGCTGCGCGGCGGCGATTTTGGCCCGGTACAGGGCGCCCGTATCCCGGCTGCGGAAAGCGGGCGGTCCTGGACGTACGACGCCGGTGCTGCCGCCGGCGGCCGCGGCGCCCACCGCCCCGGCCGGACCTGAGGCGGCGGCGTGCACGGCTGTCCGCGCCCGGGCCAGCCACTCGCCGGCGTCCGGTGCTTCAAGGGCCAGGAGCCAGGCGGTGCGTTCGGCGTGGTCCAGCACCACGGCGCGGCCGGCGAAGATCAGGGCCGCGTCCGGGGTGGGCGCGGCAAGGTCACTGCCGCCGGTCTCGCGCTTGAGCTCGTAACCCAGGCAGCCCAGCCAGCCCAGGGTGAACTGGCCCGGATAGTCCTCGGGAGTCCGCACCGCCCGCCGGCCCCACACGGTATTGAGCCAGCGGAAGAAGGGGCCTGGAACCTTCACCATGGACGAGCCTGCACTGACCAGGCTTACCCCCGCACGGTGCGTGACAAACTGCCCGAACGTTCCGGCGTCGTCCGCCATGATGCTGAACCGGCTGCGTTCGGCGGGGGTCCTGTCCTGCCCGGGGCCTTCTGTTGCGTCCCGGTGGTTGGAGGAGTCCAGCCAGACGGCGTTGGGGGAGCTGCCATACAGGGAATGGAACAGGGCCGGCGCGTCCGGTGCCAGGTCCAGGCGTTCGGCGTGCAGGCGGAGGCCGCGGCGGGCAGAGAGTTCCGGCGCGAGGACCGGTGCCAGCGCAGGCAGGTACGGGAGGAGCCGCAACAGGTCAACGGGTGCGGAGCCGTCGGCGAGGTTGTTGACGCGGAGGTCTGCCCGGCCGGGGACGTCGTCGCGGTCCAGCCATTCTTCTTCCTGGGCTGCCCACTGGTCCCAGAACGGTGTGTAGGTGTCGCCGTCCCGGTCAAGGGCGCGGGTCCGGCGGACATCGTCCGGTGACTCCGCCCAGATCACAGCGCTCAGGAAAGGGCGGGCAGCCTCCGACGCGGCGCCCACGCCCTCCACGATGACGATCTCCGCGGGCAGTGTTACCCGGGCGTCGCCGTCGTAATGGTTTGCCCAGTCCCAGCTGGTCCAGGTGGCGGCCTCGCCCCGGCTCAGCGGCGTGAGCACGGTAGAGACGTAGCGCTCGACGCCGGCAGCGAGCCCGTCCCAGCCCGGGTAGATGTCCTCGAGGTGGAACAGGGACACCTTGTGGTGGGCGCGGAGCAGGGCCGCGAGTTCGACTCCGAGGGTGGTCTTCCCTGCGCCGGAGCGCCCGTCGATGGCGATGATGACGGGGGCTGGGCTCATGGACTAGAGCGTACCGTTTTCAGTGTGCCTGCCGCTGCAGTTCAGTGTTCCGCAGGGCTTCGGCCTTGATGTGGTCCACGATCCCGGGGAGGGCGGAGTGGATCTGGTGCCAGACGGCGTCGAAGTCCGCGTGGCCGCCGTACCAGGGGTCCTCGATGCCCTGGTCCAGCCGGTCCCGGCCGGCCATGGCGGGATCGAAGCTGCGGAGCATCCGGATCTTTTGGAGGGCATCCCGGCCGGGGGCTGCCTCGGTAAGCCAGGCGTAGTGGTCGATGTCCAGGGCCAGGATCAGGTCCCGCTCGCTGAACCAGCGTGGGTCCCATTCCCGGGCGACATGGTTTTCGGAGGCCAACTGTGCGGCGGCAAGCCGGCGGGCGGCCCGGGGATCTATGGGCCTGCCGGCCTCGTACCCGGTGGTGCCGGCAGAGTCCACCTCCACCAGCCCGTCCAGCCCTTCGCGTTCCAGCGCTGCCGCGAGCATGAGCTCAGCCATGGGGGACCGGCAGATGTTGCCGGTGCAGACGGTGATAACACGGTATGGGCTCGACGTTGAGTTCATGAGGCTAAGCATGCGCGCTGGTTGCCCGTCTTGGCTAGCGGCCTGTTCACAATGCTTTACCGGTTTGTAAAGATGCATTACTGGCTGTCATATGGGTACGGGTCCTGTGGCTGTTGAGCCGGCCGCTTGCTGCTAGTGGATCAGGGCCAGCAGGATGCCAACGCCCACGAAGAGCGCACCGAAGACCCTGCTGAGGACGATTTGGCCCCGCTCGGTGCTGGTGAAGCGCTGGAAGGACCTGGCGGCTGCGGCGAAAAAGAACCACAT
This sequence comes from Arthrobacter sp. SLBN-112, assembly GCF_030944625.1. Lineage (NCBI taxonomy): Bacteria > Bacillati > Actinomycetota > Actinomycetes > Micrococcales > Micrococcaceae > Arthrobacter > Arthrobacter sp. SLBN-112. The sequence goes on from NZ_JAUSXY010000001.1 coordinate 1,171,098, forward strand.
CACCAGGATGTCGATGAACACGATGGTGGCGGTGAGCACCGCGTATTGCGTGAACAGGGGTTGCTCCGGCCGGATGAACTGCGGAGTGAACGCCAGGAAGAACACGATCGCCTTCGGGTTCAGCAGGTTGACCCAGAATCCGCGCCGGAAGATGGACCACGCCGGCTCATTGCGCAGGGCGGCGGCCTCCTCCCGGGCGGCCGTGGGCTTGCTCAGGAACTGGCGGATGCCCAGGTACACCAGGTAGGCGGCACCGGCGTAGCGGATCACATTGAAGGCCACGGGCGAGCTTGCCACCAGCACCCCCACACCCAGGGCCACAATCAGCACGTGCACCACCAGGGCCGCCTGCTGGCCCAGGATTCCCCAGATGGACCGGCGGAACCCCGCGTTCAGCGAGTTGCTCATGGTGTTGATGGCCCCGGCACCCGGGGTGAAGCTGATGAGGGCGCCGGCACCCGCAAGGGCCAGCCACAGGGAAGATTCCACTCATCAATCCTAGGGCGGGCAGCACGCCCCGGCTTCAGCGCTAGGCCCGGGCGATGACTTCGCCGTTGGGGATCAGGAACCAGCCGTCGTCGGTGGAGCCCCAGCGGTGCCAGCCGGCGGAAATCCTGGCCAGGTCCGCCGGGTTGGCGAATCCGTATTCCAGTGCCTGCTCGGCGAAGGCTGAGTGCAGCACCCGCTCACCCCACACGCGCGCCTGCCAGCGGCGCTGTTGGGCCGTGGCGTACAACCAGTTGCTGCTGCTGGGGGCGACGTCGCTGAACCCCGCGGACTGGGCCCAGCTGACCAGCCGGCGCCCGGCGTCGGGCTCTGCTCCGTTGCGGCGGGCAATCCGCTGGTACAGGTCCATCCACTCGTCCAGCTCCGGGATGGCCGGGTACCAGCTCATCCCGTGGAAGTCCGCATCACGGACCGCCACGATGCCGCCGGGCTTGGCCACGCGGCGCATCTCACGCAAGGCCTCCACGGGGTCGGTCAGGTGCTGGAGCACCTGGTGGGCGTGGACGAGGTCGAACGTTTCGTCGGCGAAGTCAAGGTCGTAGATGTTGCCGGCAACGAATTCAACGTTGGGAACGCCGCGTTCGACGGCGAGGGCCTGGGCCTGGGCGATGATGTCCGGCGAGCGGTCCAAGCCGGTGACGTGCCCGGGGTTGACCAGCGCGGCAAAGTCGCAGGTGATGCTGCCCGGCCCGCAGCCAACGTCGAGCAGCGCTGTTCCCGGCGTGAGGTGCGGGAGGACGAACGCCGCGGAATTTTCGGCGGTCCTGGCGGCATGGGCGCGGACCACCGATTCGTGGTGGCCGTGCGTGTAGACGTCTTCCTCTGGCTGCTGCGCACTCATAACCAAACGCTACTCCCAACCGGGCTGCGGTTGCCGCTCCTCCGGGGCGCCAAACCACAAAAACCGGGGCTTATCCGGGTTGGCCGTCCTTGGGTTGTTCGTCGTCGGAGGCGGCCCGGGCCGCGGCGGTGGCCTCGATCATCGCGGTCATGAAGCGGGTCACCGTTTCCAGCTCCGCCGGGGAGAACCCCGCCATGGCGCCGTCCATGTGCTGCGCCAGCGGGGCGAAGATGGCGCCGCCTTCCCGGAAGGCCTTGGGCGTCATCTTCAGCTGGACCTGGCGCCGGTCCGTTGCGTGCCGTTCGCGGACCACGTGCCCCGAGTTGTCCAGCCTGTCGATCAGTGCCGTGGTGGCGGGAGAACTCAGGTTCAGTTCCTTCCGCAGCACGCCGGGGGTCACCACCTCGCCCCTGGCGGTGTGGCGCATGATCACCGCCAGGGCATTCATGTCCGTCCGGTGCATGTCCTTGCGGTCTCCGGCCGCGTCCACGTACCGGTTCGCCTCGATGGTGAACTCCTGCAGAAGCCGAAGCAGGGGGTTCGGCGGGCCGAATTCGGGTCCGGCCTGGGGGAAGGCTGGGGACCCGGGGGCACTCTGTCCAGCCATGCCCACCTCCCTTCCGCCGTTAACGATCGCGTTCCTGCCGGGCCTTTTCTGCCCGACCGTACTGACGGATATTACTTCAGCCGCCTGAGCCTCGGCCCTTACGTACGGTCCGGACCTACTGGCGGCGCACTCAAAAAAAGCTTGACTGGCACTTATCTCTATCATGGAGATAATCTATGATGGAATCAATACTACCCACGGCACCCCTGATGGAAGGCATCATGAAACGAACAAAAGTCGCAGAGCGTGTCCCGTTCTGGCTGCGGTGGCTCATCCCCCTCGTCCTGGTCGTGGCCTGGCTGGGACTCGCCGGGGTGGGCGGCCCCACGTTCGGCCGCCTGGACGAGGTCTCCAGCAATGACCAGGCATCCTTCCTGCCCGCCAGCGCCGAAGCGACCGAGGCGCAGGACTGGCAGGCAAAGTTCCGGGACTCGGACGAGGTCCCCGGCATCATCGTCATCGAAAACACGGCCGCCTTCACCCCCGCAGAGCTGGGAGAGCTGGCCACGCTCAAGACCAGCCTCGAAGGCCTCAAGCTGGGCAGCACCGTGATCGGCCCGATCCCGTCCAAGGACGCCAAGGCCGTCCAGTTCGTTGTCCCCATCGGTTCCTCCACCGAGGTCAAGGACGCCGTCAAGGAACTCCGGGACACGGTATCCACAGCAGCACCGGCGGGAACGCAAACGTTCGTGACTGGACCCGCAGGGCTGGCCGCCGACCTTACCGCCGCGTTCGGCGGCATCGACGGCATCCTGCTGCTCGTGGCCCTGTCCGCCGTCTTCGTGATCCTGCTGATCGTCTACCGGTCCCTGCTGCTGCCCGTCATGGTGCTGCTGACCTCCGTCTTTGCCCTCTGCGCGGCCATCCTCCTGGTCTTCGGCATGGCCAAAGCCGGCTGGATCCAGCTCAACGGCCAAAGCCAGGGCATCCTCTCCATCCTGGTGATCGGCGCGGCCACGGACTACGCCCTGCTCTTCGTGGCCCGCTTCCGGGAAGCGCTCGCCCACACCACCAACCGGACCGCCGCAGTCCTGACCGCCTGGAAGGCCTCTTTCGAGCCCATCCTGGCCTCCGGCGCCACCGTGATCATCGCCCTGCTGTGCCTGCTCTTCTCGGACCTCAACTCCAACAAGGCCCTCGGCCCGGTTGCCGCCGCCGGCATCCTGTGCGCCCTGTTCGCCGCGCTGACCCTGCTGCCCGCACTGATGGCGCTCCTGGGCCGGGCCGCGTTCTGGCCCTTCCGCCCCAAACTGGTCCCCGCCGACCAGCGCGAACCCGAACTGGTCACCGGGCTGGAAGGGCAAAAGGGCCTGTGGCGCGCCACCGGGTCCCTGGTGTCACGCCGGCCCAGGACTGTATGGGTGGCTTCCGTCCTCCTGCTCCTGGTGGCCGCCGGCGGCCTGCTGCAGCTCAAAGCCAACGGCGTGCCGCAAACGGACGTCATCCTCACAGCCTCCAACGCCGTTGACGGCCAGGACGCGCTGGCGCGCCACTTCGACGCCGGCAGCGGCAGCCCCGCCGTCGTGGTTGCGGACCAGGCCAAGGCCGCCGAAGTACTGGACCGGGTCAAAGCGAACGACGGCGTGGGCGAGGCTTATCTCCTGGCCCCGGGCAGCGTGCCCATCACCGGAGCCCCCGGAGCTCCCGGCACCCCGGACGTGAGGGACGGGAAGGTCCTCATCAACGCCACACTGAACGACGCGGCGGATTCCCTGCAGGCCGAGGAAACCATCAAGGCCCTCCGCAGCGAGGTCAAAGCGGTTGATCCCGGTGCGCTGGTGGGCGGCGTCACCGCCACGGCCCTGGACACCAACACCACCGCCCAGCACGACCTCGTGGTCATCATTCCCGTGGTCCTGGTGGTGATCCTCTTCATCCTGATGCTGCTGCTGCGCTCCATCGTGGCCCCGGTCCTGCTGGTGCTCTCCGTGGTGCTGTCCTACGCCGCCGCGCTCGGTGTGTCCGCGTTCGTCTTCAACAACATCTTCGGATTCCCCGGAGCGGATGCCACTGTCCCGCTGTTCGGCTTCGTGTTCCTGGTGGCCCTGGGCGTGGACTACAACATCTTCCTGATGAGCCGGGTCCGGGAAGAATCGCTCAAGCACGGCACCAGGCCCGGGATCCTGCGGGGCCTGGGCGTGACCGGGGGCGTGATCACCTCCGCGGGCGTGGTGCTGGCCGCCACGTTTGCCGCCCTTGGCGTCATCCCCATCATGTTCCTGGTGCAGCTGGCCTTCATCGTGGCGTTCGGCGTGCTGCTGGACACCGTGCTGGTGCGCTCGCTGCTGGTACCGGCGCTCGCCTACGATATCGGCCCGAAGATCTGGTGGCCCGGCAAACTGGCCCGCGCCCAGGCAGGGCCGGGCACCCGGTCCCGGGAGCCCGGCGTCGAGCCCCGCACGGAGGTCCCCACCCGCTGACGCTCAACCCTGCCGCCGCCACCAGTCCACGGTGGCGGCGGCAGCCGCGTCCAGGGGAGTGGGCCGGATGCCGAGGGCGGCTTCCGAGCGCGCCGAATCCATCACGAACGGGTGCTCGAACTGGTAGCGCGTCTCCGCCAACTCCCGCATGTCCGTGGAAAAGAACCCCGCCGCCCGCAGGGCCCAGCCAGGCAGGACGCGGACCTTGGGTGCCCGCACACCGGCAGCCTGGGCGAAGGCCTGGACAAGCTCCCGCTGTGTCAATGCCGGTCCGGTGGGAGCGTGCCATACCGAATTCCAGGCAGCGGGACTGGCGGCCGCGGCGATCATCGCGGCGGCGAGGTCCGGGACATAGGTAAAGGAGTGCGGCCGGCCCGCGCTCCCCACCACGCTGACATTCCGGCCGGCAAGTACGGGGACCACGATGCGCTCGCCGCCGTGCGCCATCCGGACCCGCGGGCCAAAGAAATCGCCGGCCACCACGCTGACGGTGGACGCTGCCGACGCCTGCCTGGCCTGGAGCAACGCCTGGAGCAACTGGGTGCGCACGCCGCGTTTGCCGCCGGTTGCCCGGCGCGGGGCGTCCTCGGTCATCACGCGGTCCGGCTCGCTGTAGGAGTACAGGCTTTCCGGAAAGACGACGACGGTGCCCGCCTCATGCGCCGCGTTCAACACCGCCTGCTCAGCTGCAGGCAGTTCGGCCTCCCAGGCTGCAGCGCTGTAGGACGAGCCGTGGATGCAGTGGAAGACGGCATCCACGCCGGCAACGACGCTCCGGAGCATTTCCGGATCCTTTGCGTCTCCCTTGATCAGCTCGATCAGCGGATGTTCGGGCCCGCTGCCGGACCGGGTGACCACACGGACGTGGTGTCCATCGGCCGCGAGCTGTTCGGCAACCGTCCAGCCCACCGGCCCCGCACCGGTGACGACATAGTTCTTGCGCATGTGTTCCTCCTGGGAAAATTCATTGCGAGAGCGGTGCTCTCGGTAACAGCATGAGCTGAGTGCGTCGGTCTTGTCAAGAGCACTGCTCTCATTTGATGCCACCGCTCTCGGTTGTGGCATGCTGGAGCTTGTGACGGACACAGAGAAAACGGACGCAACGGCCACCCCGGCGGCTTCCGCCCGGGCCCTGACGCCCAGGCAGCGGGCCCGGACGCAGACCGTGGCCGACATCGTCCGGCTGGGACGGCGCCACCTGGCCCTGCATGGGGCCGCGGCACTCTCCCTCAGGGCAGTGGCCAGGGACCTGGGGGTGGTGTCCTCGGCGGTGTACCGCTATGTGGAAAGCCGGGATGAGCTACTGACGCTGCTGCTGATTGATGCCTTCAACGAGCTGGGGGACGAGGTGGACGCCGCCATCGAGGCCGTTCCAGGCGATGACCATGCCGGCCGCTTCATGGCCTGGGGCCGAGCCGTCCGGACGTGGGCGCTGCGGGAGCCTGCCAGCTACGCGCTCCTCTTCGGCAGCCCGGTGCCCGGCTACAACGCCCCCGCCGAACGGACCACCGGCCCCGGCACCCGCGTGATAATCGCACTGATCGGCATTCTGGAGTCTGCCTTCCGGGCGGGACGGCTGGCCGTGGAGGGCGGGGCGCGGGCCGGGATCCCGGCCGCGCTCCAGGCCGACCTGGCGGCCATCCGAAAGCAGTTCGGACTCACCGTCCCCGAGGAACTCGTGGCCCGGGGGCTCCTGGTGTGGAGCGCAGTGTTTGGTGCCGTCAGCTTTGAGGCCTTCAGGCAATACGGGCCCGACACCTTCAGTGTTCCGGCCGAACTTTTCGACCACAACCTTGCCGTCCTTGCCGGTGTCGCGGGGCTGCAGGCATAGGCGTCCTGCGAGGGGGTGCGTATAGCCCTGTTGGCAGCCGTGCGGCGTCGGTAGACTGCCAGTGCGCCCGCCCGGACGCGGAGTCTCGAAGGAGAGATGCACCATGACTGAGAACCCTGAAGTTGAAGTGGAGGAAACCCGCAAGGGCAGCAGCGCCCCTGGCCTGGAGGGTGAAGGCGGCCAGTACGTGGACGGTGGACTACGGAACCGCGGGCACCATCAACGAGCCGGAACCGGAATCGGACGGCGAATACGAGGAAGGCAACTACGGCGACGCCGGAACCACCGGAGGCGCGCGCACGGAAGACGCCATCCGCGAGGGCCTGACCGACGGCCAGGTCCAATCGACCGCGGAAGAGCGTGGTCCGTTGCACGGGCGTCCGGACTCCGACCGGTAAGCACCCCTGCCGGCCCGTTTCCCGCGCAGCTGCGTGACGGGCCGCCGTCGACATTCCCGGGCAGGCATGCCTAGCGGCGGGCGGATTCCGGAACTGCGCCCGCGGCGATGCCTTCCGTGGTGTCCGCGTGCGGTCCGGCGTCCGTGGGCGCCACTGTGACGTCCGCTGCCGGTTCGGCATCCTTGCTGCGGGCGCGGCTGATCGCAGCGACGGCGGCCAGGACCGTCACCAGGCCGCCATACGCGTAGGTGGTGACCGGGAGGGACAGCATGGGGGCCAGCAGGCCGGCCAGCACCGCCGGAACGCCGAACGCCGTGTAGGCCACCACGAAGAGCGAGGCGAACGTACCGGCACGTTCGTGGTCCTCCACCAGCGGGCTGATGGACCGGATCACGCCCATGAACGCCGTGCCAAAGCCGGCGCCGGCCACCACTACGGCAGCCAGGAACAGGCCGAACGAGTCCAGTCCGATGGCCAGCAGGGACAGCGCGGTCCCCAGGGCCAAAGCCGTGGTGCCGAAGATGGTGATGGTGCGGGCGCCGAACCTGTGCAGGCAGGCAGCTGTGGCGGCGCCGGTGCCGGCCAGGATGGTGATCACCATGCCTTGCCACAGGTGCTCCTTGATGCCGAACGTGGTGTGGACGATCGCGGCGCCGAGCGAGAGGTACAGCCCGCCCGTGGCCCAGCCGGCAAACACGGCCGGGGCGCCGGAGATGAATCCGCGGCGGGCGGCGGGCGGCAGGGTCAGGTGGGGCTTGAGCGAGGCCGTCACCCCGGGGGTCCGGGGCGAGGTTTCGGGGGGCGGCCCACACCAGCGCCGCGAACACCGCGTACAGGACGGTCAGCGAAACGAAGACCAGGGTGCGCGGCTCCGCCAGCAGATCCAGCAGCAGCCCGGACATCAGGGCGCCCAGTGCCAGGCCGCCCAGCGGCGCCACGGTGTTCCAGGCGGCACTGGAGCCGGGGTGGTCCTCGGCTTCCAGGTCCGCGATGGTTGCGGAGAGCGTGGTCAGCAGGATGCCGCTGGCGATGCCCTGCAGTACGCGGGCCACCAGGAGCATGGCCAGTGAATCGGCCACCAGGAAGGCCGTGACGCTGCATGCGAGCAGGATGAAGGCTGCGCTGATCACCGGCCTGCGGCCCAGATGGTCCGAAATGGAGCCGAAGACCAGCAGGGCTGCCAGCAATGCCACGGCGTAAACGGCAAAGATCCCGGTGGTTGCCACGGGCAGCAGGTGCAGCTGCTCCTGGAGGGTGGGGTAGAAGGGCGACGGCGCGCTGGCTCCGGCCATCATCGCTGCCGTTGCAGCCGCGATCAGGACAAAGCCCAGCCGCCGGCGGGCCTCTTGGGGCCGGACTGCGGGGGAGTGCGTCAAAATGAGCCGCCTTCTGCGTAGGTGGGGGTGGTTCGAAAATAATCGAAACATCAGCCTACTGGCAGTGGCGGCATTGGTTCAACTAAAGTCGAACTGTGGCTACACCGGCGAACCTTCCCCATCCCGAACGCGCGGACCTCCATTTGCCCAGCGTGCTTTTTGCCCTGAGTGACCCCGACCGGCTGGAGATCGCGCGCCAGCTGCGTGCCGGCCCCCTTGATATGGCCGAGTGCGCGCTGAGTAACCCGGACATGCCCAAGTCCACCAAGTCCCATCTGATGAAGGTGCTCCGCGAGGCCGGCGTGATCCGCAACGAGGCCAATGGGCGCGGCCGCCGCCTGACCTTGCGCACGGAGGACCTGGATGCGCGGTTCCCCGGACTCCTCGCGGCAGTGCTGGACGCGCCGGGTACGGACTGACGCCGGCGCACTGTGGCGCCGGCCGCCGTCGTGCGCCCTCTTTGTACGCCGTGAGCAAAGTTGAGCGTACTTCGCTCAACTTCGGTTGACATCTGTTGAGCCCTGAGTAAAGTTGAGCCCAGAACGCTCAATCATTGGGCGCCAGCCAGTTTCCAAGGAAAGAAGGAAGCAACACATGTCACGTGCAGTAGGTATCGACCTCGGAACCACCAACTCCGTCGTCTCCGTTCTCGAAGGTGGCGAGCCCACCGTTATTGCCAACGCCGAGGGTGGCCGCACCACGCCGTCCGTCGTTGCATTCTCCAAGTCCGGCGAAGTCCTGGTCGGCGAAATCGCCAAGCGCCAGGCCGTCAACAACATCGACCGCACCATCGCCTCCGTCAAGCGCCACATGGGCACCGACTGGACCGTCGCGATCGACGACAAGAAGTACACCCCGCAGGAAATCTCTGCGCGTATCCTCATGAAGCTGAAGAACGACGCCGAGTCCTACCTGGGTGAAAAGGTCACCGACGCCGTCATCACCGTCCCGGCCTACTTCAACGACGCCGAGCGCCAGGCCACCAAGGAAGCCGGCGAGATCGCCGGCCTGAACGTCCTGCGCATCGTCAACGAGCCCACCGCCGCAGCCCTCGCCTACGGCCTGGACAAGGGCAAGGAAGACGAACTCATCCTGGTCTTCGACCTCGGCGGCGGTACCTTCGACGTCTCCCTGCTGGAAGTCGGCAAGGACGAAGACAACTTCTCCACCATCCAGGTCCGCGCCACCGCCGGTGACAACCGCCTGGGCGGCGACGACTGGGACCAGCGCGTCGTCGACTACCTGCTGAACCAGCTCAAGGTCAAGGGCATCGACCTCTCCAAGGACAAGATCGCCCTCCAGCGCCTCCGCGAGGCAGCCGAGCAGGCCAAGAAGGAACTCTCCTCCTCCTCCAGCACCAACGTCTCCCTCCAGTACCTCTCCGTCACCCCCGACGGCCCGGTCCACCTGGACGAGCAGCTGACCCGCGCCAAGTTCCAGGACCTCACCAAGGACCTGCTGGAGCGCACCAAGAAACCATTCCACGACGTCATCAAGGAAGCCGGCATCAAGCTTTCGGACATCAACCACATCGTGCTGGTCGGTGGCTCCACCCGTATGCCCGCCGTCTCCGAGCTGGTCAAGGAACTGGCCGGCGGCAAGGAACCCAACAAGGGCGTCAACCCGGATGAGGTCGTCGCCGTGGGTGCAGCCCTGCAGGCCGGTGTGCTGAAGGGTGAGCGCAAGGACGTCCTCCTGATCGACGTCACCCCGCTGTCCCTCGGCATCGAAACCAAGGGTGGCGTCATGACGCACTTGATCGAGCGCAACACCGCCATCCCCACCAAGCGGTCCGAGACCTTCACCACCGCAGACGACAACCAGCCGTCCGTGGCCATCCAGGTCTTCCAGGGCGAGCGCGAGTTCACCCGCGACAACAAACCGCTGGGCACGTTCGAACTGACCGGCATCGCGCCGGCTCCGCGCGGCGTTCCCCAGGTTGAGGTCACCTTCGACATCGACGCCAACGGCATCGTGCACGTCTCGGCGAAGGACAAGGGCACCGGCAAGGAACAGTCCATGACCATCACCGGCGGTTCCAGCCTCTCCAAGGAAGACATCGACCGCATGGTCAAGGACGCCGAGGAGCACGCAGCCGAGGACAAGGCCCGCCGCGAGGCAACCGACACCCGCAACACCGCCGAGCAGCTCGCGTACTCCGTGGACAAGCTGATCGCCGACAACGCGGACAAGCTGCCCGAAGAGGTCAAGACCGAGGTCCAGGGCGACGTCGACAGCCTCAAGAAGGCCCTCGAGGGCACCGACGACGCCGCCGTGAAGGCCGCGTTCGAGAAGCTGCAGGCCTCACAGACCAAGCTGGGCGAAGCCATCTACTCGCAGGCCGGGTCGCCGGACGGCGCCGGTGCTCCCGGCGCTGAGGGTGCCGCCGGAGCCTCAGCAGGCAGCAACGCCGATGAGGACATCGTCGACGCCGAGATCATCGACGAAGACGAAGCGAAGAAGTAGCCATGCCGCACCACGGTAACGAGGAAGAGCACAACTCATCCGCGAACCATGACGCCAAGCAGGGCAACGGCGAGCCGGTCATCCGGGACAACCGCAAGGTTGACCCGGTGACCGGGCAGGCCCGGCACCCCGAAGGCGGCCACGCCTCCGGGGCAGGGCCCCGGCAGGGAGCTGCGGATTCCGACGGCGACGCGCTGGCCCAGGCAGAGGAAATCCTCAACGGCGTGGACGTGCCGGCAGAGGAATCCGTGGCCCAGGGGGCTCCGGCATCAGCCGGCAACGCCGAGGCAGCCGAACTGCGCAACGACCTGCTCCGCCTCCAGGCCGAGTACGTCAACTACCGCAAGCGGGTCGAACGCGACCGCGCCGTGGCAGGGGAAATGGCCGTCATTGGCGTCCTGAACTCCCTGCTCCCGGTCCTGGACGACGTTGACGCCGCACGGCAGCACGGCGACCTGACCGACGGTCCCTTCGCCGCGATCGCCACCAAGTTGGAGAACGCGCTGAAGACCTACGGCCTGGTCCGGATCAACGAGACCGGCGTGGAGTTCGATCCCACGATCCACGAAGCCCTGATCCAGCAGCCCGGCGAAGACATCGAGGTTGACACCGTCAGCCAGGTCCTCCGCTCAGGCTACAAATCAGGAGACCGCGTCCTCCGCGCCGCGCAAGTGATTGTGGCCGTCCCGGCTTAGTCGGGGTACTTCCGGCGCTACGCCCTCGCTGGGACCGCGCCGAACGGATAAGGGGGCCCCGCCCCTACGCGTGGCGGCTTGGTCCTACGGACCTAAGCCGCCACGCTCCGGCAGGCCCGATGCCACTCCCGGGCCCCCTTATCCGTCCGTCGCTCAGCGGTTGTCTCACCTAAGGTGGGAGCTAGCGAAGCGCAGCTGGGTAGGGGGCCGCGGCGTGGCGGGCACCGCGAAGCGGGCACGGCCCCCTACCCAGCGGAGCGTTGCCCAGCCGGGCACGTAGGTTTGTACAAGAAAGGAAACGCCATTGGCTAGCCAGGATTGGGTGGACAAGGACTTTTACAAGATCCTTGGTGTTGCCAAGGACGCTTCCGAAGCCGATATCAAGAAGGCCTACCGGAAGCTTGCGCGGCAGCACCACCCTGATACGAATGCCGGGAACGCTGCTTCCGAGAAGAAGTTCAAGGACATCTCCGAGGCCTATTCTGTGCTTTCGGACCCCGACGAGCGCCAGCAGTATGACGCCATCCGGGCCATGGGCAGCGGGGCGCGCTTTGCCCCTGGTGGCGCCGGTGCCACCAACGGCGGGTTCGAGGACATGTTCGGTGGCCTGTTCACGGGCAACACGGGGCGGCACTCGGGCGGGTTCAACCCGTCCGCAGGCGGTATCCCGCCCGAGTTCGCGGACCTCTTCGGCGGCTTCGGTGGTTCCCCCGGCTTCCAGCGCACGCCGCAGAAGGGCGCCGACCGCACCGCGTCCACGAGCATTTCGTTCGCCGGTTCCATCCGCGGTACCACCATCGGCCTGCGCGAGCCAAGCGGCGAGGTGATCGACGTCCGGGTCCCGGCCGGCATCAAGGACGGCCAGAAGGTCCGCGTCCGCGGCAAGGGCCAGCCGGGTGCCGCCGGCAACGGGGACCTGGTGGTGTCCGTCGCGGTGCAGCCGCACCCGTTCTACACGCGCGACGGCGACAACCTGCGCATCCACGTCCCCGTCACTTTCCCCGAGGCCGCCCTGGGCGCTGACATCGAAGTTCCCACCATTGACGGCGACACGGTGAAGGTCCGCGTGCCGGCCGGCACACCGTCGGGCCGCACCCTGCGGGTGAAGGGCAAAGGCGTGAAGACGTCCAAGGCAACTGGTGACCTGCTGGTGACCATCGACGTCGCGGTTCCCAAGAATCTCAACAAGGACGCCGAAGCTGCGGTCAAGGCGTTCGCCGAGGCGACGTCGTCGGCGGACGTCCGTGAGGGCCTGGCAGCCAAGGCCCGGCTCTAGGAGCGGAGGTGAGCCGTGGACATCAGTGCTGACCAGCCGATCTTCGTGATCTCCGTGGCGGCCGAGCTTGCAGACATGCACCCGCAGACGCTGCGGCAGTACGACCGGCTTGGCATCGTCAAGCCCAGCCGTGCCCCCGGGAAGTCCCGGCGCTACTCGCAGCGCGATGTCAACATGCTGCGGGAAGTGCAGCGGCTTTCCCAGGAAGGCGTGTCGCTGGAGGGAATCAAGCGCATCCTGGAACTTGAAAACCAGGTGGCCGCCCTCCAGAGCCGGATCTCGGAACTTACCGAGGAACTGGCGCGCCGGCCGCGGGCCGTGGATTCGCGCATCTTCGCGGCCGGTGCCGCAGGCGATGTTGTGAGCCTCTCCCGCGGGCAGCGGCCCCGGCCGCGGTCGCAGGCTGTTATGCTGTGGCGGCCGCGCGCCATCGGCAAGTAAGTACAGCCGACGGGCTCCAGCGAAAACTAGAGTACCCACTACTCGTGACCCAAGAGCCCCCCGAACCTTGAATGGAACCATCGCCGGATCAGCGGCGGTGGTTCCGCAAGTTTCTGGGGGTTTTCCGTGTTTGGTGTATTCAGCAAAGGCGTCAACCGCAAGGCCCGGCCATGAGCCCGGGAATGGAGTCCGTCGCTGCGTTCAGCGGCTCAATGCCGGGCCAGATTCTCTTGGCCCTGGGGCAGACCATCGTGGTGGTCTGCGTCTGCTTCGACATGGTCCGTGAACTGTCCGTCCCGAGGTCGCACCGCCGCTATGTGGCAAGCACCGTGTTCCGGACCTTGGCCATCCCGTCCATCGTCGCCAATGCCCTGACGGTCTTCGTGGCCCTGGTGATGTCGTCCTGGGTGGACGTGGTGATGGGCATGTTCGTCCTGGTAGCCATTGTCTTCCGGTTCCACCACAACCCGGACGAAGACAACTGGTGGAAGGGCAAGGGCAAGAAGCTCGCCCGCTGGGCCCGCCGGCAGTTCGCCGGCCGGACCGCCGCCGCCCCGGCCATGGCCTAGCGCCGCAAACCTCGGGAGCCCGGCGCTGGCAATCTGCGTGCCGGGCTCCCGCGTCAACATCAGCCGTTGATGACCTGGGGGACGCCCAGGGCCTTGAGGCCTTCGACGCCGAATTCGACGCCGTAGCCAGACTTCTTGGCTCCGCCGAACGGGATACGGGGGTCCACGGCGCCGTGCCGGTTGATCCAGACGGTGCCGGCCTGGATCCGCGCCGCCACCTCGCGGGCGGCGGCCAGGTCCCGTGACCAGACCGAGGCGCCGAGGCCGACGTCGAGCCCGTTCGCCTTTTCCACTGCTTCGTCGATGGTGCTGTAGCGGATGATGGGCAGGGCGGGTCCGAACTGTTCCTCGGCTACCAGCGGGTTGTCGTTGTCGATGTCCGCCACCAGGGTGGTGGGGTAGAAGTAGCCCGGCTGGCTGGTGTCAGGGTTCCCGCCCAGCAGGACGCGTGCCCCGGAAGCCCTCGCCGCCTCCACGAGGTTGGCGACGACGTCGTACTGTGCCTTGTTCTGCAGCGGGCCCAGCACGTTGTTCTCGTCCAGGCCGTTGCCCATCGGCATGGCCTCGGCGACGGCGGTGAGCTCCTCGCAGACGGCGTCGTAGATGTCGTCGTGGACGTACAGCCGCTTGAGGGCCGCGCAGGTCTGGCCGGTGTTGATGAAGGCGCCCCAGAAGATGTCCTGGGCGATGGCCTTGGGATCTGCGTCGGGCAGGACGATGCCGGCGTCGTTGCCGCCGAGTTCCAGGGTGAGCCGCTTGACGGTGTCCGCGGAGGACTTGATGATCGCGCTGCCGGTGGCGGTGGAACCAGTGAACATCACCTTGCCGATCGCCGGGTGTTCGGCCAGCCGGGCGCCGACGTCGCGGCCGCCGGAGACCACGGCCAGGAGGCCTTCCGGAAGTTCCTCGTTGATGACCTTGACCAGGGCAAGGACGGAAAGCGGCGTGTATTCGGAGGGCTTCACCACTACGGTGTTTCCCATGCGCAGGGCGGGAGCGAGCTGCCAGACGGTGATCATCATGGGCCAGTTCCAGGGGCCGATCGCGCCGACCACGCCGATGGGCCGGTAATTCAGCTCGGCGCGGGTCTCGCCGTCGTCCACGATGGTTTCCGGCTCCAGCGGCAGGCTGGCGGTGGCGCGCAGCCAGGCCACGCAGGCGCCTACCTCGAACCGGGCGTTGGGTCCGTTCAGCGGCTTGCCCTGCTCGCGGGAGAGCAGCCGGGCGAGTTCTTCGGCGGAGCGTTCGACGGCGTCGGCTGCCTTCAGGAGCACGGCGGACCGGGCATCGTGGCCCAGGGCAGCCCAGGCCGGCTGCGCGGCGACGGCCGCCGCCACTGCGCGTTCCAGGTAGTCGACGTCATGGATCGGGGCCTCGCCCACGGCCTCGCCGGTGGCCGGGTCAAAGATGATACGGCCGGTGCCGGCAGCGGGGGCAATGGACGCCAGGAGCGCATCGTAGGTTTCCAAGGGGTACTCCACTTCGAGTAGTCAAGGTCGCCAGCCGGGCGGCGTAGCGGGTTACTCCCCAGTGTGGGTGACAGCCCGGTCTCAGCTCTTGTGTTTGGGCGCAGGACCCTTGACGTGGAGTGAACGGCGCAAAAAATCGTGCCATCTTATTGTGAACTAGTCAGATTAAGCCGTAGAATCGACCTCAGGCCGGCGAAGCCTCAAGAACCGCCGGGTAACTCCTCCCCGGATACAGGCAAACGACCCCACCAGGCACCCAGCAGCGGATACCAGGGCTCTTACTGCGCCCCCGTGGCAGAGGTGTTGGGTATTGTGCGCCGTCGTCACCCTACGCAAGCAGGAGAACATCACGACTTTCGAGGCCGAGGGCACTGAAGTACCCGCAACAGCAGCTACCGATATCTCCCGAGGGGGCAGCTACGTCACCTTGCCAGCCGGACAGGAGGTGCCGCCGCAGCCGAAGGGCAGCTATGTCTCGCTGCCTGGAGCCCTGCCGGCAAACGGCAGCAAGGTCCAGGGCACATACGTGACACTTCCGGTGGCCCCGGGCGGGGGAGATTGAGATCAGCTGCACCTGCGGCGGCTGACCCACATGGAAAAAGCACCTGCCACCCAATTCGACCAGGGGTGGAGGCAGACGCTGGTCGACGCGGTGCCGCACTGGCCGCCCGGTTTTAGGGGTCAAAGGCTGCGGGACCCCCGGTGTTGCCGGGGTCCCGCTGCCTAAAAGCTGGGCCAGTGCGGCCCGTATGTCAGCCGGCGTAGGGGTCTGCGATGCCGATGTATTGGGTGGTGGTGTATTCGGCGATGCCTTCGGTTCCGCCTTCGCGGCCGAGGCCTGATTGTTTGACGCCGCCGAAGGGTGCTGCGGCGTTGGAGATGACGCCGGCGTTGAACCCGACCATGCCGAACTCGATTTGTTCTGCTACCCGGAGGAGGCGGTTGAAATCCTTGCTGTAGAGGTAGGAGGCGAGCCCGTATTCGGTGTTGTTGGCGAGCCGGATGGCGTCTTCTTCGGTAGCGAAGGTGGTGACCGGGGCGACGGGGCCAAAGATTTCCTGGCCCAGGATCGCGGCGTTGTTGGGGACGTTGGCCAGGACGGTGGGCTGGTAGAAGTAGCCGGGCCCGTCCACGGGGGCGCCGCCGGTGACGGCCACTGCCCCGGCGTCGACGGCGGCAGCCACCAAAGCGTGCACGTCATCGCGCGCGCCTCCGTCGATGAGCGGGCCGACCTTTGTGTTTGGGTCGGTGCCGCGGCCGGTGGCCAGGGTGCCCATGGCGGCGGCGAACTTGGCGGTGAATTCGGCGGCGACGGAGTCGTGGACCAGGAAGCGGTTGGCGGCGGTGCAGGCTTCGCCCATGTTCCGCATCTTCGCGGCCATGGCTCCCTCTACGGCGGCATCGAGGTCGGCGTCCTCGAACACGATGAACGGGGCGTTTCCGCCGAGCTCCATCGAGGTCCGCAGGACGTTGTGGGCGGCGTCGGCCATGAGGCGTTTGCCCACGGGGGTGGAGCCGGTGAAGGAGACCTTCCGGAGGCGGGAGTCCTTCAGCAGTGGCCCGGAAATCCCGGAGGCGGAGGAGGAGGCGACGACGTTGAGCACCCCGGCGGGCAGGCCGGCGTCCAGCATGGTCTGGGCGAAGTACTGGGCGGTGAGCGGGGTGAGTTTGGCGGGTTTCAGGACCATGGTGCAGCCGGCGGCGACGGCCGGGGCTACCTTGCGGGTGGCCATGGCCAGCGGGAAGTTCCAGGGGGTGATCAGCAGGCAGGGCCCGACCGGTTTGTGCTGGACCAGGATCTTGTTCTTGCCCTCGGGGGTGGTGAGGTAGCGGCCGTAGTCGCGGACGGTTTCCTCGGCGAACCAGCGCAGGAACTCCGCCCCGTAGGTGACTTCGCCGCGGGCTTCGGCCAAGGGTTTGCCCATTTCCAGGGTCATTAGCAGGGCGAAGTCCTCGGCCCGTTCGGTGACCAGGTCAAAGGCCCGGCGCAGGATTTCCGCCCGCACCCTGGGCGCGGTCCGGGCCCAGGACGCCTGCACGGCATCGGCGGCGTCCAACGCCGCGATAGCGTCCGCGCTGGTGGCGGAGGCGAGGGTGGCGAGAACCTCCCCGGTGGCGGGATCGTGCACGTCGAACGTGCCGCCGTCGGACGCGTCCCGCCATTCGCCGTTGATCAGCAGGCCGGTGGGCACGGACGCCAGCAGGGACGCCTCGCGCTCCGGCGAGACGGCAGGGGGCAGCACAGTAGTAACTGTCATGGAGAAGTCCTTAAAAGCGAGGGTCAGTAGCTGGCGGGATTGCCGCCGCCGGCTTGGGGAATGTACTTCGCGGCGAGGGCTTCGGAGCCGCGGGCCAGGAGGGCGACGTCGGCGCCCACCAGGATGAAGTCCGCGCCAAACTCCAGGTAGTGCTGGGCGGTGTCGGGGTTGAAGGCGTTGACGCCGGCGGGCCTGCCGGCCGCTTTGGCGGCGGACAGGCAGTGTTCGACGGCGGCGCGTACCTCGGGGTGTTCCTGCTGTCCCAGCAGGCCGATGGACGCTGCGAGGTCGGACGGGCCCACGAAGATCGCGTCCACGCCATCGACGCTGAGGATGTCCTCCACGGCGTCGACGGCGGCGGTGGATTCGATCTGGACGGTGATGCTGATGGTCTCGCTGGCGCGGGCAAGGTAGTCCGGGATTCGATTCCAGCGGGCGGCGCGGGCCAGGGCGGAGCCTACCCCGCGGACTCCGTGGGGCGGGTAGCGGGTGGCCGCCACCGCGGCTTCGGCTTCTGTCACCGAGTTCACCATGGGGATCAGCAGGTTCTGGACACCGAGGTCCAGGTACTGCTTGATCACCACCGTGTCGTTCACCGGCGGCCGGACCAGGGTGTGGACCGGGTAGCCGTGGATGGCCTGCAGCTGCGCCAGGATGGACTCGAGCCCGTTGGGGCTGTGCTCGGCGTCCACCAACAGCCAGTCCAGGCCGGCACCGGCGCAGAGCTCGGCGATCAGCGGGCTGCCGGAGCAGACCCACATTCCCGCCAGCGGGCGGCCTGCCTTACCCTTTTGCTTTTGCCCGGCCAGGGCGTCGCGGAAGGTGTCCTCTATTCGAAGCGGCATGTCACACTCCCCAGGGGGCCGTAGTCTGCGTGCACGGTGTCGCCCTTGTACACCCACATGGGGCGGGTGAACGAGCCTGCCAGGATGATGTCCCCGGCCTTCAGGGCGTCACCGTGGGCGGCGATCTTATTGGCCAGCCAGTGGACTCCGTTGGCCGGGTGGTCCAGGACGCCGGCGGCCACGCCGGTCTCCTCCACGGTCTGGTTCTTGTACAGGATGGCGGAGACCCAGCGCAGGTCGACCGCATCCGGATTCACCGGGTTCCCGCCGATCACCATGGCGCCCATTGCTGCGTTGTCCGAGATGGTGTCCACGATGGTCCGGCCCTCCATCTCGATCCTGGAGTCCAGGATCTCGAGGGCCGGCACCACGTAGTCGGTGGCCCTCAGCACGTCGAAGATGGTCACGCCTGGGCCCTTCAGTCCGTCCTTGAGGACGAACGCAAGCTCCACCTCGACCCTCGGGTGGGTGTACTGGTCCCATTCGACCGAGCAGCCGGTCTCCAGCACCATGTCATCGAAGATGGCGCCGTAGTCCGGTTCGGTGATGCCGGTGGCGGCCTGCATGGCCTTGGACGTGAGGCCGATTTTGCGGCCCACCAGGGTGCGGCCTGCTTCCTCGTTGCGGCGCCGCCACAACTGCTGCACGGCGTAGGAATCCTCCACCGTCATGTCCGGGTAGCGGGCGGTCAGGCGGGGAACAGGGGTGCGGGTCCGGCCGGCTTCCACCAGCTCGTCCGCGATCGCCTCAATCGTCTTCGGCTCCAGCATGGCTACAGCTGCGCTCCCAGCTTGAAGCCGGTCCGGTCGCCTTCGGGGGCGCCGTCCTTGCGGGTGTAGGAGAATCCGTCGGCGCCCACGGTCACCGCCATCTCGGACTTTTCTTCCCGGATGATGACGGGCTGGGGGTTGCCGTCGAGGTCCAGGACCAGGGAGGCCTCGGTGTACCAGGACGGGACCACGGGGTTGCCCCACCAGTCGCGGCGCTGGTTGTCGTGAACGTCCCAGGTGATGGTGGGGTTGTCGGGGTCGCCGGTGTAGTAGTCCTGGGTGTAGATCTCGATGCGGTGGCCGTCAGGGTCCAGGATGTAGAGGTAGAACGCGTTGGAGACGCCGTGCCGGCCGGGGCCGCGTTCGATCCGGTCGCTGATGCGCAGCGCGCCCATCTTGTCGCAGATCTGGATGATGTTGTGCTTCTCATGGGTGGCGAACGCGACGTGGTGCATGCGCGGGCCGTTGCCGCCGGTCAGGGCGGTGTCGTGGACGGTCTGCTTGCGGTGCATCCAGGCCGCGTAGGTGACGCCGTCGGCATCCTTGATGTCCTCGGAGACCCGGAAGCCCAGGTCCTCGAGGTAGGCGCGGCCGCGGGGGACGTCCGGGGTGACCTGGTTGAAGTGGTCCAGGCGGACCAGTTCCCCGGCGGAGTAGAGGTCGTAGCGCTGGGTGAGGCGTTCCACGTGCTCCACGTCGTAGAAGAATTCGTAGGGGAAGCCCAGCGGGTCCTCAACGCGGACGGAATCGCCGATGCCCTTCGTGAAGCCTTCCTTGCGGCGCTCCACCCGGCAGCCCAGCTCGCGGTAGTAGGCCTCGGCGGCGTCCACCTCGGCGGGGGACTTCACCCGGTAGGCGAAGGCTGCGACGGCGGCGATGGGGCCTTTGCGGAGCACCAGGTTGTGGTGGATGAACTCCTCCAGGGAGCGCAGGTAGATGGCGTTCTCGTCTTCCTCGGTGACGTGCAGGCCCAGGACGTCGACGTAGAACTCGCGGGACCGGGCGAGGTCGGTGACCACGATTTCCATGTAGGCGCAGCGGACGATGTCCGGAGCCGGGACGGTGGGGGTGGGAACAAAGTTGGTCATGATGGTCTCTCTTCTTTGAAAGGGGTACGGGCTAGGCGCCGAATTTAGGGGTGTGGACGGTGCCGAGGGTGATGTGCACGGCCTGCTGGTCGGTGTAGAAGTCGATGGATCGGTAGCCGCCCTCGTGGCCCAGGCCGGAGGCCTTGACGCCGCCGAACGGGGTGCGCAGGTCGCGGACGTTGTGGCTGTTCAGCCACACCATGCCGGCCTCGACGTTCTGCGAGAAGTTGTGGGCCCGGGTCAGGTTCTGGGTCCAGATGTAGGCGGCCAGGCCGTACTTGGTGTTGTTGGCCAGGGCGAGGGCCTCGTCGTCGTTCTCGAACGGGGTGATGGCAACTACGGGTCCGAAGATTTCCTCCTGGAAGATCCGGGCGTCAGGGGCGACGTCGGCAAAGACCGTGGGTGCGATGTAGTTGCCTTCGGGCAGGTGGTCGGGGCGGCCGCCGCCGGCCAGCAACCGGCCTTCGGACTTGCCGATCTCCACGTAGGACGCCACCTTCTCGTAGTGTTCCGGGTGGACCAGGGCGCCCACTTGGGTCTTGGGATCGTGTGGATCGCCCACCACGATGTTCTTGGCCCGGGCGGCGTACTTCTCGCAGAATTCGTCGTAGATGGCGCGTTCCACCAGGATGCGGGACCCGGCGGTGCAGCGTTCGCCGTTGAGGGAGAACACGCCGAACAGGGCGGAATCGATGGCAGCGTCCAGGTCGGCGTCGGCAAAGACGACGCACGGGGACTTGCCGCCGAGTTCCATGGAGAGGCCCTTGAGGTTGGCGGCGGCGTTGCGGAAGATGGTCTGGCCGGTGGTGGTCTCGCCGGTGAAGGAGATCAGTGGGACGTCCGGGTGCTTGACCAGGGCGTCGCCCGCTTCTTCACCGAGGCCGTTGACCAGGTTGAAGACACCATCGGGCAGCCCCGCGTCCTTGAAGATGGTGGCCCACAGGGATGCGGAGAGCGGGGTGAACTCGGCGGGCTTGAGGACCACGGTGTTGCCGGTGGCCAGCGCCGGGGCCAGCTTCCAGGACTCCAGCATGAACGGGGTGTTCCACGGGGTGATGAGGCCTGCGACGCCGATCGGCTTGCGGTTCACGTAGTTGATCTGCGAACCGGGGACCTTCATGGCGTCATCGAACTGGGCCACGATCAGGTCCGCGAAGAACCGGAAGTTCTCGGCCGCGCGCAGGGCCTGGCCCTTGGCCTGGGTGATGGGCAGGCCGGTATCGAAGGTTTCCAGTTCGGCCAGGCGTGCTTCCTGGGCTTCAACGGCGTCGGCGATCTTGTTCAGGATCCGGGCACGCTCACGCGGCTTCATCTTCGGCCACGGGCCGTTGGTGAAGGCTTCGCGGGCGGCGGCCACGGCGAGGTCGATGTCCTCCTTCTGGCCGGCCGCCGCGGTGGCGTAGTTCCGGTTGGACACCGGGTCCAGGACGTCGAAGGTCTTGCCGCCCACGGAGTCAACGAACTCGCCGTTGATGAAGTGCTGGATGTGGGTGGGGAGGTCCTCGGGGACGTAGTGCGTGCTGGTTTCTACTGAGGTCGTCATCGTTGAAGTCCTATCTGCGGGTCAGAGGTTATTGGCCTGGGCGAGGTAGGCGTCCAGGGTGGCGGAGCGGTGAAGCCTGGCGGCTTTTTCGATCTGTTCTGCGTCGGCTCCCGTTTCGATGAGCTTCAGCAGGTTTTCGTGTTCCTCAACCGACTCGCGGGCGCGGCCGGGGACGAAGCGGAAGGTGGAGGACCGGAGCGAGGCGAGCCGGTTCCAGCCGCGGTGCACCAGGTCCAGGATGTGCGGGTTGGGGCAGTGTTCGAACAGGACGCTGTGGAAGTCCTGGTTGAGCCGGGTGAACCGGACGGGGTCGAAGTGGTCCAGGCATTCGCGCATTTCCTGGTTCACGGCGCGGGCTCGGGCAATGGCCGCCGCATCGATCAGCGGGGCGGACATGGCGGTGGCGGCGCCTTCGACGATGCTCAGGGTCTGCATGGTGTAGAGGTATTCGGTGGGGTCGATCCCGGCCACGGTGGCACCGACGTTGCGTTCGAACGACACCAGGCCTTCGGCCTCGAGCCGGCGGATGGCTTCCCGCACCGGGACCACGCTGAAGCCGAGGTCCTTCGCAATGGAACCCAGGACCAGGCGGTAGCCGGGGGTGTAGGTGCCTTCCACGATCCGGGCCTTGACGGCCTGGTAGGCCTGCTCGGATTTGCTGCCGGGAGTGGCAGCGGCGAGGTCGGTCGCCGTGTCAGTCATCGGCTTGCCCTCCCCATTCCTTGTACTTTGCCTGCCATTCCTTGTTCATCGGGTAGAGGCCGTCCACGCTGTTGCCCTGCTGGACCATCTCGAAGATGAACGTTTCTTCCCTTTCCTGGGCGATGCAGTCCTCGACGAGTTCTTCGGCGATGGCCGGCGGGATCACCAGGATGCCGTCGGAATCGGCCACGATGATGTCGCCGGGCTGGACGGTGGCGCCCCCGCAGGCGATGGTGATGTCCGTGTCCCACGGGATGTGGCGGCGGCCCAGCACGGCAGGGTGCGGGTTGGCGAACCAGGTGGGCATGTCCAGTCCGGCCACCGCGGTGTAGTCGCGGACACCGCCGTCGGTAATGATGGCAGCCGCACCGCGCACCTGGGCGCGCAGGGCCAGGATGTCGCCCACCGTGCCGGTGCCCTTCTCGCCGCGGGCCTCCATGACCAGGATCTCACCCTCGTTCACGGAATCGATGGCCCGTTTCTGGGCGTTGAATCCGCCGCCATGGGTCTTGAACAGGTCCTCGCGGTTGGGTACGTAGCGGAGCGTCCGGGCGAGGCCCACCACACGGCGGTCCGGGCGGGTGCCTTGGAGCCCGTCGATGCTGACGTTGTTGAGGCCGCGCTTGCGCATCTGGGAGGACAGGGTGGCGGTGGCAACCGACTCGAGCTTGGCCTTCAGCTCCGGCGGCAGGGCAGGCCCGACGGCGGCCTCCGCCTCTGGTGTCAGGCCGGCGGCCTCGCGGGAACCGTAGGCTTCCTCCCGCTGCAGGTCATCGACCTTGGGCTGGGCACCAAAGTCCGCGAACGCCGTCGTACCTTCCTCCACGGTGGTGACCAGCCGGCCGGTGGTGAGCGCGCCGTCGATCGTCTCCACCTCAACCTCCAGGACGTCGCCGGGCTTCGCCACGGAGGCGCCGGCCGGGGTGCCGGTGAGGATGATGTCCCCTTCCTCGAGGGTGAGCAGCTGGGACAGGTCCGCCACCAGGCGGGCGAATGGGAAGAGCAGGTCCCCGGTGGTGTCGTCCTGGACCAGGTCACCGTTGTGCCAGGTCCGGATCCGCAGTTTTGAGGGGTCGACGGCGTCTGCCGGAAGCAGTGCCGGGCCCACGGGGGTGAACCCGTCCCCGCCCTTGGAACGGAGGTTGGAGCCCTTGTCCGCCCAGCGAAGGTCGTACACGCCGAGGTCGTTGCTGGCCGTGACGGCGGCAACGTGGCTCCAGGCGTCCTCGATCCGCACGCGCCGGGCGGCCTTGCCGATCACCAGGGCGATCTCGCCCTCGTAGCCGAGCAGTTCGCAGCCGGCCGGACGCTCCACGGGGCTTCCACTGAGGGCCAGCGAGCTGGAAGGCTTGAGGAAGTAGGACGGCTGGGCCGGCGTGCGGCCGCGCTGCGCGGCCCGGCTGGGGTAGTTGATGTGCACTGCGATCACCTTGCGGGCTGCTGCCAGGGTGTCGCCGTTGACCTGCTCCAAAGCCTTCTCCTCATCAGGTACGAAATCGTATACGATCACTATCGCGCATGCTGCCGTATCCGTCAACCCCCGCAATATCGCTTATTTACGGGCTTCCGCGACGGTACTTGTCGGCTCGATCACATCGGGCGTACAGTGGAAACCAAGTCGTTCAGTTTCTAATATCGAATCTCCTGTTCTCATATAGAACACCCTGCGGAGATTATCATCCACAACGAAGTGAGGACATCCCGTGCAGTTCCACCACCACGGATACGTATCCGGTGACCCCCGCGTCCAGCCGGCGGCCGGCGTCGGCCTGAACCGCCCCGAGGAGCTCCCCGACGAAGTGGACGTGCTCATCGTGGGCACGGGTCCGGCGGGCATGCTCGCCGCCGCCCAGCTGTCCATGTTCCCCAACGTGACCACGCGCATCATCGAACGCCGCCCCGGCAGGCTCGCCATCGGCCAGGCGGACGGAATCCAGGCCCGCAGCGTGGAAACCTTCCAGGCTTTCGGCTTCGCGGAGCGCATCATTGCCGAGGCGTACCGGATCACCGAGATGGCGTTCTGGAAGCCGGACCCCGAAAACCACGCCAACATCATCCGGACCGCCCGCGCCGTGGACGACGAAATGGGCATCAGCGAGTTCCCGCACCTGATCGTGAACCAGGCCCGCGTGCTGGACTACTTCGCCGAGTACATGGCCAACGCACCCACCCGGATGAAGCCCGACTACGGCTACGGCTTCCAGGGACTGGAGGTCACAGGCGAAGGTGACTACCCGGTCACCGTGCGGCTTGTCCACGCCTCCGGCCCCAACGAGGGCCAGGAGCGCGTTGTCCGCGCTAAATACGTGGTGGGTGCCGACGGCGCCCGCAGCAAGGTGCGCCAGGCCATCGGCTGTACGCTCGCGGGCGACCAGGCCAACCACGCCTGGGGCGTCATGGACACCCTCGCCGTCACCGATTTCCCGGATATCCGCACCAAGTGTGCCATCCAGGGCGCCGAAGGCAGCATCCTGCTCATCCCGCGCGAAGGCGGCCACCTCTTCCGGATGTACGTGGATCTGGGGGAAGTGGACCCGAACAGCCAGCACTCCGTCCGGAACACCACCATCGAGGAGATCATTGCCAAGGCGAACGCCATCCTGCACCCCTATACGCTGGATGTGCGGAACGTGGCGTGGCACAGCGTGTACGAGGTGGGCCACCGACTCACGGACAGGTTCGACGACGTCCTGCCGGCGGACCGCGGCACGCGGACCCCGCGGGTGTTCATCACCGGCGACGCCTGCCATACCCACAGCGCCAAGGCCGGCCAGGGCATGAACGTCTCCATGCAGGACGGATTCAACATCGCCTGGAAGCTGGGACACGTCCTGGAGGGGCGCAGCCCGGAGAGCCTGCTGTCCACCTACTCGGAGGAGCGCCAGGTGGTAGCCAAGAACCTGATCGACTTCGACAAGGAATGGTCCACGATGATGGCCAAGAAGCCGGAGGAGTTCGAGCACCCTTCCGATCTTGAGGACTTCTACGTGCAGACGGCGGAGTTCCCGGCCGGGTTCATGACCCAGTACGCGCCGTCCCTGATCATTGGTTCTGCGGATCACCAGGAGCTGGCCGCCGGGTTCCCGGTGGGCAAGCGCTTCAAGTCGGCGCCCGCAGTCCGCGTGGGGGACACCAACCCCATCCACCTTGGCCACCACGCCACAGCTGACGGACGGTGGCGGATCTACGTCTTCGCCGATCCCGCGCTGCCCGGCACCGGCTCCGCCACGGACACACTGGCGGACTGGTTCGCGACGTCACCGGACTCACCGCTGGCTGCCACCCCGGCCGGCGCCGACCCGGATGCGTGGTTCGACCTGAAGGTCATCTACCAGCAGCCGCACACCGCCGTCGACATCAATGCGGTGCCTGCCGTGTTCAAGCCGCAGGTGGGCCCGTTCAAGTTGACCGACTACGAAAAGGTGTACGCCACCGATCCCAAGGCGGACATCTTCGAGCTCCGCGGCATCGACCGTGCGGGCGCCGTGGTGGTGGTCCGGCCGGACCAGTACGTGGCGAACGTCCTGCCGCTCACCGCAACGGCGGAACTCGGTGGGTTCTTCGGCCCCCTGCTGAAGCGCCCGGCACCCGTGAAGGAACCGCGTCAGGCGGTGGCTGCGGCAGCCCGGTAGTCCGCGGCCGGGTACACGCCGAGGATCCGCACCTCGGTGGTGAAGAAGTCCAGTTCCTCGAGGGCCAGCTTCAGCGGCAGGTCCTCGGGGTGGCCTTCGACGTCGGCCATGAACATGGTGGCCGCGAATTCGTTGCCCACCATGTAGCTCTCCAGGCGGGTCATATTCACGCCGTTGGTGGCAAAGCCGCCCAGTGCCTTGTACAGCGCGGAAGGGACGTTGCGGACGCGGAACACGAAGCTGGTGACTGCCGGCCCGGGGAGTTCGTCCTTGGCCGGCAGTGCCGTTTCCCGGGCCAGGACCACGAAGCGGGTGGTGTTGGAGGGGTCGTCCTCCACGCGCGAGGCCAGGACTTCGAGGCCATAGATCTGAGCCGCCAGCGGGGGAGCCAGGGAGAGCTTGCGGGGATCGTTCCACTCGGCCACTTCGCGGGCGGACCCTGCAGTGTCGCCGGCGATGACGGGCTTGAGGCCGTGGTCGCGGATCAGCTTCCGGCACTGGCCCAGGGCGTGGATGTGGCTGTGCACCTCGGTGGCGCCCTCGATGGTGCTGCCCGGGATGCCCAGCAGGTCGAAGTGGATGGGCAGGAAGTATTCGCCCACGATCTGCAGGCTGGACTGCGGCAGCAGGATGTGGATGTCCGCCACCCGTCCGGCGATGGAGTTCTCGATGGGGATCATGGCCAGGTCGGCTTCGCCGGTGGTCACCAGCTCGAACGCGTCCTCAAAGCTGGCGCACGGGACGCTTTCGAAGTCCGGGAACATCTGCTGACACGCGATATTGGAGTTGGCACCGGGCTCACCCTGGTACGCAATCTTGGAGGCCATGATCCGTATGGTTTCACGCGCGCGGGCCCGTTGGGAAAACGGGTCCGCGATGCTACGCCGGGGTGACGCGCAGCCAGAGGTATTGCCGGGGGAGGAGCGTGACGCCGTCGTGCAGGTTCAGGGCCGCCTCGGAGAGGAGGTCGACGGCGGCAGGAAAGTATCCGCCGAAGGTTTCCCCGGGCAGCGCCTGGGCGGAATCGCTGAAGTTGGCCAGCGCCAGGACGACGCTGCCGCCCTCCCCGTCGCCGGGCCGCTGGTACGCCAGCACGGAGCGGTTGTTCGTGGCGAAATCCACCAGCGTGGTTCCGGCCAGTTCCGGGGTGCCGGCGCGGACCTCGATCATCCGCTTGATGCCTGCGTACACTGCCCCCTCGGGTGTGGCGGGGTCGTCCCGCCGGGCGTACTGTTGCGCCGGGTAGTGCGGGCGGTGCACCCAGCGGCTGTCATCGCCGTGGCCCGGTTCGGCGGCGTAGCCGTAGTCGTTGAGCTGCCCCACCTCATCGCCCAGGTACAGCAGCGGGACGCCGCCGGTGCTGAACGGCACCGAGTGGGCCAGGAGGATCCGTTCCACCGCCTCGGCCGGGTCAACCTCCATGCCGCACAGTGAAGCCGTCGTCCCTGAAATCCGGCAGTCCCCGGTCTTGGGGTTGTCCTGGAACGGGACCCCGCGGGCGAAGCTGCCGGGGAACCGGTTGACGTAAAAGGAATTCAGGAAGCGGCGGTGGTCGAACCCGTTGATGCCCAGCTCGGCCGCGTCCTCGTCGGCGAAGGTCCAGCCGATGTCGTCGTGGCTGCGGACATAGTTCACCCAGGCGGTGCCGTCCGGGATGTTGTGCCTGCGTTCCAGGGCCTGGGCCAGGAGCGAGACGTCGCGGGTGGCCAGGGACTCCCAGATCAGCGCCATCTGCAGCGGGTTGTAGGAAAGCTGGCACTCTTTGGGGTCGATGTACAGCGCCACCTCATCCGGGTGCACGATCGCCTCGGACTTGAACAGCAGCGACGGCGCCGCCAGCCGGCACACGGCGTTGAAGGCCCGCAGCAGCGTGTGAGCCTGGGGCAGGTTCTCGCACGGGGTGCCCAGCTGCTTCCAGATGAACGCCACGGCGTCCATGCGCAGGATGTCCACGCCCTGGTTGGCCAGGAACAGCATCTCGCCCGCCATGGCCCGGAACACCTCGGGATTGGAGTAGTTCAGGTCCCACTGATAGGTGTGGAAGGTGGCCCAAACCCAGCGGCCGTCCTCCATTTGGATGAAGGATCCGGAGTGGTTCTCGGGGAAAATCTCGCGGACGTTCGCCTCGAACGCGTCCGGCATGGTCCGGTCCGGGAAGATCCAGTAGTAGTCGCTGTACTCGGGATCCCCCGCGGCCGCTTTGCGCGCCCACTCGTGCTCGTCGGAGGTGTGGTTGAAGATGAAGTCCACCACCAGGCTGATCCCGTTGGCCTTGAGCTCGGCGGCGAGGCCGCGCAGTTGCTCCATGGTGCCCAGTACCGGGTTGACCTGGCGGTAACTGGAGACCGCGTAACCGCCGTCCGAGTGCGGCTCTGGTGCCAGGAACAGGGGCATGAGGTGCAGGTAGGTGAGGCCCAGCTCCTTGAAGTACGGGATGCGGGCCCGCACCCCTTCGAGGCTCTCGGCATAGCGGTCCACGTAGCACACCCCGCCGAGCATCCGGTTGGACTGGAACCAGTCCGGCGTCTGTTCGCGGCTGGCATCCAGGGCCTTCAGTTCCGGGGAGCGCTCCTGCCAGAACCGTGCGCATTGGAGTACTAGGTCAGTGAGTTGATTCAACCAGTCCTGGCGTGCACCGTACAAGGAATGGAACAGGCTCCGGAGGGTGGGAAAGTGCTCGTCGAGGCGCCGGTCAAAGTCCGCGTCCCGGCGCAGGCCGTGTTCGTGTTCCCGTGACAACGCTGACAGCACGTGCCGGCGCGCTTCTTCGTTCTCGTTGACGTACTCCTGCATGTGACCGGCCCCTTCCGCAATTCCGCCGGACCTCCCGGCCGCGCACCTGTACGGAAGTATTCCACGTCACATTCGGCCGAACGCGTTCCGGGTTGCTGCGTGACTCCCACGTGGCGGTTCCCAGCGGGGGGTTCCGCGCCTCGCTCTACGCAACATCTGCCAGGTTGGATCCTAAGACTTTCTGGGCGGCGAGTAAGGAATACGAAAATAGAGCCCTATCTTGACGTGTTTGGCTGGCATCCCTGACGTCAGGCTGGGGTGTGCCCTGACCGGGCAATCAACCGCACTGAGCCTTCTTCTTCCCAGGCGTCACTACATGCCTCACCCGGCCCGTGCCTGTCGTCAAGGGACGTTTTTTTGATCAGCGTGGTTGCTTCATCAGTCTCAGTGGAGTGGTGCCCGCCGAGGATTACTTGCCGGCTCTGGTTGGCACTTTCCCAAGTCAAGGTGTAGGAGATGCCCGAGGAGCGAGCAGCACGTGGGCCTTGCCGATAGCTCCCGGCCTCGTTCGATTCATCTGGTGCTTGCATAGTGCCTTCCGCCGTCGCCGATTGCTCACCGCTTAGAAATGGAGCTCTGATGAGCGCGAAGAGTGTGGAGCCTTGCGAGGACGGCCAACAGCCCAGGTCCTAGGAGCAAAAGAGGTGCGTTCATTAGGGCACGGGGATAGGCCGCAACCGGGGCCGGGTAACGAAGGGTCAATTCCTCGACCCGGCCCCTAGATTCTCGCCGCGAGGCAGTTCGAGCGTCTAATGACTCGGCCCCTGCCAGCCCTTTGCAAAGGGCAAAGAGGACTCTAACCCCGATTTTTCATGATGGCCGGTGATGCCCGTTGAGTTGGGGCTGGTGGGTGGCTGGCGGTTGTTTTCTGTTTTCGGGCAGTGTGGTGTGGCCCGTTGGTTCGTCTTGGGGTTGGCGCCGGTTCCACTGCCGGTTCATGGGGCTGTTCGTCGGGACGGGATGAGGGTCTGTTCAGCCCGAGGACAGCAACTGTTTGAGGTCACTGGTGTTGGCCAGGAGCAGTTTCAGGAGGTCCTTTTCTGGGGCTGATTCGGGGAGCAGGAGCCGGTGGCGGCGAGCTCGGGTGATGATTTTCCCGGCGGTCGCGAAGAGCCGGTAGCGCCAGCGTTTGATGTCCCAGGCTTTGGAGCGGTGGCCGTCCGGGAGGGCTGCGAGCTGGAGCCAGGAGACCAGGTTGAAGGCGAGGGCTGCGATGTTTGCCCAGGCCTGGTTCACGGCGAAATCAAAGAACGGGAGCTTGCCCAGGCCGGTGTTTTTCAGGGTATTGATCCTGTTCTCGCACCGGCCGCGGGCGCGGTGCCGGGCGTCCAGGAACGGTCCGTGCCAGCGTGGTGAGTTGGTCAGCATCGCGGTGATCCGGTGCCCGTCGGTATCGAGCAGGGTCGGCTGGGCTCCGGGGTGCAGCGGCTCGGCCCGCAGGAACAGTTTGGTGCCCGGCGGGTAGTCGGTGAACGGGATGACGTCGGTGGCGTTGATAACCCACGCATCGGTGCGGTCGTTGCCGGTCTGGTCAGGGCCGGCTGCCAGTACTCCTTGTCGTTTATCCAGTCGATCATGTGGGCCCTGCCGAACGGGAGGGTGTAGCTGGTGGAGAACTGCACGCCGAGGCCGTGCAGGTGCCAGAGGAATTTCCGTGAGGCCCCGGCACTGTCGGTGCGGACCAGGATCTTCTCCCCGGTCAGGGCTCCGGTGTCGTTGTGGAGGCTTTCGGGCAGTTGGGCTGCGGCGGTGTGGAAGACCCGGAAGTGGTCCTCGGCGCTGTTCGCTCCGGCGTTGCCGGGACGCAGCACGGCGGCGAGGATTTCCCCGGAACCCTTGCCGGCGCCGTAGTCACAGGAGGCGATGAAGGGGGCGAATCCGTAGCCGCCTTTGTAGGTTCCGGCGATGTTTTCCTTGTCCGAGTGCGAGGTCACGAGGGTCGCGTCGATAGCCGTTTGGAAACGAGCGGCTAAATCTCCTGCTGTAGGTCTGTGGGCGCAGAGCGGGCGGAAACTCCGTGTGAGGTGGTTCCGTTCTTGCCGCCGAATGCGATGGATTCCAAACGTCGGAGGCCGTCACTGTCACTGGCCTTCACTTGTTCACGGCTTCTTCCGATAGAGATGAGCATCGCGTCGTCAGCGAGGTTTGCGACTCTGCTTGCGCTCTGTTCCACGAGGACCACGGCGAGGTTGGGATTCAGCAGCGAGCGGATCTGGGCGTAGATTTCATCCACGATAACCGGAGCCAGACCCAGCCCGGGTTCATCGAGCAGGAGGATTTTTGGATCCCGCATGAAAGTACGAGCCAGGGCCACCATTTGGCGTTGCCCGCCTGACAGCGCTCCAACGTCGGTGGTAGTGCGCGATTGAAGCATTGGAAAGAGATCCAGCGTCATGTCGAGATTCCTGATCGCGGCCTTGGTCTGGCCGACCATCATGTTTTCGCGTACTGTCATGGCCGAAAAGAGGCTATGGGCCTCCGGCACGACGCCAACCCCTACTTCCCTGACCCGGCGATGTGTCGGCCAAGACGATACGTCTGTGCCGTACATAGTGACCGTCCCACGGGTCTTGATAAGACCAAGGGTGGCTTTGACGGTACTGGACTTACCGGCACCGTTGGTTCCGACAAGTGCAAGAACCTGCCCTGGAACCACGGTGAGAGAGACGTCAAAGAGGGCTTGTGTGCGGCCGTACCAGGCTTCGATATGGTCAAGCGAGAGCATGTGATTCTCCGAAATAGGCAAGGCGAACGTCTGGACGGTCAAGCACTTGGTCGGTTGGACCCTCGGCAAGGACAGTTCCGGCTACCAGTGCGATGCATCGGTCGCATGATTTCCGGACGATGTTGACGTCATGTTCTACGAGGATCAGGAGGCATCCGACTTTGGAGGGCAGGTCACGAAGGATAGCGGCAAGCTGTTCCCGGCTTCCTGAGTCAAGGCCGGCGGCTGGTTCATCGAGGAATATCACCCGGGGTTCGGCCATGAGCACACGCCCGATTTCGACCAACCGGCGGGTAGCCGTGGACAGGGATGAGACTTGGGCGTCGGCGTAGTCAACGAGCTTGAGCAGGTCGAGGGTTGCGTAGGCCTGACCCAACCAGGCGCGTTCGGACTTACGATGGCGGGCAGACCCGAAGAGTTGCCGAAGCGCGCCGGCGCCGCTGAACCGCTGGCGTCCCAGTAGCAGATTGGTGATGACGGTTTCATCTTCCAGCAGCTGAGCAGTTTGAAAGCTTCTCACCACCCCGGCTTTTGCATGAAGTTCCGGTGAAAGCGCGGTGATGTCCTCCTGGTCGAGAAGGATGGTGCCTTCTGTTGGACGAACAAACCCGGACAGTGCGTTAAGCAGGGTGCTCTTACCTGCCCCGTTTGGACCGATGAGGCCTATTGTTCCTGGCCCCTTGAGGTGGAGGTTCACATTATGCAGAGCGACTAATCCGCCAAAACTCACGCCCACATCCTTGATTTCCAACTGAATGGTCATGGAGTGACCTTTCCGGTGTTCTTGCTTTGGCTGAATATATTCTTGAGCTGCACAGCTCCACCGGGCAGCAAGTAGATGAGCGCTACAAGCAGTGCGCCGGACAACAGGACGTAGAGGCGGTCTTGGCCAAGGGCGCTGAACAGCGGCGGGACCAGGGACACGTAGGCCGCGCCAATCCATGCGCCCAGGGTGGAACCTGAGCCGCCAAGGATGACCCCCACCAGGATGTAAACCGACGGAAAAAGTCCGAAGGTGGCCGGCGTCACCGATCCGACCAGATGGGCAACCAGGAAACCTGACACTCCCGCGCAGACACCGGCTACGACGAAGGCGGCCAATTTGGTGCGCGAGAGACTGACCCCGACGGAACGGGCTGCGAATTGCGACTCGCGCACTGCCGCCATGTTCCTGCCCAACTGGGTATGAGGTATTCGCGCCAGAACGACGGTGGCCAGGCCAACCGAGACAGCGCACAAACCGTAAAGGAAGTAGGGGCTGTCAGTCTCCAGCCCCGGAATGTAGAAGGAGGCGACCGGAAGGCCTTGAAGGCCGCCGGTAACCGCCCGTTGCTCACGGATCCACCATTGGAACAGCTCGCCCACGGCGAGCGTCACCAAGGCAAGACGCAGTCCGCTGACCCGCAGCGCTGGGATTCCAACCAGAAGCGCCGCAGCCACCGAAACACCTATGACCAGGACGATTTCATAGAGGCCTGTGAGGCCGAGCACCGTTGCTCCTACAGCCGCCGTGTAGGCGCCGATTCCAACGAACGTCGCCTGCGACAACGAAAAGATCCCTGTGATCCCGAATAAAACCCGGGCACCCATGACGGCAATGGTGTACGCCATCCATGACGACGCCAGATAAAGCCAGTAAGGATCCAGAAAGAAGGGTAGAAGCGCCACGACGATAGTGAAGAGTGCCACGGTGATGATGGTTCTCCTGCGGCGCCCGGCCAGCAGGTGAGTGATTCTTTCTTTTGCCCCTGGTGAAAGGGGCAGCGCCCAGCCGTTACCCGTGGTGGTGGCGGAATCTGCGTGTATTTTTGCCTGAGTCATACGCGTACGACTCCTTTCTCGGACAGGAAACGCTTGGGCAGCACGGCGAGGAGCAGGATAACGACGATGAACACCGCGGGTGTGCCGTAGTTGGTGCCAATGGCGTAAGTCGCCAGGCCTTCGAAGAGGGCCAGGCCAAAGGCAGCCGTCAGGGGAGCTACGAAACGGTCGAGCCCGCCAATAATTCCTGCGATGACAGACTTAATGAGGAAGGGCGTCATGTAATAGGCGTCCAAAGACAGCCGACTGGCCACAACGATTCCGACGACGCCCGCGGTCAGCCCGGCGAACGCCCACGTAGCTCCTCGGACGCGGCTGACGTTCAGGCCCATGCTTTTGGCCAGCGCCGGGTCGGTGGCAACAGCCCGCATTGCCAGACCGAACTGTGTCTTTGAGAGAAACCATGCGAAGCCGGCGAGTAGCACGAGGACGCCGAGGGTCACCACGACCTGATTGAGGTTCAGGAACAGGTCGCCTATTTCCACCGGGACATCAGTGCCCAAGGGAACAAATGAACGGGTGGTCGTGCCAAAGAGTGCTTCGGCGACAGCTGTCAGCAGGAGCAAGATGCCCAGAGTCACCACGAGATCCAGTCCGTCGCGGCCCGCTTTGCGACTGATCGGTTCAAGGATGAACCGATCAGTGGCAAAGGAGATCACAGCCGCGGCGGCTAAGCCTGCAAGGATTCCTACCCAAAGGGGCTGAGTGCGGGCAGCCAAGGTAAAGGTGATGAAGGCTGCCATCATTCCCAGAGCTCCGTGAGCGAAGTTCACTGCCTTGCTGACGCGGTAAACGATGAGCATGCCAAACAGAAGCAGAGCGTACAGCGCCCCCGTGGCGAGCGAGCTTAGGAGTATTTGTAATAGTCCGGACAACTGCACGCGATGTCCTACTTGCCTGTCACTGTTTGGAACGGCGCGACCTGCACGGCCTTGCCGTCTTCGATGCGGGCTACACCGACGGCATTGGTTCCCTGCCTGGAATTGGGACCAAAGGTGACCGGCGGGATCAGGCCGGTTTTGAAGTCCTTCATGCTTTCGAGGGAAAAGGCAAGGCAATCCCGGGTCAGAGCCGGCGCGTCTTTCAAGGCTTTGAGGGTGACAAGTGCCTGGGTGTAGCCGACGGCGTTCCACATCGTGGGGGCTGTTCCTGTGGTTTTGGTGTACTCAGAGACAAACTCCCGGACCAGCGGATCATCGCTGGCGAACGGCGCGACCTTCGTAGGTACGGTCATTCCTTCCACCACGTTCCCGTACTCCGACAGAAAGGATTCATCGGTGATGTCAGACTGGGCAAGTAGTTTCGGCTTGTAGCCGATCTGGTTCATGGCCGCGATGACCTGGCCAACGACGACCGGGCCCGCCACCAGCGCGACCAGCTCGGAGTTCTTGTTCTTCAGTGCCTGTGCAACCGCCGAAAAGTCGGTCATGGTCGGTTCGACTGTTTGCGTTGTCCCAATCGTCAGCCCGCTGCCGTCAAGGGCCTTCTTTATGCCGCTCAGTGCGTCGTCGCCGACGTCCCCCACCTGCTGCACGAAGGAGATGCTCGCGGGCTTCTGCTCCTTCATCAGCCAGCTCAGCGCGACGTTGTATTCGTCAATGAAATTTGGCCAGATCATGTAAACGTCCGGGTTTTGCATGACACCGACCTGGTTGGAAGGAGCATATGGGCCCACGGATGGTATGTGCTTTTCTTTGATGAAGGGCAGCACACCAACGAAGTTTGGTGTGCCTATGCCGCCTGCAAACGCGAATACGCCTTCGCTCGTCTCAAGACGCCGCGCTGCCTGCTGCGCTACTGCAGCGTCATACTGATCATCCTCGGCGACGACTTCCACCTGACGGCCCTGCACGCCTCCTGCCGCATTAACTTTGTCGAGTGCGAACTGGAAGCCCTTCAGTGCGCCGTTGCCCGGGGCCGCAAGCGGCCCGGTCAATGGGGTGAACATTCCAAGCTTGATCTTGCTGTCCGTGATGCCCTGGGCTACACCGTTCGTGTCGCAGCTGGTGCGGGCGGTACGGGCAGCCGAAGCCTGCCCTTCGGAGGTGTCGCCGCGAGTGGCGCACCCGGTTGCGACCAGTGCGGTGGCAACCGTGATGGCCCCCAGGGTCAGTCGGCTCGAAATTTTCATGCTTGCTCCTGATGTGCGATGCGAAAGATTAGGCCTTGAAACGGCCGGGAAATTCTGCTTGGTACTTCCAAATGGAAGGGTTGGTGCAACCACTGTCACACACGGGGTGGCGTTTCGCCATAGCAAGGGCGGGATTCGGGCAAATATGGCAGAAGAGGTGAGGCAGTGGCGCGCCGGCGGCAGTGTCTCGTGGTGCACCCCGGAGCCGCGGCCGGCTGACGTCAGGAAGGTGCACGGCGGTCACTTCGCAGAGGTAGAAACGCGGCCGTTCCTCCACGCTTGCGGCAGATCCGGGCGCCCGCTATCCCGCTCTGGGTAGCTGCGAGGACCAGAACGAATACCGCCTGCCTTTGAAAACAAGTACGTCCCGCTGTCTGCAGATATGGCCAGGCTTCCTGGCTCGAGGGGAGTAGAAGCCCGGGTCAGAGTCGGATTGGATTCAGGCTCCGGGATCACTCCCGTGAGTCGCCGAAGCCGCCGTCCGGAGAGCACTGCTGCCGGACTGGCTGCGCCAGATGAGGGCTGCCACCAGCCAGGTGAGCACAAAGATTCCAGCAATGATGTAGCCCATGAGCTCGAATTGCTCGGCCAGTGCGGCTACTGGCTCCAGCCACGCCCAGCCTAAGAGCTGGGAGGCCAAGCCGCTCGCGTAAACGGTCGCGACAACGAGCGCGATCACGACGGTCATGGTGGTGGTGGCGATGTTAAAGAACAGAGTACGCACGGGGTCGCGGTGGGACCAGGAATACAGCTTGGTCATGATGAGGCTGTCAGCGGTGTCAAAGGTGCTCATGCCGGCTGCGAACAGCAGGGGCAGGCTGAGTACAGCCAGGAGGGAAACGCTTCCGGCGTCGGTGGCCGATGCAGTCATGGCTAGGAGGGCCACTTCGCTTGCAGTTTCCAGCCCCAGGCCCATCAGCAGGCCGACCGGGTAGAGGTGCCATGAGGATGTGATCATTGACCGGCCGCGGGAACCAAGGAGCCGGGAGACCAGGGCCCGGGATGCGAGCTGCTGGTCGATGCGCTTGCCATCATGTCTGCCTTGCTTCGACTCCCGCCACAGAGCACGAAGCCCGCGCAGGACTGAACCGTTAAGGACTGCGACGAGGACCAGGAAGAAGAAAGCAACCGCCGCTGCCACCTTTCCTCCGGCGTCGGTGACGGTGGCCAGGGCCCCTTCGTCAATTGCTCCGGCACCCCACCAGATCAACAGGGCCAGGATGACGACGACGGAGGAATGGCCCATGGCGAAGAAAAAGCCCACCCCGACGGGGCGGCGTCCCCGGTACATCATGGCCCGGGTGGTGTCGTCGATGACCGCGATGTGATCAGCATCGAACGCGTGCCGCATGCCCAGAACGTAGGCAAGAGCACCGGCGCCGGCCAGACCGCCGGCGCCGGCAAGTTCTCCTTGCCCTGCCAGATAGAGGACGACACCTCCGAGGTGAAGTGCGACGATAACTCCTATGATCGCCGCGATACGGCGCTTTTCCCCTCGGCTCCATGCCATCGTCTGGCCACGTCCCGCGGCCGGTGAGATCATCGTTGTCATCGGCGTGGCCCGTGGGTCTCGGGACTGCCGGCGGAACAAGAACTTTCATCATGGTTCGGTGTCTGCGCCGGCCAGGTGCCTCGGCCGCGGACAACATTGATTTGGTTGAGGTTGGCCCCCGCCCCCGATGTGGAGGGTTCCGGCCGGTGGGTCTGGAGGCCCTGCCGGGAGGGAGCAGCGGGGATCCACTGAGTCACTGGGTGTCCTTTCTCGGACGGGAATGGCTGACGGCGACGCACAGCGAGTGCGCGTGAGGCCGCGCAGTGCGGCCCTGCCTTGTAGCAGGATCCGGTGCGGGGCCACGCGCAGGGCGAGGCCCAGCAGCAATGCAGGTCGATTAGTGGACGTGGCCGTGGTCGTCGTCACCGTGTGGATGTTTGTGCGTGTCATCCCGTGGCGTGTCGAGGATCGCCCGGGTGCGGCGGTCGACCTCTTCGAGATCGAGGCCGCCGCGTTCGGCTAGAAGTGCCTCGAGTGCTTCGACCCAACGAGCGTAATAGTGCTCCGGTTTGTTCTTGTCTTCAGCCTTGTCGATGGCTCTGATCAGGCTGGACTGGAAGTCGCTCCAGGAGAAGTTGGCGTTCTCGTAGTAGGCGACGCCCAGTGCGAAGCTACGCAGCTCCCAGGGAAGCCGGAAGGCTTCCTCTCCGTCCCGGGGTGTCCGGGCGCTGCTCACGTGAATGTCCTGGATGTTTTCTTCGGACAGGGTTTGGCACTGTGACATGATCAGGCACCCACTTTGGCCGGTGCGACCACGCCTACACCAAGCATCGAGTCCCGGGTTACCAGTTCGGCGAGTTCCTCAGCGGACAGGCCTTCGGTCCCTGTCGGCCGTTGGGGGAGCACCCAGTAGCGCAGTTCGGAGCTGGAATCCCATACCCGGATTTCCTTCTCCGGAGCAAGGTCCAGGCCGAATTCTTTCAGGACCGACCTGGGGTCACGGACGACGCGGCTTCGGTAGGCCTCCTTCTTGTACCAGTTGGGCGGGAGGCCGAGAACTGGCCACGGGTAGCAGGAGCACAGGGTGCAGACAATCACGTTGTGGACCTCATCGGTGTTTTCGACCGCGAGCATGTCCTCGCCCTGCAGGCCGCTGACGCCCATTTCGGCGCAGGCTGCTGTCGCGTCTTCAAGAAGCCGGGCCTTGAAGTCGGGCTCGGTCCACGCCCTGGCCACCACCTTGGCTCCGATTTGGGGGCCCACCTGGTGTTCGTAGATGTTCGAGATGCGTTCAACTGCTTCTTCGGAAACGACACCGCGTTCAATGAGGATTGCTTCCATTGCTTTGACTCTTGCGGTCATGTACTCGTCAAACTCTGCTGTGGCAGCGGGGACGACCGGGCCGCTGAAGGCATGGATAAAGTCAGTCACTTTTGTCTCCTAGGTGTTTGAGGTGGTGCTGGCGAGACTGAGGTAAGGCTCCCAGAGGTCACAGATGATCCTCGCCTTGGGGTCACCGATTGACTCCCCGAACAGTTCTTCGGCCGAGAACTGGACGGAATAGACGTAGTCCGGCGCCTCGCCGCCGCCGTGGGCGTTGGTATCCGGAAAGACGAAACTGCCGTGCGAAGAGATGATGGTTCCCACCCGGCCGGTCGCGTACCCCACCTTGCGCGTATGGCCTACCGGAACGGATCCGGAGACCCGGACCAGGTCCCCGATCTTGAAACCAGCTGGGCGGTCCACATCACGGCGCGTGGGTGCGCCGGCAAAGGCCAGCGCGCCGATGGTGTCGGCGAGCTCGTGGTTGACGGTTGGAGGCAGCGGAAGCTCAGGGGACTTCCGATACTCGGCCGTCCGGCGGTCCAGCTCCGCTGTGAACGTGGAGTCGTCACGTGCAAGGTATTCCTCGAACGAGTGCATCCAATGCGCATAGTACGGGTGGGATAGATACTCGACAGGATCCATCTTCTCCATCGAATGCCGGAATTCGTCGAGGTTGAAGTAGCCGGCGATGGCACACTGCGCGAAGAAGGAAAAGGCAGCCTTTTCCCACTCCGCATGCCAGACTGGTTCGTTCTCTTCAACAAGGATGGGCCCGAAACCGTCGGCGCCTCCTACATCATGGATACCCCTCATAACACTGCCCTTTCGAGTTGACGTGCCTTTTGTGCCATCGGCGGGTGTTTCGTGTGAAAGTCAGTCACGGACTGGAATGCATGCCCGGCCTGAAGCAACAGCTGCTCGGAGAAGTCGCGGCCGATGAACTGGACACCCAGTGGAGTCCCGCGAGGTGAAAAGCCCGCCGGCAGCGTGATGGTGGGGCTGCCGGTCATATTGAAGGGCGCAGTAGGTGTCAGCAGGGCAGCGAAGAGTTCCATGTCTTCGCCCAGGGTGCTGAGCTTTTCCAGCGTGGGGGAAGCAAAGCCGACTCCGGGCATCAGGACCAGGTCAACCTTCTGGAAGACCCGACGGAACTCCCCAACGAATGCCATCCGCTGCTTGACCAGCTTCTGGTAGCCCACGGCCATGCTCGCCCTGCCCGCTTCAATAAAGTCGCCGAGAGCCTCTCCGTATTCGGCGGCTCGTGCCGGAAAAGTGTCCTCATGTGCAAGGGCAGTTTCAACCGCGAGGAGCGGACCAAAAGCCTCCGAGATCGCGGCCAGGTCCGGTAGACGGAGCTCGACAACGGGCCAGCCAAGGCTTTCAAGGAGAACTACAGTATCAACGAGCATCTGGCGGGTGGTCTCGTCGAAGGACGCCATCGCCGTCCAGTCAACCCCTACACGGGGCGGAGCTGCCAGCGAAAGATTGGCTGCATATGACGGAACGGGTTCCAGGGACGCGGTGGGATCGTTCGGGTCCGCCCCGGCCATGACCTCCAGCAGGGCGGCGCAGTCGCGCGCGCTCCGGGCCATGGGCCCTACGTGGTCAAGGCTCGCCGCCAATTCAACGACACCGTAGCGGCTGACCCGGCCCCACGTGGGCTTGAGCCCGGTAACCCCATTCATGCTGGAGGGGAGCCGGATGGAACCGCCAGTGTCCGAGCCGGTGGCACCAAAACACAGCCCGGCTGCTACGGCAACTCCGGAGCCGCTGGACGATACCCCGGCCCACGTTTCCGCGTCCCAGGGGTTGACCGGCGCGGCTACTTGGGGATGGTGTTCGGTGTAGGCACCCTCGGTCATCTTCAGCTTGCCGACCATGACTACCCTCTTGACTGCACCCGCGTCACGGAAACGTGTCACGACCGTTGCGTCATAGGGCGGGGTGAAGTCATTGAAAATGGGCATGCCGGCCGTTGTTACGGCATCGGTGGTGTAGCAGAGGTCCTTGATGCCGAGTGGAATTCCATGCAAGGGGCCCTTGTAATTGCCTCGGCTGATCTCTTTGTCCGCTTTGGCTGCCGCAGCGCGGGCAACGTCGCCCATCACCGTGACATAGCTTCCCAAAACCTGGTCGTGATCGGCGATTCGCTCCAGAGTTGCGTCTAGAACTTCCGATGCGCTGATCTGGCGGGACCGGATCAGCTCGGCCACTTCTGTTAGTTCAAGGAAACAGATTTCCTCATGATTAACCAAGACTTTTTCCTCCTGTACGTCGGGCGCGCGGCGCCCAACTCCTTCCATATGGAAAGGTATGGGGAAGATGTTTCCGTCAAGTGCACCAAAAGTAAAGGGTTTGTTAACGCGAATCCGAAAAAGACCGGGGTCGGGACCCTAGACGTCGATGACCTCGAAGGAGAGGCCGGCAGTGACAGCCAGGTGAGCCCGGTACTCCCGGGCAACTACTGATGGACCCTGGACCCGCGGCACCCCTCCGGGCGTACCCAGGTTGGCTACGTCCAAGGCGCCGGTGTCGTCCAGCTGCCCCAGAAGATGCATTCCATCGTAGGCGTGTTCGCCCCAGCTGGTGAGGACGGGGGAGGAGTCACCGAACATGAACCGGTAGCGATCGTTCAGGTCAGCGCGGCGGTCGGTGCCCACGGCGTGGAACGAGTGCATGGATGCATACAGGTTGCCGCTGCGGTCCCCGTCGAGCGCATAAAGGAGATTCTCGTCCAGGGATCCCGGGGAGAAAATAACGAGTCGCTTTTCCAGACCACAGGCGCGGGCTGCGCGAAGAGCTGTTATCAGATCACGCCCCGGCATATTGACTATCAGGCCCTTGGCGCCGCTGGCAGCAACCTCTTGCAGTAAGGCCCGGATGCTCGACTTCACTGCGCCGAGGGGTATCAGCCGGTCCAAGACGACCCTGCCGCCGCTCGCCTCGATCTGACGGCGTTCAAAGTCCCGGGCCATTCGAGGCCAGATGTACTCGGTACCCAATATTGCCCATTCGCTGACACTGCGTGCCGCCATGATCCATCGAAGGCTGTCCGCCGATTGGTTGGGCGTTTCCCCTACACAATAGAAGCCCGGCAGGCGGGAGGCGCCCTCATGTCCCGCGGCGAAAATATAGGGCACGGCAGCGCCAAGGGACTGCTCCACGTGTTCGAGCGTCTGGCTCGTATGCAGGCCAATGAAAGCCTCCACCGACTTGCTCATTGCGAGGTCCCGGACCTGGGCGGCGACTTGCGCCGGGGGAGCCCCGGAATCTACGAGAATCAGTTCCAATTTGCGTGCGCGTCCGGACCGAGCGGCATTGAGCTCATGGGCTGCCAAGGAGACTGCGTCAAGAACGGTGGGTCCGGTAACTCCCAATACCCCCGATAACGGAAAGACCAGACCCACCCGGAACGCGCCCGGGTTCGGCCCGTGCAGCATCGCCTCAAGTGAGTCGAGCATCGGTATAGTTGCTGGCATCTTTTCAATGTAGATTTGCTGGTTCCATATGGAAAGGGGCCGTGGAGTGGAAGACCTTCAGCTGATCGACAATGCCACCGCCGAACTGGCCGAATTCCTCACAGCTGCCCGCCGCACCGCTCAAGAGTTGAACAGAATTCTTGGTGAAGACAATCTGCGGGAAGATTTGTGGCGGATCCTGATGTGCTTGTCACAGGCTGACGGTATGTCAATGGGTGAAATATCGGAATCCCAGGTTATTCCGCACGCCACCACGACACGGCTCATTGACGAAATGACCGACAACGGCCTCGTCTTTCGTCGACCGTCGCCGGATGACGGAAGAAAGGCGATCGTTCACCTCTCCCAGAGGGGAAAAGAAAGGCTGCTGCGTGCCAACGCGCTGCTCTCGGCGCGGGTAGGAAAATTGCCCGAGGCGCTGGTTTCGTCCCGCGCCTGACTGCACCCCAGTTGTTCTGCGGCCGGCCCTGTGCTGTTTCTTCCCCGGCAGCGGCATCGAAGGCACCTACCTGACTGCTCGCCCTGTCTCCTGGAAAGGGATGAGGGCTGCAGGCACGCTGCAGGGCAGCGGCGTCAAAACGTCTTAGGCCAACTCGTCCGCGGTAGCCCCGGACCGGAGGTCGTCAATCTCCAGTGAATCGATTCTGTCGAAGTGGCTGTCCATGGCGGCCATGGCGGCGGCTGGATCCTTGGCCTTGACCGCTTCAAGGATGGCACGGTGAAGCACCCTCATTTCGTCCAGATCGTTGGCGAGCCGAAGCATTCTCGAACGGCGGGAACTCACAGAGTCCGCGATGAGATCACCGACCGCGCTGGAGAAGAAGATCAACGAAGGATCACCGGATGCCTGGAAAATTGCGCGGTGAAAATCGAGATCAGCCGCGTAGAGGTCATCAGGCGTTGTGGACTTTTCCATTCGCATCACAGCATCTTCTGCATGCGCTACAGGAATGGGCTTGAAGTCCTCCGCCGCCATCTTGGCCGCCTGCCGTTCGAGCGCGACCCGAACCGGCTGGAAAGCCGACGCGGAGGACAGGGCCGAGGAATGCAGGCCTATCTTCAGGGCCGCTGCCACATCCTGCGGTTTCACAGTGCGGGTGTATGTGCCTGCCCCGCCTCTCCTCTCGAGGGCGCCCATGGCTTCGAGCATCCTGAGCCGGTGACGCAGAGCGGTGCGCGACGTCCCCCACTGGACCGCAAGATCTCGCTCTGACGGAATTCGCTCGTCAGGGCCAGCCTCCTCCACCAGGTTCAGCAGTTTGACCAGAAGATTGTCTTCCATCTGAATCCCTCCCGTGTAGCCGTTGGCGATACCAAACAGCCCCCCAACTGTCCCCTTTGACCTTATGGTACTTGGATTTGGAACAAGTTGTCCTTGACAGCACCACCTTGGTAGTACCAAAATTACGCAGGGAGTGACCGCATGGCGGTTTAGGCAACCATGCCGCCCCTGATTAGGAGGAGCAGCCGTCCGGGAAGCTTTAGCTCCACTGGGGCGCCACGCTCAAGCGGAGCCGTTCGGCAAAGCTCCCGCAGGTTGTGCGGGCCTTCGTTTTGGAAATTCAGAATCGACAAAGGAGACGTTATGACAGCACGTATGGCAGGGAAGACGGCCATCGTCTTCGGCGGTGGGTCCGTAGGCGGGGAGATCAACAATGGTCTGGCCGCGGCGCTGACGTATGCCGAAGAGGGTGCCAACGTATTTGTGGTGGATGTGTCCCCGGATGCAGTGAAGGGCTCGGTTGAAAAA
This sequence comes from Arthrobacter sp. SLBN-112, assembly GCF_030944625.1. Classification (NCBI taxonomy): domain Bacteria; kingdom Bacillati; phylum Actinomycetota; class Actinomycetes; order Micrococcales; family Micrococcaceae; genus Arthrobacter; species Arthrobacter sp. SLBN-112. The sequence goes on from NZ_JAUSXY010000001.1 coordinate 1,214,349, forward strand.
CTGGAGGAGCTGAAAGATTCGAAGGCTCTCTCGATTTCCGTGGGCGGTGCGGTAGCGGATGTTTCGGATAACGCGGCAGTGGAAGCTTCTGTCCGGGAGTGTGTTGCCCAGGTGGGGAAGCCAAGCGTGCTCCACAACAACGTGGGCATCGCGCGGATGGGCGGTCCCGTCGAGATGACTCTCGAGGATTGGGACCTGGTCATGAAGGTCAACCTCACGAGTGCATTCATCACCTGTAAGCATGTTCTGCCGATCTTCCTCGAACAGGGCTACGGCAGCATCGTCAACATCGCCTCGGTCGGCGGCATGCGCTACCTGGGATACAACTACCCGAGCTATTCCGCGACAAAGGGTGGCCTGATTCAGTTCACGGTCAACCTGGCCCTTGAATACGCCGATAAGGGCATCCGTGCCAACGCCGTCGCGCCTGGCTTCATCGAAACACCCATGATGTACAAGCAAATTGCCGGCAACTACCCCTCCATTGAAGCGATGCTTGAGGCCCGCCACGCTCTTAGCCCGACCGGAAAGATGGGGACATCATTTGACGTAGCCCAGGCGGCACTCTTCTTGGCCTCCGACGAGTCGAAGTACGTCAACGGCGTTTGCTTGCCCGTAGATGGCGGCCTGACAGCCTCCATCGGCCAGTAATCTGCCAGGAAAAGGGGAACCCATCACCTGCAGGATCCAGGATCCTAAGGATAGGATGAGCCATACCGCTACCTGAGGAGCAATACATGTCCCTGCCTAATTCACACACTGTGCCAGGCTTCGGAACGAGCATGCCTCAGGCCGGCGGACCCGCCATGACAGAGATTCCTGCCCGGGACTCGACGACACTGGCCCGAACAGTGCGCGACAGGCTGCGCCTTGCAGTGGCGCGCGACGAACTGCCCTCCGGGGTCCGCCTCAGCCAGGAGCAGGTCGCCAACCAGCTTGGCGTCAGCCGGATGCCTGTTCGGGCAGCCATCAGCGAACTGGTGACTGAAGGGCTGCTCGAAAAGCTGCCCGGGGGAGGGGTCGCCGTCCGGCCTCTGTACGTAAAGGATCTGCAGGACGTTTACGAAATCCGGCAGGCTCTTGAATCCCAGGCCGTACGGCATGTGGCCACTCATCGCCCAATGGAGGGTGTGGAACAGATCCGTCGCGTCCTCGAGCGGCATCGGGACCACGTGGCTGGCTACAATGCCGAGCAACTGCTTGAAGTCGACAGAGAGTTCCACATGTCGATCCTGGCCGCCACCGGAAATTTGCAGTTCCAGAAAGTCGTCATCCCCGTATGGTCGGTGGTGGAGCGCGCCATGTTCAAAATGCTGAAAATGCCGGACGTGGCTGCCATCGCATGGGACGAGCACGAAATGATAGCTGCTGCAATCATCGACGGTGACCCCGATCTGGCGGAGAGCAGATTGAGGCAGCATCTCGAGAATGGGGCAGCTCAGCTGGCCAGGGTCATCTCCCTCTCAGACTAAGGCCTCTGCCGCACGCATCCGTGCCCGGGGAATCCGGCTGCCACCTGCCGGTTAAGCACGGGAGAACCTCCAGGTTTCGTAACGCCTCAGACGAGCTAACGGCTTGTTGGATCTCGTCGAGCAAATGGCGAGCAGGAACCGGCAACGAAAAGCTACTCGCCGTACATGTCCGTCGCCCTGCCGGCAGCCGCCCCGGCAGCGCTGATCAAATCCGGGCCGGGCGCCTCGGCGCCCACGTCAAGCAATCATGTGCATTTTCAGCCGTACCATTGACAGGATGCGCTTGGTAGCACCATGATGAATTAAGGCAACACCAACGAAGGGATTTTATTGTGGATGTCATTGTGGGCCAGGAACTCCTCGGCACCGAAACTGAAGCCGACCTCAGCGAATGGCTGGTAGAGGATGGCAGTGAAGTCACCGCAGGCCAGGCCATCGCCGAACTTGAGACCTCCAAGGTCCAGGTCGAAGTGGTGTCCCCGGCCACCGGAACTATTACGTACGTAGCAGCCGAGGGAGATGTCGTGGAACCCGAGAGCATCATCGCGAGGGTGAACTAACGATGACTGCCGAAACCACGACATCCACCACGTTCGATCTCGAGATGGATGGGCCGTCAGCCTTGGAGCTGATGAGTACCATCCGTGAGTTCGAGTCCAGGCTGCCTGGGTACTCGGAGGAAGGCCTCATCCGAGGCTCCACGCACCCTTCCGTAGGCATGGAGGCCGTCGCAGTAGGCGTCTCATGGGCACTGCGGGCTTCCGACAGCGTCGCGAGCAACCATCGCGGGCACGCCCACTGTCTGGCCAAGGGCGCAGATGCCGGACGGACGCTGGCCGAAATCCTGGGACGCAGCGATGGATATTGCGGCGGCAAGGGAGGCTCCATGCACATTGGCGTGAAAGAGCTGGGCCTGCTGGGCACCAACGGCATCGTCGGGGCCGGAATCGGGCTCGCAACAGGCGCGGCACTGGCGGCCCAGGCACAGGGAACAGACGACGTCGCTGTCGCCTACTTCGGTGACGGGGCAACCAATCAGGGCGTGCTCGCCGAGGCCTTTAATCTCGCAGCGATCTGGAACCTCCCGGTGATCTTTGTGTGTGAGAACAACCATTTCGCCCAGTCCGCAACCTTGGAGGAGATGGTGGCCCAGCCCGATCTTCGCCGGCGGGGAGAAGCTTATGGAGTGCCCTCCGTCGATGTCGACGGAATGGACGTCGAAGCAGTCAGCAATGCCGCCGCTGAAGCCGTCCGTCGGGCCCGGTCGGGACAGGGACCCTCGTTTATCGTCGCTGATACCTATCGGTACCTGGGCCACATGGCCGGCGACACCGAAATTTATAGGACCGCTGAACAGGTGGAGCAGTGGAAGGGCCGCGACCCAATCGCGCGGCTTGCGAAAAAACTCCTCGACTCGAACGTTTTGGACGAGGCGCAACTGAACGTGATTGCAGCAGCCGCCGTGACGGTAGTAGACGGCGCTGAGGAATTCGCCAAGGCTTCTCCCTACCCGGACGTTTCTTCAGCCTTCACTCAAGTCAGCGAGGACAACCGATGAACAAACCAGCTCAACAACTGACGATTTGGCGGGCACTGAACGCAGCCTTGCATGATGAATTCGCTGAGGATCCCTCGACGATCATCATGGGTGAGGATCTCACCACCTGGGGTACAGGCGGCGGGATTTACGGTGTAACACGCAAGATGGCGGACACGTTTGGCAAGGAACGCGTCCGGGACACTCCCATCAGCGAAGAGGCGTTGATCTCTGCCGGAGCCGGAGCCGCTATGGCGGGCACACGCACCGTCGTTGAGATCATGTACTCCGACTTCATGCTTCTTGGAGCAGATGGGCTGATTAACCAGGCAGCCAAAGCCCGGTACATGTTCGGGGGACAGTTCTCCACCCCGCTGGTGGTGCGCAGCAACGGGGGATCCGGCATCGGCAAAGCGGCCCAGCATTCACAGTCACTGGAAACCCTCTATGCCCATATCCCCGGGCTGGAGGTTGTGGTTCCCGGTACAGCAAACGATGCCTATGGTCTCTTGCGCAGCGCCATCAAGAGCAATAACCCCACGATTTTCCTCGAGCACAAGGCCCTGTACTACGACAAGGGTCCAGTCACGAAGGAAATTATTCCGCTGGGCAAGGCCCGGGTGGCACGTGAGGGCAAGGATCTCACCATCGTTGCCACCCAACTCATGACCAAGCGTGCACTGGAAGCGGCGGACGTTCTCAGCTCACAGGGGGTGGACGTGGAAATCATTGATCCGCGGACTCTGTACCCCTTCGACATGGAGACCGTTTTTGCTTCAGTCCGCAAAACCCGTCACCTCCTGGTTGTTCACGAAGCAGTCCGGGACTTCGGCTGGGGCGGTGAGTTCATCAGTAATACCGTGCAGGAATGCTGGGGAGAACTTGACGCAGCACCCCGCAGATTGGGCGCCGCACGTACACCGATCCCCTACTCAGAAGAGCTGGAGAGCGCCGTGGTTCCCTCAACGCAGGACATCGTCGCCGAAGCTCTGACAACTGTGGGGCATCACAACAAGCTCACGGTGTGACTCCACCACCGAAGACACACCGGCTTTGACTTTCAGACTGTGCGCCGCGACCGCATCGCGCAGCGCACAGTCTGAGTCGTCATTCCACGAACTCAGGCGCCACATGGCACGGAACCCGGATCTTGGATCCCCTACCAGAAGCTGGACGCAACAGACACGCTTTGTCGACAGCATCAAGAGAGCTGACTAATGCAGGACACAGACCACGCACGCACGGAAATCCTCAAGGTCCGGGGTGCCCGCAAGATCACCGCCCAGCGGATGCGGGCATCACTGCAAGAAACGGCACAAGTCACCCTGACTCGATATGCCGTCGCCACGAACCTGGTTTCCTTCCGAAGCGGCCTTAAAGCGCAGAGCGCCAAGAACCCCGAGGATGTCTGCCCTACCCTCAATGACATCATCATGCACTGCGTTTCACGGGTGCTGGAAGCTCATACCGAGATCAACGCCCTCTTCACCCCAGAGGGGATCGAACGGCATTCCGCTGTCAACCTTGGATTCGCGGTGGACACGGGAAGGTCGCTCCTGGTTCCGGTTATCCATGGCGCCAACGAACTGAGTCTGAAAGAACTGGCGCATCGGAGCAAGGAGCTGATTGACCTTGCAAAAACCGGAAAGATCACTGCGGACGCCATGACGGGAGGAACCTTTACGGTCTCCAACCTGGGAGGGCTCGGAATCCACTGGTTCACTCCCGTTCTAAACGCACCAGAGGTCGGCATCCTGGGCATCGGTGCCATGCACACTTTCTTCCCTGGAGGCGCCCCCCAGATTCCGTTGTCCTTAACCTTCGATCATCAAGCCCTTGACGGGGCAGCCGCAGCAACGGTGCTTGGCGCCTTTGCTTCCGCAATCGAAGATGCAGGTTTGACAGCGACGGTTTGAGCGCCCCATGGTCCTCCTTCTGGGCCCGGTGTGTCCTCCAGGTCAGCAGGCTTATGTGCCAACCCGAGGACAGCCGCATCACCCACGATCTTCTCGCGGTTCCAGACGCACTATATTTGCGCGGACACTTGCTCCAACGTTTGCAACAGGCCGGCACTCCTTGCGGGGTGCCGGCCTGTTGCATAGAACGTCGCATCCGGAAGTCAAGGCCGTGGTTATGGGCACGAGTCCGGGTTTAGTCGATCACCCTGCTGCAGCTTGTAGCGGAGGACCACGCACTCGCAACAGCCTCCAGGCTCTTGTGATGTTGCCGGTGGCCGCAAATTCAGGGCGTGGTCGACCCCATGACTCAGGGTTAGGTCCCCGGCTCCTCCCTCTTCACAGGGCCTGATCGACCGCCGAAGGCGTGGGCGCCTGTCAATGGCCATTAGTTTCTGCCCAGGGACAGAGAAAAAGCGCCGGTGCAGCTGCCAACTCTTACCTGCCAGGCCGGACAGCAGACGTATGGCGTGACGGGCCGAAGCTGAGGCGTTGTTATGACGGGCCCGGCACCCCAACCTTCGCCTTAACTCCTTCGGCAGCGAAGCGAGGTTGCCTCCGTTATGCCGCTGGGCCTGACCCAGGCTCCAGACCTCGTGCGTCGTTAACGTCGCCGGCCCATGAGGGACCAGGCGAAAGAGAGCGGGACCGGTAGTCGAGACGGACAGTTCCTCCGGATCGACGCGCTCCCTCTAGGTGAATAACTGTGCGGCAATGGGAAGGGTGACGATCCCGAAAAAGTTGGTCACAAGTATGATCGCCGCAACTGTCCGGCCGTCTCCTCCACTGGATTGGGACAGCACAAAGGCAGTGGCTGAGGTCGGCATTCCAGCCATGATGATGAGGGTAACGAGCCAGGGCTGCGGCATGTCCGGAGCGAAAATCAGCGCCGCCGCCGCTGTTGCCGCTGGCATAAGGAGGAGCTTGCCGGCGCCAGCCGCCCACACGGGCATCAGGCGAAGTCTGCCGCCGCGAAAAACTCGGACGGCGCCCCGGAGGGTTAGGCCGATGGCGAAGAGCGCCCCTGGGGCAGCTGCTCCTGCCAGCATGCTTGTAAATTCCATCAGCGGCGCGACCACATGGATCTTGGTCGTGCTCACTACCATCCCCAGCACGATGGCCCAGATCAGCGGGCTGCACGTCAACGCTCTCCCTACCGTGGCGGCAATCGTCTTCCATCGGCCCGCTCCGGCGGGCCGCTTGCTGAATAGCAGTTCATGGAGGACGGGGTAGCCCAGCAGGAATATGAGGTTATGGACGAGTTGGCCGATTACTGCAGGAAGACCCCCTGCTGTGCCCAAAATTCCCAACACCACCGGTATGCCGAGGTAAGAGACGTTGCCATAAGTCGCGGAAAGGCTTGCGGCAATACTGTTTGGCAGTTCTCTTTTTGAGATTATCCAAAGCGGAACGAAGCCAATAAGGCCGACTCCAAGGGTCGCAGCCACGGCCAAGACGGGAAAGGCTGGTGGGATGCCTTGGGTCAGATCGGCCTCAGCTGCGACGACGAAGAGCAGGGCCGGCAGGGCGATATAGAAGACGAAGGCACTGATTGCAGACTCTGTATTTTCCTGGAACCGAGGCCAGTAACTTGCAAGGTACCCAACGAGGATTCCAAGGAAGAGGGGGAGTACTTTGAAAAATACTTCAACAAACATGACAGGATCACAGATCGAGAACCAGGCGTTTGCTGCATGACCTGGAGCAGCACACCATCATGACTTCATTGGAGGCTTTCTCGCCCGGTGTCAGGTATGAGTCCCTGTGATCGGGTGTTCCTTCCAGGACGACAGTTTCGCAGGTTCCGCAGGTACCCTCCCGACACGACGTGGGGACATGTACCCCGGCTGCTTCAAGGGTTTCTGCGATGGATTTGTCCGCGGCAACGGTGAATACTGCTCCTGATGAGTCCAGTTCGATTTCGAACTCTGTGTTTTTGCCGTCCAACGCGCCGGCCTTGGGCCGGAACCGCTCCAGGTGCAGGCTGCCCACACCGGCGGGCCACTTTTCGCAGTGGCTTTCGACTGCATCGAGGAGCACGCCAGGTCCGCAGCAGTAGACGGCAAAGCCTTCTCGTGGTTCCTTGAGCAGGGTGGGCAGGTCAATCAGTCCGTGTTTGTCTTGGGGCCACAGTGTGACCTTGTCACCATAGCGTGCCAGCTCGGCGGTGAATGCCATCGATGATTCGCTGCGGCCGCCGTAGATCAGGCGCCAGGGCAGCCCTTGTTCCTCGCACTGGGCAATCATGGGCAGAATGGGGGTAATACCGATGCCGCCTGCGATGAACAGGTATTCCCGCTGTACGGTCAGTTCGAAGTTGTTCAGGGGACTGCCCAGGACAAGGTGATCGCCCACGGACAGTTTGTCGTGGACCCATTCCGAGCCTCCGCGGCTCTGCGGCTCCCGGAGAACCGAGACCCGCCACTTGTGCCGATCTTTGGGGTCGCTGCAGAGAGAATACTGGCGTACCAGGTCCGGGGCGAGATTGAGGTCGATGTGGGCGCCCGGCTGCCACTCGGGAAAGACTCCCGCCGTGGGTTCAAAGTGCAGCGAAATGATTCCCTCGGCCTCGGTGACGATGTCGGAAATGACAGCGTCCACGTGGGTAAGGTGCGGAAGGGTATGTGCCGTGGTTGGAGTTGAATTGGTCATGGATCTCACCTGTAAGAGTTGGGCACGGATGTACCGGCGGGTTGCTGTTTGGGCAGCTCAGATGCCTGTGAGGCATCTGAGCTGCCACGGAAAAGTGCCATCCCCTCCAAAAGGGGGGCGGGCCTGCAAGCAGCGGACTACTACTCGCTCCCGGGACGACGTTCTTTGCGGCGACGGCTCGTATCCACAACGATGGCGCCGCCCTCGATACTGACCTCGTACCCCTCCATAACGTAGGGCCCCTTTTGCAGGCCACCCTCAGGGTCTGTTAAGGCCTCGGGGGAACCGGGGAACACTTCGACGTCGTACTTGCGTACTCTGGCGTTTTTCGGATCGTAAAAGGATTCACCGGTGCGGATGTCGAATTCCCACTGGTGCCAAGGGCACCTGATGGAGCGGCCGCGCTGGTAGGTAATGGGGGTGTCAGGCTTTTCAGCGGAAGACACTCCAAAGATGGTGCCGAATTTGCACAGTTCGGCGCCGGCATGCGGGCAGTGGTTCAGGAGAGCAAAGTACTCACCATCGACATTCAAGACGCCAACCGAGCGTCCTTCGAGTTCGATGATTTTCCGGCCGCCTGGCTCAATCTCGTCGGCTCGGGCAACAACGTACTTACTCACTTTCCCTCGTTCTCCAATCCGAAGAACCGCATGCCGTTGGTCCTGAAAATCTTCTCTTTGAGCTCGGGCGAGAAGCTTGCCGGGAACACCGTTTCGGGCGAGTCAAAATCAAAGTGTGGATAGTCGGAAGCAAAGAGCACGTTGTCCGGGCAGAACTCTTCAATGATTTCCTGAAGATGCCGGGGGTTCTGCGGTTCATCGATGGGCTGGGTGGATGCCCAGACGTGATCGTAGATGTACTCGGACGGTTTGCGCTGCAAGTTCGGAACTTCACTGCGCAGCGTCTTCCAGTGGTAGTCGAGCCGCTGGATCAACGGGACGAAATGTGCGACGTTGCCCTCGACGAACATGATCTTGAGGCCGGGGAAACGGTCGAAGACGCCTTGAAGAATGAGGCTCAGCATTTGCGATTGAATGCTTTGTACGTGACCGACGTGGTACTCGGCGTGATATGAGGTCCACCCTGTGCCCGTGTTGGCGTGTCCGCCGCCCTGGGAAAGGTGCACCTGGATGGGCAGGTTGTGCGCAACCGCGGCCTCGTAGATGGGCCAGTACTTCCTGCTGCCCAACGGTTCCATGGTCTTGCTGAGGCCAAGAATGGAAATGACTGCGGGGTCGGAGCCAACACGTTCGATTTCCTTGACGGCCAGGTCGGGCGCTTCGAAGGTTATCGCCATCGAAACGCGCAGACGAGGCTCGGGGTGCACCAAGTGCTCGATCTGGTAATCGTTGAGTGCGCTGCACAGGGCTGATCCGAGTTCAGGATTCAGAGCCTGCCCGGCGGGGTTCAGTGTCTGACCTCCGGGTGACAGGCACTGCAGCACGCCGAGTTCGATGTTGTACAGGTCAAGAAGCTGGGTTCGCATGAGGTCCAGGTCGCTGCCCGGGTATCCGTCTTCAGGCCAGGCGTCGGCGCGCATCGCGTTGCCATACATCTGCGGGTACTCGCTGATGAGCTGGAGCCCCGTGGTTGACCTCATCCCATACTCATCAAGCTGCTTCAAGATGCCTGTTGGCAGGTACTCGTTGAGTCCACCAACTTTGGGAAGGGGGTGGATATCAACATCGATAAGTCCGGTAGTGACGACTGGCTTGGACAAAGCAGTTGCCTTTTCGCTTTTAGCTGTAGTCATGGCTCCTAATTCCCCTCAATCCGGTTTTCGGCAACGACCAGGTTGTAGAGCTCGGCGGCATTCTGGCGGTAGATCCGGTCCAGAAGCGCTGGGTCGTTGGTTCCCGCTTCTATGTCTCGTGGCCCTGAGGCGTGGTTGTGCGGATAGTCGCTGGAGTAAACCAGCAGGCGATCGGAGCCCATCCGATCAACGGTCTTGTCGAGTTGCCCCGGAATCTCGGCACCGTCAGAGGGGCTGGTGGTGAACCTGAAGTGCTCCCGGATCAGTTCCGAGGGTGCCCGGTCAAGCCATGGGGTGTCGGGCCGGTAGCTCTTCCAGAGCTTGTCGAATTTCCACATGTACGCCGGCAGCCAGTTGAATCCGACCTCGCTGACAACCACCTTGGTTCCGGGGAACTTTTGAAGTACGCCTTCACAGACAATCGAGCTGATCTGCGCTTCAAGATTGGACGTCTGGCCGGCATACCATTCCAGATGGGTAGCGGGCCATCCAACCGAGGTTGGGGCCTGGCGAAATACGCCTCCGATGTGAATCGCAACCGGAAGCCCTGCCCGTTCTGCGGCTTCCCAGATCGGCCAATTGATCTGGCGCCCGTAGAGCAGTTCCGACTGGCCCACCAGCAGTACCTGAACGAATCGATCGTCGTTGGCCCAGAAATCGATTTCCGCTGCAGCGGCTTCCGGCGTTCCCAGGGGGACAACAATGGATGCCCTGAGCCTTGAGTCCTTGGCCAGCCACTCGTTGGCGATCCATGTGTTCAGTGCCCGGACGTGGGCCTGCTCCCGCCGTGGCTGGTGGATCTGCTGGGTGCCATACAGGCAGTTCAGAATGGCGAAATCGGTGAATCCGTCTTCGAAGACATCGGCAACCAGGTTTTCCACCGTGGTCGCGGCCCGGCCATTGCCATCGGTCCTGGTTTCAGGACGTTGGGCAATCGCAGAGTTGCGCGGGTGATAGTTCGGTTCATACGTGGGTGTCCTCGCGGCCACCAGCTGATCGTGCCAGTACTCATCCAGATATGGCAGCAACTGAGCCGATGACTCCAGAATGGGGTGAACGTCGCAATCGACGACGGGCGGGCGGGCACCGCTGGGCGAGGTGAGATCAGCCTCGCTCTTTTGGACAAGACTCATAGGGATTCTCTTCCTTCCACTTCGTTGTGCTGAAAAACTAAGCGGATCCGCTGGATCCAGAATCCGGGATCCTGGATCCCGTTTCGAATTACAATACGCCTCTGTGAGGTGGATCTCAAGTGGACTGCTTTTTGGGATGCTCGTTGCGCAAGTCCACGCGGGACCGCTGGTGTTCGGTCAGTTAGGGGTTAGTGGACGGCGTCCAGGGCCTCGTTGCGCGTTTCTTTCAAGGCAATGGTGCTCAGCAGGCTAAGCAGTACAAGAGTTGCCATCATGGCCCCAACTGCCCAGCTCCCATACGCCACGAGGAGGCCGCCGATGATGAGCGGCGGGATAGCGCCACCAATAATGCCACTGACGTGGAACGCCAGGCTGGCTCCGGTGTAGCGGTACCGGGTGGCGAAGAGTTCCGGGATGAAGGATGCGAGCGGGCCGTAGAAGACACCCATGATGGCGGACGTTCCCATGACTCCGAGGATAAAAAGGGCTGCTGATCCGGTATCGAGAAGCGGTATGACTGCGAAGGACCAGGGGAGGGCCAGGCCGAATCCCAGGATCATCATTGCCCGGCGCCCGTATTTGTCGCAGAGGATTGCCGAGAGTGCGGTGACCGCCATCAGGGCGAGTCCACCGAGGACACCGCCCACCAGGATCAGTGTCCGAGGGTGATGTACAGAGGTGCTGGCATAGCCAAGAAGGAATGTTCCACCCATGAAGCTGTAGATGTAGGCTCCGAGGATGCAGCCGCCTGCGAGGACTACCCGGCCTCCCTGGTGACGGAACAGCTCGACGATGGGTGCCTTGGTGGCCCCCGATTTCGCTTTCTCGGCGCGGAAGACCGGGGTCTCTTCGATGGTGAGGCGCACATACAGCGCAACGATGACCAGGACGGCACTGAAAAGGAACGGCACCCGCCAGCCCCAGGCGAGGAACGCCTCGCTCTTTTCTCCCATGGTGAAGTTGACGACAAGGAAGACCAGATTTGTCAGCACCAGGCCGGCACCCACGCCCAGCTGGGTGAACATGCCATAGAGCCCACGTTTATTGGCTGGCGCGTATTCTGCACTCAGCAGGGCCGAGCCGGCCCATTCGCCACCTACCGCCACTCCCTGCAGAAGGCGAAGTGCCAACAGGATGATGGGGGCGGCTACGCCAATAACGGCAGATCCCGGCAGAATTCCAACGGCCACAGTCGAAAGCCCCATAATGAGCAGGGTGGCAACAAGTGTCTTCTTCCGCCCCAGGCGGTCACCAAAATGGCCAAAGATCGCGGCACCGAGGGGCCGTGAGAGGAAGGCCACGGCAAAGGTAGCGAAGGAAGCCGTTGCGGCCAGCGCTGGAGTCATTTCAGGAAAAAACACTGTCGGGAAGACCAGCGCCGCTGCTGTCCCGTAAACGAAAAAGTCGTAATACTCGATCGCTGTGCCAACAAAACTCGCGAAAGCGACTTTCTTCATGATCGGAGGAGATTTCTCGGCCGACCGTTCTGTGGCCTCGGAATTCGAGACGGAGGATTTGTTGCTCATTTGTCCCTTTCGCGCGGGCGATGAGGCCTCGCGCATATGTAGGTATAACGCACATGCAGATTAATCGGAAGGCAGGGACCTGACGGCCTCTACCCTCCGTCAGCGGAGGTTTGCGACCGACGTGTGGACCCAGACTTCATGCCCTTGGGACTTTTCGATCGCACGTCTTCCTGCACCATCTGTGATCAGCCACAGGAGGGTGGAGTCAGGCATCGCGTCATCGACCCGACCGGTAATACGGTGTCCTGGCTCGAGGCGAACCTCTACCTCAAGGCCAACCAGGAGGCTCCACTGGTTGACCCGCAGGGCCGCTACGCCGACCGGCTCCTGCTTCGGCTCCGGTCGAAGCGCGCAGGTTTGCGCGCTGCTCATCGGAGACTTCCGCTTGACGACAGTGTCCAAAGCAGAATCCTTTCGCTTTCGCCCGTTAAGGGGATATTGACTGCGGGCATTTAGTGGGGGCTCCCACGTTCGCTCTGGTGTGACCAAAGTTCGAAAGGCGCATGATGGCTTTCACCTACACGGGCCAAAATTTTGGTACTACCAAGGCACAAGTTTGGCATGACCGAGAAATGTGGTCAAGCCCACATCGCCGACTGGCGTGGGATCGGCTTTGCCATACGGCTACAAAGGTTTAAAGGTGTCGGGGCCAGAAGATGCGGAAGCGAAGCAGCGGACAGCCCTGCTGCCTCATCCCGCCTGTCGTGCAGCCCACGCGGGAGTGCTGGATTTTTGGGGGAGTACCTGCGGCTGGACACCTTGGTAATACCAAGTTAGGCTTTGGGCTGACCGTAGATTGTATTCCTGGCCTTCTGAGGGCTGCTAGGCGGCTCAAGCGCTACTCCCATGGGGGACTTACCGCGCAATCCAACCACCACCACCCCGTGGGCGGGCATGGCATACCGACCCGCTCTCCGATTTTTTCATCACAAGGCGGCGCAGACAGTATGAGCAGAGTGAAAGGGATTCCGCTTGCCGGTTTTCTTGGGATAGGTGCCATGGGTCTGCCTATGGCGCAGCGGATACATGACAGCGGCCAGCCTCTGCACGCCGTAGACGTAAGTCATGACCAGGTCCTGAAAGCCTCCGAGCTGGGAATCCCGGCTTCAATGGCAATTGAGGATCTCGCTGACGCCCACGCCCTCTTTGTAGTGGTCGCAACCGGCGACCAGCTGATGAACCTGCTGAAGTCCCGACTGCTTTCAGGAGCCTGCGCTACCAAAGTTGTTGTGGTACTCAGCACCGTAGGTGTCCATGCGGTAAGAGACTTCGCTGACAAACTCAGGGTGCGAGGTATCAGCGCCGTCGATTGCCCCGTAACAGGAGGAGTCAGCGGCGCGGTTGATGGGCGACTGACTCTCTTCGCCGCGGGTAACCCGGCGGACGTAGGACCCCTCCGGAACATATTGGCAACCATGGGGACCCTCCAGGATTGCGGAAGCAAAGTCGGCGACGGACAGGCCTACAAAATGGTCAATCAGCTGCTGGCTGCGTCCCATCTCGCCGTTGCAGGCGAAGCACTCGCCTTCGCTCAATCGCTCGGATTGGATCAAGGCAAAGTATTCAAAGCCGTCAGCGAAGGCGCCGGCGGATCCTGGATGCTCACCGACCGAGGTCCCCGCATGCTCCAATCCCCGGAACAGCGCCCCACGCAGACCCATCTGTCCATCTTCGTTAAGGACACGCAACTGGTGAAGGCCGCAGCGGCAGCGGCGGGATTCGACGCCAGAATCCTCGACGCAGTCACCCGCGAATTCCAGCGCGCGACCGAAGAAGGCCTGGCTGCCGCTGACGACTCCTCAATCGTGGATGTCCGGCGGGGTCCGGCCACCCACGAAGGGTAGAACCTTCGACAACGCAAGTGCGTAACTCCAGCAACCTGTATCCACATGACAAGCAAGAAGGAGGAGACCCGATGACATCCGCCCACGCGGTCGTGCCCCTACCATTGCATGGTCTGGAAAGGAAGAACCTCCGTGAGCAGGCACTGGGCGCGCTCCGCGCCGCCATCACGAGCGGCGAACTCCCACCCGGCCGGCCCCTAGTTGAGACAGAGCTTTCGGACATGCTACAGATCAGCCGCGGAACCCTCCGTGAAGCGCCTAGATCGCTCGAACAAGAAGGCCTGATCACTGCAGAGGATCACAAGGCCGACTCTCGGTCCGCCGTATTGACGCCGCTGCGACGCGCGATATTTATGCTGTGCGTGCCGCGCTGGAATCGTTGGCCGTTCGTACACTTTGCGAACTCCCGGACCGTGAAATGGCAGTGAGATTACTGCATCAGGCAGTCGACGCGATAGAGGCTGCCCGTGAGGCATCAGTCGAGGAACGGATTGAAACCGAAACAGAATTCCACCGGAGCCTCTGCAGGCTAACTGGTAACCAAACACTGCTTCGCTCCTGGACCTCCCTTGAAGGCTCCTGCCGCATGTCCGTCGCTTTTCGCGGTCCGGAAAAGGACGACGCCAAGGGTAAGCGCGAAGCGTCACCGCGACATCGTGATCGTCATCGAAACCGGTGACCCTCTTTGTCAATCAGAGCCCTCAACGAACACTTGAACGACGCCGCGAAAATTGTCGTGGCCTAGCAATGAGAGTTATGGGCTACAAGCATCCGGCGCATCAGTGGTGCCAACTTTTGGTTCCGGTGCCGCTGATGCGCAGGCTCAGCAAAAGTTGCTCGCAAATCGCGAGTAGCACTCAACGAATCAGAGCGGAAACAGGCACTAATGACCGCACCACCATCGAACCATCCAGAGGCAAGGGAGCGTTGAAATGACATTGGCACCTGAAGGCCGGAAGCTTTTGCGCGTTGAACAGCGCAACTCTGCTGTTCCGGTGGAGCGCAAGCCGGAGTGGATCAAGGCCAAGGTCCAGATGGGCCCGGAGTTCGTCGGGCTGAAGAACCTCGTGAAGAAAGAGGGCCTGCACACGGTGTGTGAGGAGGCCGGCTGCCCGAACATTTTTGAGTGCTGGGAGGACAAGGAAGCCACGTTCCTGATCGGCGGGTCCGAGTGCACGCGGCGGTGTGATTTCTGCCAGATCGATACCGGCAAACCCTCCCCGGTGGACATGTTCGAGCCCACCAAGGTGGCCCGGTCCGTGCAGGCCATGCAGCTGCGCTACGCCACCGTCACCGGGGTGGCCCGGGACGACCTGGCGGACGAGGGCGTGTGGCTGTACGCCGAGACCGTCCGGAAGATCCACGAGCTGAACCCGGGCACCGGGGTGGAGCTGCTGATCCCGGACTTCTCCGGCAAACCCGAACACATCGCCGCGATCTGCGACTCCAAGCCGGAGGTGTTCGCGCACAACGTGGAGACCGTGCCGCGGATTTTCAAGCGGATCCGGCCGGCGTTCCGGTACGAGCGGTCCCTGGATGTGATCACACAGGGCCGGAACCTTGGCATGGTGACCAAGTCCAACCTGATCCTGGGCATGGGCGAAACCCGCGAAGAAATCTCCGAAGCGCTGCGGGACCTGCATGAGGCCGGGTGCGACCTGATCACCATCACCCAGTACCTGCGCCCGAGTGAGCGGCACCTGCCGGTGGACCGGTGGTTCAAGCCCCAGGAGTTCGTGGACCTGCAGGACGAGGCCACCGAGCTGGGCTTCCTCGGCGTCATGAGTGGCCCGCTGGTGCGCTCCTCGTACCGGGCCGGCCGGCTCTGGGCCACGGCGATGCGGAAGAAAGGCCGGGACATCCCCGCCGAACTCGCCCACATCGCAGAAGGCATCCAGGATTCCGGCACCACCCGCCAGGAAGCCAGCTCACTGCTCCTGCCTCCTGGCAAAAGCTAACGATCAGATGTGACAAACGATGCCACGGCAAAGGTATCTACGTAAGACGTATGGCCCCGTCACCATTATTCAAGTTCGGGTTGCACACGATGACGACCACACCTATGTTTCCATGTCAGCGGCCATTTCGCCGTCAGGATTGTTACTCGGAAACGGGGCAAGACCTGAGAAGCACTTATGTGCGTCTCGGGTCTTTTTTTGTGCCCAAAAATAGACAGAGAGGTCTGGCATGGCAAATGTGAACTACCGGTCGCTGGCCGGAGAGATTTTGCAAGGAGTGGGCGGCGAAAAGAACATCGTCAGCGCCGCCCACTGCGCTACCCGGCTCCGACTCAAGCTGAGGGACGAGGCAAAGGCCGACACCGCCGCCGTCGAAAAGCTGCCAGGTGTGATCACCGTAATGAAGGCTGGCGGCCAATACCAGGTAGTCATCGGCGACAACGTCCCAACCGTCTACGCAGAACTGGGCAAAATCACCAAGCTCACCGAAGATTCCACGGTGGATGACGAGCCGGTATCAAAGGGCAACCTTTTGAGCCGCTTCATTGACCTGATTTCCTGGATTTTTTCACCTGTCATCTGGCCACTGGCCGCTTCCGGTCTGCTCAAAGCCTTCTTGAGTCTGGCCACCCAAACGGGGTTGCTTGACCCAACGTCCCAGACCAATGTGATTCTGGCCGCCACCGCGGACGCACTGTTCTACTTCCTTCCGCTCTTTCTGGCAGTCACGGCAGCAAAAACGTCCATGGCCATAGCCGGCGCACTCGTTTACCCGAGCATCGTCGCGCTGGCCGCGCAGACCGAGCCCGTAAGCTTCGCCGGCCTTCCGGTGGTGATGATGAACTACAACAGCTCTGTCATCCCGATCATCGTGGCCGTCTGGCTCCAGGGCTACCTTGAACGCTTCCTCACCCGGGCACTTCCCTCAGCCATCCGGAACTTCACTACACCACTGCTGACCCTGCTGGTGATGGTGCCGCTGGTTCTTCTCACTGTCGGCCCGATCACCACCTACGCTGCACAGGGTCTTTCAGCCGGCATCAGCACCGCCTTCACTGTCGCACCCTGGCTCGCCGGAGCCATCATAGGCGGCTTCTGGCAAGTCTTTGTCCTCTTCGGCCTGCACTGGGGCTTCGTTCCTGGCATGCTGAACGAAATCGCCCAGGGCCACTCCCTCCTGTTCGGGCCGCTGCTGCCCGCCGTGCTCGCCCAAGCAGCTGCCAGCCCTTGCCGTGGCCTTCCGAACCCGCAACAAAGCCCGCCGTGCCGTCGCAGGTCCCGCTTCGCTATCGGGCTTCCTTGCAGGCATCACTGAACCGCGCATCTATGGCGTCAACCTTCCCCTAAAAAGGCCGTTTTACTTCGGTATCGCCGGTGGTGTCCTAGGCGACGCAGTTGTAGCGGCCGGCGGCAGCGGTGCAACTTCCTTCGTGTTCCCGTCGCTGCTGGAACTGCCCGCATTCACCACCGTGGGCGACTTCGGCCTACTGTTGGTAGGAACAGGCACAGCCGTAATGATCGCCTTCGGTCTAACCTTCTTCTTCGGCCCACGTGAGGCGGAATCGGCAGCGACGTCCGACGCCGGCACCTCCATTCCCGAAGCTGACCCTGTTCCCGCTCCCACCTTCGCTGGCACGGTAGAGGTCCTGGCCCCCGTCACCGGACAGGCCGTGGCCCTCAAGGACGTTCAAGACAAAGTGTTCGCCTCTGGCGCCATGGGCAAGGGCCTAGGCATCATCCCCGCGGACGGCCGGATCTACTCCCCAATCACGGGCACCATCAAAGCGGCCAGGCCTGCTGCGGATTCGAGGGTGATGTCCAGGTCGATGCCGTTGTCCCGGAAGTATCGCAGCAGGTAGCCGGGGTATTCGCCGGGGCAGTGGATGTCACCGAACGCGTAGCTGTCATGTGCCGTATGCATTGCCGCCAAGACGTCGGAGGGATCGGGGCTCAACGGGTACGTGGGAAGTGCAAGGATCATGCAAGGTCCTGCCATGAGCGGACTTAGAACCATCCTCAAAGAAATCCAGGCCGTCGTGCCGCGGATCGATCCGGCACAACTCGAGGAGCTGACCAACCGACTCGCGCTGGCCGAACGGGTGTTCATCACTGGCGAAGGACGCAGCGGATTCATGGCCCGCGCGTTTGCAATGCGTCTGATGCACCTCGGCTTGCAGGTCTATGTGATCGGAGAGACCGTCACTCCCTCGGTCCGCGAGGGCGACACGATCTTTGCCGTATCGGGATCGGGAACGACAGCAGGAACGGTCCGTGTTGCCGAACAGGCCCAGTCTGTCCGTGCAAACGTGCTTGCAGTGACGACTGAACCTGCCTCACCGCTCGGGCTGCTCGCCGCGGCCGTGATGGTGATCCCGGCAGCGACCAAGTACCGCCGTGAAGGCGAGGCCCCAACCGTACAGCCACTGTCGAGCCTGTTCGACCAGGTCACTCACCTGGCCCTGGATGCCATATGTCTCGAAATCGCCACCCGCCGCGGCGTTGACAACTCAGCGGCCAAATCTGCCCACGCCAACACTGAGTAGCCCCAACTGCATCAACGCAGCCCCGAACCGATCAGGCGACCGCGCCCGCTACGCTCAGAGCAGCACGTTTTCCGCTGTATCGGCGGCCGCCCGATCGGTTCGAGCCCCGCCACACGTCTCGGCGCAAGGTCGACGGCATCGGCTCGTGTACACGTTCGTTTTCCGCAGGTGTGGTGTAGCCCGGGGCACACAGTGGGGCAGACCGAAAATAGCAATCCGCAAAGAGCCGATAGTTTACCTTACGTAAAACTGGCGCGAAGGAGGGGGCTCCACGCCCCTCCCGGCCGTTTAGGAAAGGCTGTGGATTGCCCCGGCCCAGCGGGGGCCCGAGACGGCCCGGCGGACCGCCCTGGCACGGGTGTGGAAGTCGATCTTTGGCATGCGCGGGGAATCCTCAGTTTGGCCCCCAGGATCCCTCCAGACTGCTGGTTGTGCGGCATTTGCGGGTGTTGTGCAGTGGTCGCTGATCAGGCCCATGCCGGCGTATTCGCGCACGGCGGCGATGCCGGCAACAGCGTCCGTCTTGGTGTCGAAGGGCTTGGACACTGCCATGATGGTGCCGTCTGGCGCTGTCAGCCGGAACCTGAACGCTGATTCCGCGTCGACAAATAGTTCGAACATTCCTGCCATTGCGATCCTTTCGGTCTGCGGGATCTTGGGGTGGCATCTTTGCCGCCCCGACAGGCACGAGGCATCCTTGCCTCTGTAATTCCTGCTATCCCGCCATCCAAATTTCCGTCAAATTCAGCACGCGTACCTTGAGTGTTTCGCAGGGACGCTTGCCCGCGCAAGGCTTTGCCCGGCATCCAACCCAAGTGATCCCCTGCTCTCAAGTTCAGCCAGGGGCAATAGCGCGTGAGGAAACCACGCGGACGCAGAAGCTACAGCACGTTGCGGATGGCCTGCTCGAAACTGGTGACGTGCTCCAGGGCGAGCTTGCCCGCACGGTCCGAGTCGCCGTCGGCCACGGCCTCCAGCAGCGCCACGTGCTCGGCAATGTGGGCCGCCACAGACGGTACCTTTTCCAGCACCATGCACCAGATGCGGGTGGCCAGGTTGTCGTAGCGGATCAGGACGTCTTCAAGGTGGGTATTGGCGGCCGCCCGGTAGATCAGGCGGTGCACCTTGATGTCATAGCGCATCAGGTCATAAGGGTCCTCGGCATCACCCATGGTGGAGATTGCTGCGGCGGTGTCACGGATTTCCTGGCGCAGCGCCGGGGTGGCCAGCTTGGCAGCGCGGCGCGCTGCCAAAGGTTCCAGGGACTCGCGGAGTTCGGAGACGTCGGCGAGTTCGGTGATGTCGACGACGGTGGCGAACGTTCCGCGGCGGGGGTACGAGACCACGAGGTGGTCGCCTTCCAGGCGCTTGAGCGCTTCCCGCACCGGCGTGCGGCCGATCCCGAGTTCCGCGGCCAGCTTGCCGTCGTTGATGGCCTCGCCCGGCCTGATGTCGAGCATGATGAGCCGGTCCCGAAGGTGCCGGTAGGCCTGCTCTGCGAGCGAGAGGTCGCCTTCTCCGGCCAGCTGGTTCTCTAGCATTACGCTCATCCGGGCTCTCCCAAGGTAGCTATTGACTGCCGCGTGATCTACAACATACTATTACGTCAGTTCTAATATATCAGTTACAGATCAGTTATGGATCAGTAACTCCGAAGGGCTCAAAAGGAGAACAATGCAGGACGTACTGAACGCCTCGCTCGCCACCGTGGACGCCGACGTCGCCGCCGCTGTGGCACAGGAACTGCACCGCCAGCAGTCCACCCTGGAAATGATTGCCTCGGAGAACTTCGCTCCGGCATCCGTGATGGAAGCCCAGGGCTCGGTTCTGACCAACAAGTACGCCGAGGGCTACCCGGGCAAGCGCTACTACGGCGGCTGCGAGCATGTCGACGTGATCGAGCAGCTCGCCATCGACCGCGTGAAGGCCCTGTTCGGCGCCGAGTTCGCCAACGTGCAGCCGCACTCCGGCGCGCAGGCCAACGCCGCCGCCATGTTCGCCCTGCTGAACCCGGGCGACACCATCCTTGGACTCTCCCTGGCCCACGGCGGCCACCTCACCCACGGCATGAAGATCAACTTCTCCGGCAAGCTCTACAACGTGGTTCCGTACCACGTCCGCGAATCCGACCTCCGGGTGGACATGGCAGAGGTGGAAGCCCTGGCCCTGGAACACAAGCCCAAGCTGATCGTGGCCGGCTGGTCCGCCTACTCACGCCAGTTGGACTTCGCCGAATTCCGCCGGATCGCCGACCTCGTGGGTGCCTACCTCATGGTGGACATGGCCCACTTCGCCGGCCTCGTCGCCGCAGGGCTGCACCCCAACCCCGTCCCGTACGCGGACGTGGTCACCACCACCACGCACAAGACCCTGGGCGGTCCGCGAGGCGGCGTCATCCTGGCCAAGGAGGAGTACGCCAAGAAGATCAACAGCGCCGTGTTCCCCGGCCAGCAGGGCGGACCACTGGAGCACGTGGTGGCCGCAAAGGCCGTCGCCTTCAAGCTCGCTGCTGCACCGGAATTCAAGGAGCGCCAGGAGCGCGTCCTGCAGGGCGCCAAGCTGCTGGCCGAACGCCTCCTCCAGCCCGACGTCCAGGCCGCAGGCATCTCCGTGGTCAACGGCGGCACCGACGTCCACCTGGTCCTGGTGGATCTCCGGAACTCCGAGCTCGATGGCCAGCAGGGCGAGGACGCCCTCCACAAGATCGGCATCACCGTCAACCGCAATGCCGTCCCGTTCGACCCCCGCCCGCCGATGGTTTCCTCGGGCCTGCGCATCGGCACCCCCGCACTGGCCACCCGCGGCTTCGGCGCCGCCGAATTCACCGAAGTGGCAGACATCATCGCCACGGCGCTGATTGCCTCCGCCGGCACGGGCACCCTGCCCGGGGACACCGCCGTCGAACTCCGCAACCGGGTGACGGCCCTGGCCGACAAGTTCCCCCTCTACCCGCACCTCACCGCCGGCGCCGGCCTGGACGAAGCCGAAGCAGACCTGATTGGAGCCGCCCAGTGAACACCCAGCACCTTCCGGAGCACCCGGACTTCCTCTGGCGGAACCCGGAACCCAAATCCTCCTATGACGCTGTGATCGTGGGCGGCGGCGGCCACGGCCTGGCCACCGCCTACTTCCTGGCCAAGAACCACGGCATGACCAACATCGCCGTCCTGGAAAAGGGCTGGCTGGCCGGCGGCAACATGGCCCGCAACACCACCATCATCCGCTCCAACTACCTCTGGGACGAGAGCGCCGCCATCTACGAGCACGCCCTCAAGCTCTGGGAGATCCTGCCCGAGGAACTCGAATACGACTTCCTCTTCAGCCAGCGCGGCGTGATGAACCTGGCCCACACCCTGGGCGACGTGCGCGAAAGCATCCGCCGTGTGGGCGCCAACAAGCTCAACGGGGTGGACGCCGAATGGCTGGACCCGCAGCAGGTCAAGGAACTCTGCCCCATCCTGAACATCCGCGACAACATCCGCTACCCCGTCATGGGCGCCACCTACCAGCCGCGCGCCGGCATTGCCAAGCACGACCATGTGGCCTGGGCCTTCGCCCGCAAGTGCGACGAAATGGGCGTGGACATCATCCAGAACTGCGAAGTCACCGGCTTCCTCAAGGACGGCGACCGGGTGGTGGGCGTCAAGACCAACCGCGGCACCATCAACACCGAAAAGGTGGGCCTCTGCGCCGCCGGCCACAGCTCAGTCCTGGCAGAGATGGCCGGCTTCCAGCTCCCCATCCAGTCCCACCCGCTGCAGGCACTGGTGTCCGAACTGCATGAGCCCGTCCACCCCACCGTGGTCATGTCCAACCACGTGCACGTCTACGTGTCCCAGGCCCACAAGGGCGAACTGGTGATGGGCGCCGGCGTGGACTCCTACAACGGCTACGGCCAGCGCGGCTCCTTCCACGTCATCGAGCAGCAGATGGCGGCCGCCGTCGAACTCTTCCCCATCTTCGCCCGGGCCCACGTGCTCCGGACCTGGGGCGGCATCGTGGACACCACCCTGGACGCCTCGCCGATCGTGGGCCTGACCCCGGTGGAGAACATGTTCGTGAACTGCGGCTGGGGGACCGGCGGGTTCAAGGGAATCCCCGCTGCCGGCATGACGTTCGCGCACACGATCGCCACCGGCACCCCGCACCGGCTGAACAAGCCGTTCTCGCTGGAACGCTTCGAAACCGGCGCGCTCATCGACGAACACGGCGCCGCCGCCGTGGCCCACTAGCCGCCGCCACCAGAAAAGGACTAACGCACATGCTGCTGATCCCATGCCCCAACTGCGGCCCGCGGGACGAAACCGAATTCCACTACGGGGGACAGGCCCACGTCCCCTACCCGGAAAACCCGAACGAGCTGAGCGATACCGAGTGGTCCCGCTACCTCTTCTACCGGGAAAACCCCAAAGGCATCTTCGCCGAGCGCTGGGTCCACAGCACCGGCTGCCGCCAGTGGTTCAACATGCTCCGCGACACCGTGAGCTATGACATCCAGGCCATCTATCCCATGGGTGCCCGCCGGCCGGACCTGGCTGCCGCCCCCGCCGGGGAATCCGGCACGGCCAGCCTCGCCGCTGACAGCACCACCACCGGAACCGCCGCACCCAGCCTCGCTGCAACCAGCCTTGCCGCCAGCACCACGCCCGCCACCACCACCGCCCCGGAAGGAGCAACCAAGTGACCTCGCAGAACGCCCGCCTGGCAACCGGCGGCCGCATCGACCGAACCATCTCCTGGCGCTTCACCGTGGACGGCGAGGAATTCACCGGGCACCCCGGCGACACGCTTGCCTCCGCGCTGCTGGCCAACGGCCGCGTCGCCGTCGGCAATTCGCTCTATGAGGACCGCCCCCGCGGCATCATGTCCGCGGGTGTGGAAGAGGCCAACGCCCTGGTCCGCATCGAAGCCCGCTTCCCCGGCCACGTCGCCGAATCCATGCTCCCCGCCACCACCGTTTCCCTCGTTGACGGGCTCAAGGCCACCCTGCTTAACGGGCTGGGCAAACTGGACCCGGAAGACGACCGCGCCGAATACGACAAGAAGTACGTCCACACCGACGTCCTGGTGGTCGGCGGCGGTCCCGCCGGCCTCGCCGCAGCCCGCGAAGCAGTCCGCACCGGCGCCCGCGTCATGCTGCTGGACGACCAGCCCGAACTCGGCGGCTCACTGCTCTCCGGCTCCACCGCGCCCGGCCTGGCCGAGACCATCGAAGGCAAGCCCGCCCTGGAGTGGGTGGCCGACGTCGAGGCCGAGCTGGTGTCCGGTGCGGAATCCACCGTCCTGAACCGCACCACCGCCTTCGGCGCCTACGACGCCAACTACGTCATCGCGGTCCAGAACCGCACCGACCATCTCTCCAGCCCCGCGGCCCCCGGCGTTTCCCGCCAGCGGATTTGGCACATCCGTGCCAACCAGGTGGTGCTGGCCCCCGGCGCCCACGAGCGTCCCCTGGTGTTCGAGAACAACGACCGCCCCGGCATCATGCTCGCCTCCGCCGTGCGCAGCTACCTCAACCGGTACGGCCTTGCCGCCGGCAAGCGCGTGGCCATCAGCACCACCAATGACAGCGCCTATGCCGTGGCAGCCGACCTCGCCGCCGCAGGCGTCAAGGTGGCTGCCGTCATCGACGCCCGTCCTGCCCTGACCGCCGCGGCAACCGCCGCCGTCGAATCCGGAATCCGGGTGCTGATCGGCAGCGCGGTGGCCAACACCTCCGCCGACGGGTCCGGCCGGCTGGACGGCGTCACCGTCCGCAGCATCAACGACGACGGCGAGCTCACCTCGGGCGTCGAGCAGATCGCCTGCGACCTGCTGGCCGTGTCCGGCGGCTGGAGCCCGCTGGTCCACCTGCACTCGCAGCGGCAGGGTAAGTTGCGCTGGGACGACGCCCTGGCAGCTTTCGTGCCCAGCACCGAAGTGCCCAACCAGCAGACCATCGGCTCCGGCCGCGGCTCCTTCGCCACCGCGGACTGCGTTGCCGAGGGCGTCTCCGCGGGCGCCCGGGCGGCCATCGCGGCGGGCTTCGCGTCCGCCGTCGAGCCTTCCCCCCTCGCCGAGCCGAAGGCCTCCGCTCCCACCCGCCAGCTCTGGCTGGTACCCGGCGAGAGCGGCACCCCGGACGACTGGCACCACCACTTCGTGGACTTCCAGCGCGACCAGTCCGTGGCGGACGTCCTCCGCTCCACCGGAGCCGGCATGCGCTCCGTTGAGCACATCAAGCGGTACACCTCCATCAGCACCGCCAATGACCAAGGCAAGACCTCCGGCGTCAACGCCATCGGCGTCATTGCCGCGGCGCTGCGGACCGCCGGGGAGGCCTCCCGCGGCATCGGCGACATAGGCACCACCACCTACCGGGCACCGTTCACCCCGGTGGCGTTCGCGGCACTGGCCGGACGCCAGCGCGGAGAACTGTTCGATCCCGCCCGCATCACGTCCATCCACCCCTGGCACGTTGCCAAGGGTGCGCTGTTCGAGGACGTCGGGCAATGGAAGCGCCCCTGGTACTACCCGCAGGACGGGGAGGACATGGACGCTGCCGTGCTGCGCGAATGCGCAGCCGTCCGCGACTCCGTGGGCTTCATGGACGCCACCACCCTGGGCAAGATCGAGATCCGCGGCAAGGACGCGGGGGAGTTCCTGAACCGGGTCTACACCAACGCGTTCAAGAAGCTTGCGCCGGGTTCGGCACGCTACGGCGTCATGTGCACCCCGGACGGCATGATTTTCGACGACGGCGTGACCCTCCGCGTGGACGACGACACCTACTTCATGACCACCACCACCGGCGGCGCCGCCAAGGTGCTCGACTGGCTGGAGGAATGGCTGCAGACCGAGTGGCCAGAGCTGGACGTGAAGTGCACCTCGGTGACGGAGCAGTGGAGCACCATTGCCGTCGTCGGGCCCAAATCCCGTGAGGTCATCGCCAAGGTGGCACCGGAACTGGCAGCCAACGGCGGCCTGGACGCCGAAGCCTTCCCGTTCATGACCTTCCGCGAAACCACCCTCGCCTCCGGCGTCCGCGCCCGGGTCTGCCGCATCTCGTTCTCCGGCGAACTCGCCTACGAGATCAACATCCCGGCCTGGTATGGACTGAACACCTGGGAAGCCGTGGCCGCTGCCGGCGCCGAATTCAACATCACCCCGTACGGGACCGAAACCATGCACGTGCTGCGCGCCGAAAAGGGCTACCCGATCGTCGGGCAGGACACGGACGGCACCGTCACCCCGCAGGACGCGGGCATGGAGTGGATCGTTTCCAAGGCCAAGGACTTCATCGGCAAGCGCTCGTACTCACGGGCGGACTCCAGTCGCGAGGACCGCAAGCACCTGGTCAGCGTCCTCCCGGTCGACGGCACGCTCCGGCTGCCGGAAGGCACCCAGCTCGTGGAGAAGGGCCGCTCCACCAACCCGGCCTACGGTCCTGTACCGATGGAGGGCTTCGTCACTTCCAGCTACCACAGCGCAGCGTTGGGCAGGTCTTTTGGCCTGGCCCTGATCAAGAATGGCCGCAACCGCATTGGCGAAACCCTGGTGGCCGCCGCCGGCGACCAGTTGGTGGACGTGGTTGTTGCAGAAACAGTGCTTTTTGACCCAGAAGGGACCCGTAAAGATGGCTGAAACAGCAGCATCCCCCACCCAGAGCTCCGCAGAGCAGAACAATTCGGCCCGTGTCAGCCCGGCACGCCAGCTGGCGGAAGCCTTCGCCGCAGGTTCCCTGGCCGGAACCGTTGAGATCTCGGAAGTACCCTTCCTGACTATGGTGGGCCTCCGGGCTGACGCAGGCTCGGACGAGGCAACGCGCCTGGCCGCCGTCACCGGCGGCGTGCCGGCCGGTTCCGGTGATGTGGTCAACTCCGGCGACACCTCGGTCCTGTGGCTGGGCCCCTCGGAATTCCTGGTGGTGGCACCCACCGAGGCGCACGAATCCCTGGGCGGCCACCTGATCCCGGCCCTCCGGGAAGCACTTGGCACCGGCGCAGGCCAGGTGGTGGATCTTTCCGCCAACCGGACCACGTTCGAGCTGGTTGGCCCCCGGGCCCGCGCCGTCCTGGAAAAGGGCTGCTCGCTGGACCTGCACCCCCGGGTGTTCAAGGCAGGCACCGCCTTGTCCACCGAGATCGCGAACATCCCCGCCATCCTGTGGAAGACCGGCGAGGACTCCTTCCGGATCTTCCCCCGGGCGTCGTTCGCCGAGTTCCTGGGCCGGTGGCTCCTGGACGCCATGCGGGAGTACGCCTCACCAGAGGTCCCCTGATGGCGCTCAGCGTCCTGGACCTGTTCTCTGTTGGCATCGGGCCCTCGTCGTCACACACGGTGGGCCCGATGCGGGCGGCCAAGCGCTTCGCCGATGGGCTGAAGGGCGACGGCCACCTGGCCTCCACCGTGCGCGTCCAGTCGGAACTTTTCGGTTCCCTGGGCGCCACGGGGCGCGGGCACGGCTCCGACAAGGCAGTGGTCCTGGGCCTGCAGGGCCTGGAGCCCGAAACAGTCAACACCTTCACGGCCGATGACCAGGTTGCGGCCGCCGCCCTGAACGCCGAGCTGCAGATCGCCGGCAGCCACCGCGTGGATTTCAACTGGGAAGAGGACGTGGTGCTGCACCGGCGCAAGTCCCTTCCCGCGCACCCCAACGGCATGACTTTCCGCGCCCTTGACCACACCGGCGCCGTACTCAGCGAACGGAGCTACTACTCCATTGGCGGCGGCTTCGTGGTGGACGGCGACGCCGAAGGGGCAGACAAGGTGGTGGCAGACGACACCGTGCTGCCCTACCCGTTCTCCACGGCGGACGAGCTGCTGCAGATCTGCAGCCGCGAGGGCATGTCCATTTCCGACGTCATGCTGGCCAACGAACTCACCTGGCACAGCGAAGCGGAGCTCCGGGAGAAGCTGCTGGGGCTCTGGGCCGTGATGCGCGAATGCGTGGAGAACGGCTGCAACGCCGAGGGCATCCTGCCGGGCGGCCTCAAGGTGCCCCGGCGCGCCCCCGGACTGTTCCGCACCCTGACCGCCTCCGCCGCGGCATCGGCGGAAGCCTCCGCCCAGGCGGCGGCAGCAACGCCGTCGCCCGTCCAGGCGCCGGCGGACCCGCTGCTGGCGATGGAATGGGTCAACCTGTTCGCGCTCGCCGTGAACGAGGAGAATGCCGCCGGCGGACGGATCGTCACCGCGCCCACCAACGGCGCGGCCGGAATTGTGCCTGCCGTCCTGCACTACTACGTGAAGTTTGTTCCAGGAGCGGGCGACGACGGTGTGGTCCGCTTCCTGCTGGCGGCGGCCGCCGTCGGAATCCTGTTCAAGACGAACGCCTCCATCTCAGGCGCCGAGGTGGGCTGCCAGGGGGAGGTGGGCTCTGCCTGCTCGATGGCCGCCGCCGGGCTCTGCGAAGTGCTCGGCGGGACGCCGGCGCAGGTGGAGAACGCCGCCGAGGTGGGAATCGAGCACAACCTGGGCCTGACCTGCGATCCCGTGGGCGGGCTGGTGCAGATCCCGTGCATCGAGCGGAACGCGATCGCCAGCGTGAAGGCGATCAACGCGGCCCGGCTGGCCCTGCACGGGGACGGGAGCCACAAGGTCTCGCTGGACAAGGCCATCAAGACCATGCGCGACACCGGAGCCGACATGAAAACCAAGTACAAGGAAACCTCCCGAGGAGGCCTCGCCGTGAATGTAATCGAGTGCTGAGCCATGACCATCACTGAAACCCATATCCCCACACCGAAGGCGCCAACCACTGTGGAACACGTCCTCACCCTGGACTGCCCGGAAGGCCCCGGCATTGTGCACGCCGTCTCCGGCTTCCTGCTGGAACACGGCTGCGACATCATCGACAACAAACAGTTCGGCGAACGCTCCGAAGGCCATTTTTTCATGCGTGTGCACTTCGCGTCCGAGGGTGACGAATCGACACTGCAGGTGCTGCGGGATTCGTTTGCCCCGGTGGCGGACAAGTTCGGCATGCGGTGGCAGCTGGAACGCCAGGGATCCAAGCGCAAAGTGCTGATCATGGTGTCCAAGTTTGGGCACTGCCTCAACGACCTCCTGTTCCGCGCCCGGATGGGCGAACTGCCGGTGGACGTGGTGGCCGTAGTGTCCAATCACCTGGACCACCAGGCACTGGTGGAGTGGCACGGCATCCCGTTCCACCACATCCCGGTCACGGCCGCCACCAAGCCCGAGGCCGAGGCGAAACTCATGGAACTGGTGGACGGGCTCGACGTGGAACTGGTGGTGCTGGCCCGCTACATGCAGGTGCTCAGCGACGACCTGACCCGGCAGTTGGACGGCCGGGCCATCAACATCCACCACTCGTTCCTGCCCAGCTTCAAGGGCGCCAAGCCGTACCACCAGGCCTATGCGCGGGGTGTCAAGACCGTGGGCGCCACGGCGCATTACGTCAACGCCGAACTCGATGAGGGGCCCATCATCGCGCAGCAGGTGGTGGAAGTGGACCATACGTACGGGCCCGAGGACCTGGTGGCCGCCGGCCGTGACACCGAATGCAAGGCCCTCTCCAACGCGGTCAAGTGGCACTGCGAAGGCCGGGTCCTCCTGCAGGGCAACCGCACAGTGGTGCTGCGGTAGCCCGACCTAATTGAACACTGTCAGCGCGGCTGGCTTCCCCTCCCGGGGCGGCCGGCCGCGCTTTGTTGTGTCCGCTGCGCTGACCGACAACAACTGATCGCTGGTGGACAAGGCGGAAACGGCTGCCGCTGCCAAGCTGGATTCCACAGCAATTTTCCCGAGCTCATGACCGTTAAGAAGGATCAAATGAGTATTTCGAATTTCCGAGACCCGGACCGCTGACGCTCCGGCCAAGGAGCATTCCACCGCCCTCCGCGCCGGCAGCATCGGCGTGCTCGGCATCCTGTTCTTCGTCCTGTCCGCCCAGGCGCCCCTCACGGGGATCGTGGGCGCCTCGCCCCTCGCGGCGGCGCTGGGCAACGGCGCCGGCGCCCCGGGCGCCTACCTGATCGTCGGCGTCGTCATCGTGATCTTCGCCGTCGGCTTTGTCGCCATGAGTCGCAAGATCCAGGCCAACGGCGCCTTTTACGCCTACGTGACTGCAGCATTCGGCCGGCGGACCGGAGCGGGGGCGGCCTGGCTGGCCCTGTTGGCCTACAGCACTGTCCAGGCCGCCATGTACGGGCTGTACGGTGCTGCCTTCTCCGGCCTCCTGGCGTCGATCGGCCTGGCCATTCCCTGGTGGCTGCTGGCCGTGGCCACCATGGCCGGAGTCCAGGTGCTGGGCTCCCTCAACATCGAACTCGGCGCCCGCGTCCTGGCCGTGCTGGTTGGCCTTGAGGTGACCATCCTGCTGATGTTCGGGTTCACGGTGCTGTTCCACGGCGGCGGCCCGGAGGGCATCAGCGTCGCGGCGTCCTTTTCCCCGGAGGCCATCGGCGCAGGCGCCCCCGGCGTTGCGATCATGTTCGCGGTGGCGTCCATGTTCGGCTTCGAGTCCACTGCCATCTATTCTGCCGAGGCAAAGGATCCGCACCGCACCGTGGCCAGGGCAACCTACCTGTCGGTCGGGGTGATCTCGGTGTTCTTCGCCTTTATCTCCTGGATGCTGGTCAGCTACTACGGGCCTTCGCAGGTGATGGATGCCGCCGGTGCCGCGCTCGAGTCAGGGGATGCCACCTCCTTTGTGCTGGGTCCGCTGGTGGATTTGTTCGGACCCTGGGCGGGCATCGTGGCCGGCATTCTGCTGGTCACCTCCCTGCTGGCCGGCATCATCGCCTTCCACAACGGCATCAACCGCTACCTGCACTCCCTGGCCCTGCGCGCGGTTCCATGCCGGCCGTCCTGGCCCGGACCAACCGGCACCGGGCACCTGCGGCGGCCGCCTGGGTCCAGTCCGCCACCGCCGTCGTCCTGGTGGTGCCGTTCGCCATCCTGGCGATGGACCCCGTACTGACCCTGTTCTCCTGGTTCAGCGGCCTGGCTGTGGCGGCCCTGCTGGTGCTGTACATGCTGTGCTCGGCGGCCGTCGTCGCCTTCTTCCGCCGGGAGCGCGCGGGCGCCCAGCTGTGGCAGACCCGGATCGCCCCGGCCGTGGCGGCGGTCCTGCTGGCGTGGGTCCTGTACCTGGTGGTCAGCAATTTCACGGCCCTCATCGGCGGCAGCGCCGAGACGGCCACGGCCCTGCTCGCGGCGGTCCCGCTGGTCTTCCTGGCCGGCGTGTTGGTGGAGTGGGTCATCCAGCGCCGCCACCACCCCGCCTCCCTGGGCCACGCGCTCACTTAGCAGGCGCAGGATCTCCGGCACTGGCCCGGCGCGGAACTTTCTGTCCGCGCCGGGCCATTGCGCGTGCCGCGACGAACAGCGTGGCCCCGCCCAGCGCAGCACCCCACGCCGCGGCGGGGGAGACGGGCCAGAACCCCGCCAGGCCAAGGAGCGCCGGAACCGTGGCCGACGCCGGGCTCGCCAGCACCAGGGCCCAGCCCGTGAACCGCTCCAGCCGCACAGCATCCAGGGCCAGGCAGGCGAACAGCAGGGCCCACAGCACGGACCAGCACACCCACAGCACCGCAAGCAGAGGGTCGGTGCCCAGCCAGGCAACCGCCAGCAGCACGCCGCAGAACGCCACCAGCCCGCAGAACCAGCCCAGCCCGCGGGACCCGAGTGCCAGCAGCACGTCCAATCCCGAGTACAGGTAGGTGGCTCCGAACAGGAACATGCCGGCCGCCGTCAGGAGCCGTGCCGGAGCGTTCCCGGCGGCAGAGACGTAGACGACGCCGAGCACCAGCTGGGTGCCTCCAACCAGCAGGTTGAGGGCAGCGGCGTCGCGGCGGGGAACGTGCCCGAGGGTCGCCAGGCCGTTGGCCAGCAGTGCGGCACCGGAGAGCAGGAGGCAAATGAAGGGCATCAGCGGGCCCCGGGCCTATCAAGTACCGTCAGGTGAAACTTCTTTGTCACCTGAGGGACGTTAGCCGAAGCGGTGACGGAGCGCCCAGTGGGCCCTGGTCGTAATCGGTGGGAAAGGCCCGGCGCCGGCTAGGAGCTTTTACGCCACTCGCTGGGCGAGACCCCGAAAGCATCCCGGAAGGTGCGGCTGAAGTGGGCGGCGTCGAGGAAACCCCAGCGGGCCGCAACCGCGCCGACGGGCTGTCCCGCGTGCAGCGGGTCCCGAAGTTCGCGGCGGGCCCCCTCGAGCCGTTGGGTCCGGATCCAGCTGGCTACCGTGGTTCCGGACTCGTGAAAGACGTTGTGCAGGTGCCGGGTGGAGATGAAATGCGCCGCCGCAATACCCGCCGGGGACAGCAGCGGGTCAGAGAGGTTCGCCTCGATGTACTCGCGGACCGAGACGGCCAGCAGCGCCTGCGGCTTCATCCGGTCCGGCTTAATATCCATTTCGGCATGCAGCATGGTGGACACCAGGTCAAGGGCGTTCGTTGCCAGCCGGGAGCCGCTGGGTCCATTCAGGACGTCCAGGTTTTCCGACAGCTGGCGGATGAACTGTCCAACGAGCCCGCTCAGGCCTCTGTTGCCCATGCGCACGGCGGCCAGCTGCCCCACATAGTCTGCGGGCAGGGACACGGCGTCGCAGGGGAACATCAGCACCATGATCCGTGTCTTGTCCTCGAACGCGAGGGTGTACGGCCGGTTGGTGTCGTAGATGGCGAGGTCCCCGGGCTCAAGCACGGCTTCCCGGTTGTCCTGGACCAGCAGGCCGGTGCCTTCCAACTGCAGGTTGAGCTTGAAGTAGCGTTCATGGGCCTGCGCGATCAGGGCCGGGGTGCGGTGGACCTCGTGCGAGGTGGCGGTCACTTCAACAATGGACATCCGGTCCAGTACCCGGGAGCGCATCCGGCCCTGGAAGCCATCCACGTCAGCTGTTTGGGCGGTGAGGGGTACGAAGGACTCCGCCACCAGGTGCTTCCAATGGTCGAAGGATGCCGCAACGCTCGAGGTGACGTCTTGGCGTTCGGGCCGGGCAGAGGCCCCGGCTGTAGCTGCTGCTGGCATGGAAGTTCCTCGCGACGGATGGCCACCTGATGTTCCCCCGGCCTGTGTCCTGCGACACAGTATGTTCAGGTTAGCGCCAGCGCAATCTTTTTTCAACGGTTGGCGAAAAAAGATGTCTGAAGCGGCCTGTCAGGTGTTTCCAAGCTTGCCGTGGCATGATCCGCGCATGAATGCCGTTGCCGCGTCCCAGGATCGCCACCACAACTTCAATTCCCCCGCGCACCACTCCCGGCTGCGGATGGTGGTGATGCTCGCTGTCGGCGTGGTGGTGGCGCTGGCTGTCGGAGCGCTTGGCCGCTGGGCCTATGCGCCCGCCCTTGGCTGGGCGGCCGCTTCCGCAACGTACCTGATCTGGGTATGGAGCGTCATCCGGCACATGGGCCCGGGCGCTACGGCGGCCCACGCCCGGCGGGAGGATCCGGGCCGGGTCTTTTCGGACACCCTGGTCCTCAGTGCCACGGTGGCCAGCTTTGCCGGAGTGGCCCTGATCCTGCTGGACGCCTCCAATTCGCAGGGCATGAGCAAGGACGCCACGGTGGCCATGGCCCTGGGCAGCATCGCGTTGTCCTGGTTCCTGGTCCACACGTTGTTCACCCTCCGCTACGCGGCCATCTACTACCGCGACGGGACCGGCGTTGATTTCAATGAGGAAACCCAGCCCCGGTATGCAGACTTCGCGTACCTGGCCTTCACCGTCGGCATGACCTTCCAGGTATCGGACACCGACCTGAAAACCAACGCCATCCGCTCAACGGTCCTGCGGCAGGCCCTGCTGTCCTACCTGCTGGGGGCCATCGTGCTGGCAACCACCATCAACCTGGTGTCGGGACTCATCCACTAATCGCGCTTACTGCCTGGGCGTTGGGTCCTTAAGCGCCAACGGGTGCAGCTCCGATTGGAGCTGCACCCGTTTTGTGAGGCGTCAATTAATCCTTCTTGAACGCATCCTTGACGTGCTCGCCGGCCTGCTTCAGGTCGGATTTTGCCTGGTCGGTCTGGCCTTCAGCCTTCAGGCTTTCATCGCCCGTGGCGTTGCCGGCAGCTTCCTTGCCCTTGCCGCCAAGCTTCTCTGCAGCGTTGCCGATCTTGTCGTCCAAACCCATGGAGATGCTCCTTACAGTTCGTGCTCGCTCCGGTCTGCACCAGAACCTGACCACACAATAGTAAGCATACTTTCGAGTTAGCGGCTCATTTGCCGCCCGGAATTTTGCCCAGCAGGGCGAGGTAGCCTTCCAGTTGCGCGGCGTGGCCGAACTCCAGCTGGCCCTCCGGGGCAAGGGCTGCCTCAATCTGGGTCCCCAGCAGCATGTTCAGCAGCTGGCCGGCGAGGACGGAGTCGGCGACGCCGGCACTGACGTCGCCGCTGTTCCTTGCCTCTGCCAGGTAGCGGCAGATGGCGGCCAGCCATTCCGCCATGGATTCGCGGTGGATTTCCGCCTTCCGCGGATCGTTGACCGCCTTCTGCCAGAACGGGATGACCACCCGGGCTTCGTTGATGCGCTCCTCGTCGAGGGGGAGTACTTCGAGGCAGAAAGCCCGCAGTGCATCCAGCCCGGTCTTGCCTGCCGCCACCTGGGCGATACGCTGGTTGGTCCGGTTGAAGACGTGGCTGAAGGCGAACTCGAGCAGCGTGTCCTTTGTGGGGAAGTAGGGTTTCAGGGCGCCGTTGGCGAAGCCTGCCTCCATGGCAATCTCGCGCATGGTGGCGCTTTCGAGGCCTTGGCGGGCGATGATCCGCCAGGTGGCATCCACGAGTTCCAGGCGGCGCTCGTCATGGTCAACTATCTTCGGCACGCGGCCACTCCCCGGAAATTTCTTTGCCCAACCTCTTGTGAGCCATGTTACGGACGTTTATTCTCTACAACTATAGAAAATAAACGCAATGGCCGGCGACGGCCCGGACAAAGGTTCCCCCAATGACGCTTGCACCCACCCAAACCGCATCAGCCTTCCGCCTGGCCACGGCCCAGGAAATCCAGGACGTGCGCGCCATCCTGCAGTCGGAAGGCCACCTGGGCCCGCAGCACAGGATCGCCTACCTGGGCCTGCTGGATCCGGCCCGCGGCGCTGATACCGCGGCGGCGGACCGCCGCTTCCGGGTCTTCATCCACGATGTCTCCGGGGCGGCGCCGCGGGACGTCGTGGTCTCGGCCACCGGGCAGAAGGTGCTCTCCGCCGTCGAACTGGACACCGCAGTGACCGGCGAACTGCCGGTGCTCGAGGAGGAGTTCGAGGTGGTGGAAACGCTGCTGGCCACCGATGAACGGTGGCTCAAGGCGCTCGCTGACCGCGGACTCGCCGTCGAAAACGTCCGGGTAGCCCCGCTGTCCGCCGGTGTCTTCGAGTACCCGGAGGAGAAGGGCCGCCGGATCCTGCGCGGGCTGGCCTTCGTCCAGGAGTTCCCGGAGGACAGCGCCTGGGCGCACCCGGTGGACGGCCTGGTGGCATACGTGGATGTGGTCAGCAAGGAGGTCACCCAGGTCATCGACCTCGGCGCCATGCCCATCCCGGCCGAACACGGCAACTACACGGACCCGGAACTGACCGGCCCGCTCCGCACCACCCAGAAACCGATCAGCATCACCCAGCCCGAGGGCCCCAGCTTCACCGTCACCGCCGGCAACCACGTCGAATGGGAAAAATGGAGCGTCGACGTGGGCTTCGACGTCCGCGAGGGCGTGGTCCTGCACAACCTCGCCTTCCAGGACGGCGACCGGAAGCGGCCCATCATCAACCGGGCCTCCATTGCCGAGATGGTGGTCCCGTACGGTGACCCGTCACCCGTCCGTTCGTGGCAGAACTACTTCGACACGGGCGAATACC
This sequence comes from Arthrobacter sp. SLBN-112, assembly GCF_030944625.1. Lineage (NCBI taxonomy): Bacteria > Bacillati > Actinomycetota > Actinomycetes > Micrococcales > Micrococcaceae > Arthrobacter > Arthrobacter sp. SLBN-112. The sequence continues at coordinate 1,249,522 of NZ_JAUSXY010000001.1, forward strand.
TGGTGGGCCAGTACGCCAACTCCCTGGAACTCGGCTGCGACTGCCTGGGCGAGATCACCTACCTCAGCCCGGTCATCAGCGACGCGTTCGGCAACCCGCGGGAGATCCGCAACGGCATCTGCATGCACGAGGAAGACTGGAGCATCCTCTCCAAGCACTCCGACCTGTGGAGCGGCGTCACCTACACCCGCCGCAACCGCCGGCTGGTGATCTCTTTCTTCACCACCATCGGCAATTACGATTACGGCTTTTACTGGTACCTCTACCTGGACGGCACTATCGAATTCGAGGCCAAAGCCACCGGCATCGTCTTCACCTCGGCGTTCCCGGAGGGCGGCTCGGACAACATCTCCCAGCTGGCCCCGGGCCTGGGCGCCCCGTTCCACCAGCACCTCTTCAGTGCCCGGCTGGACATGGCGATTGACGGATTCACCAACCGCGTGGAGGAGGAGGATGTGGTCCGGCAGGCCATGGGCCCGGGTAATGAGCGCGGCAACGCCTTCTCCCGCAAGCGCACCGTTCTGGCGCGCGAATCCGAGGCCGTCCGCGAGGCCGACGCCCGTTCCGGCCGCACCTGGATCATTTCCAACCCGGACTCACGCAACCGGCTGGGCGAGCCGGTGGGCTATAAGCTCCACTCCCACAACCAGCCCACGCTGCTGGCGGATCCGGACTCTTCAATCGCCCGCCGGGCCGCGTTCGCCACCAAGGATCTGTGGGTCACCCGGTACGCCGAGGACGAGAAGTACCCCACGGGCGACTTCGTGAACCAGCATGCCGGGGGAGCCGGGCTGCCCGCCTACGTGGCACAGGACCGCGACCTCGACGGCCAGGACATCGTCGTGTGGCATACGTTTGGCCTGACCCACTTCCCCCGCATGGAGGACTGGCCCATCATGCCCGTGGACACCGTGGGCTTCAAGCTGCGGCCCGAGGGCTTCTTCGACCGCAGTCCCGTCCTGGACGTCCCCGCCAACCCGAACCAGCAGGCCGATTCCTGCCATAGCGAAGGCGGCAGCGGTGGCTGCCACTAGCGTGGCCCCTGCGCCGGCAGGAAACAGGGCAGCAGCAGGAAGGACGACGACGGCGGTCCGGGCCCGTGCCGGCGGTCCGGTTTTTCATGCGCGGCTCGCTGCCGTGGTCACCGCCGTTTCCTGCGCAACACACCTGTGGCTCGCCGCCACGGGCAACCATGGTGCCTGGCTCAGTGCCCTGATGCTGGTCCTTGCCGCGGTGTGCGTTCCCTGTGCTGTCCACATCTGGCGGCACAGCGGGGTGGCCGCGCTCCACCAGGTCACCGTCGCCGCCGTGGCAATGGCAGCCGTCCACGCGGCCCTCCTGCTCGGCGGCGGCGGTGCCGGCCACGCCCACACCGGAGGGCCGCCGTCGTCCGCTGCCCATGCGGACGGTGCCGGCGGGCTGCTGCTGGTCATTGCACTGGAACTGGCGACGGCACTCCTGGCCGCCACGCTGGTGGCTCGGCTGAGGCGGCGGTGTGCGTAGCCTGCCTTAGTCCTTGGAGACGCCCAAGGGGCGCGCGACGTGAAGCCGGCCGTGGTCAACAAGCCATTTTACGGATTCGAAGATGGCCTGCTCAGGTTGGTACCGCGGTGCATAGCCCAGCACGGACGCGGCCTTGTCGATGCTGAAGCACTGGCTGCGGTAGAGGTGGCCCCAGCTCGACTCCGCATAGTCCCGTGAGGTGTCTTCACGGAACCGCTCCCAGCTGACCGTTTCCAGCACGGCAGCGTGCCCGAACCAGGCAGCCGCGATGTCCGCGTAGCCGCGCACGGTCAGCGCCGTGGGAGCGACGATGTTGAAGTCCTCTCCGGCGGCCGCTTCGCGCTGTGCGAGGGCTTTCTCGAAAGCCTGGGCAACATCGTCGGCATGCACGTGGTGCATCAGTTCCGCGCCGCTGCCGGGAACCCGGAGGGGCTGGCCTGCGGAGATGGTCTGCCAGATGCCGGGGTCCAGGTTTCCCACCGGACCGATGGGATGCCAACCTGGTCCTACGATATGGCCCGGGTGCAGGGACGTGGTCGCCAGGCCGCCCCGGGCCGTCTCTTCCCGCAGCATCACGGCGATCCGGTTCTTTTCGACGCCGTACTCGCCAAAGGGCTCAGCGGCAGAATCCGAGCCTTCCCTGATCGGCAGCTTCAGGCTTTGGCCATAACGCCACACGGAACCGCAATGCAGCAGATGCCCCACCTCACCTCGCAACCGGTCCACCAGCGCCGCAGCCGAATCGAGGGTGAAGCAGACCAGGTCCACCACCGCTTCCGGCTTCAGCCCGGCCACCCGGTCCCCGAACGTCCCGTCCCGGTCCTCCTGCTGACGGTCCGCTGCGACCTGGTGTACATGCTCCCATTCCGGTGAGGCGGTGTAGGGCTTGCTGGCGCCGCGGCTGATGTTGGTGACCTCGTGGCCGGCGCGGACCAGCCGGGGGACCAGGAACGAACCGATGTGGCCGCTGCCGCCGATGACGGTGACTCTCATTGCTCTCCGATCGTTGTGTTCCCCTCAACCGTAAGGGTCGCGGCAGCAGGAAAGGGAGGGCCCTGCGGACCTCCCTTTCCTGGTTATTCGCGCTGAACCCCAAGGTCAGGCGGGCTTCGCGTACTCCGCGGCACTTATGACCTCGTAGCCAACGAACTCTTCATCGTTTTCCACCCAGGCGTCGTGGCCGGCGGGAATTGAGTAGGCGTCACCGGCGTGGATGGTGGTGCGGGTACCGTCGTCCAGCTGCACGGTCAGGGTCCCGGCGGTGCAGAAGCCAAGGTGGTTGTTCTGGCAGCTGTCCGTGTGGACCACGGTTTTAACCGTCTCGGACCAGCGCCAGCCGGGCTCGAAGGTGAACCGGCCCAGGGTGGCGCCGCCAATACTGACCACGTCCACCTGGGTCTTGGGCGGACGGCGCTTCTCGTCGGCGTCGTTAAAGGACTTGGTTTCAAGGTCCTTAACCGTTACTGCAGGCATTTCTGGCTCCTCGAAAGGGAGTGGTTATGAAATTCACCCACGGGCGCTGAGCCGCTCAGGGAAAGACGGTCCAGCGGGGCGGGTAGTGCCCGTCCAGAACCCGCCGGACCTTTGCGTCGCAACGCTTTCAATCTGCTCCCCCACGCAGGCGATGTCAATGCCGGCTGTCCTCCTCGAACCACGCCCTGCCGGGGTTGGTCACGGCAGGGGCTGAGCGGTCCAGCCCCGGCTGCGCCGCCCACTTCACGCCGTTGGCCAGCACCCGCTGGACCTGCGGATGGTGGTACACCGGGTACTCCTGGTCGCCGGGGCTGAAGTAGAAGATCCTGCCCTTGCCCCGGGTGAACGTGACCCCGGAACGGAACACCTCGCCGCCGGCGAAGGAACTGATGAAGATCAGGTCGTCAGGGTCCGGGATGTCGAACAGCTCGCCGTACATCTCCTGCTCGGGGATGACGATGGGGCTCTCCACGCCCTCCGCGATGGGATGTGACGGTTTGACCGTCCACACCAGCTCGCGCTGGCCGTCGTTCCGCCAGGCCAGGGAGCAGCTGGTGCCCAGCAGCCTGGTGAAGATCTTGGCGAAGTGCCCCGAGTGGAGCACGATCAGTCCCATTCCGCCCAGCACGTGCCGGTGGACGCGTTCGACGACGGCGTCGCTCACCTCGTGGTGGGCGATGTGGCCCCACCAGAGCAGGACGTCCGTCTCCGCGAGCACCTCCTCGTCCAGGCCGTGTTCGTCATTGCTGGCGAGCACCGCCGTCGTAATGTCCGCGTCCGGATAGTGGGACCGGAGCCCTGCGGCGATGGCGCCGTGGATACC